>DBNU01000219.1 GCA_002299125.1 Proteobacteria bacterium UBA664
AGTCGCGGGCATCGAGCCCTTCGAGGCCCTGCCGCTCGCGCTCGCGGAGCTGTGGCTATAAGGGCTCCCCGAGTGCTTACGCCGGCTCGTCACCTCCACCGGCGCTGGAATGGCACGAAACGATTGCAAGCGGTGTGGGTCGCGCAGCGCGCGTGTCATGGCCCGTCGCCGCCGTCACCCGGGTGGCAGTGCCTCCTCGGTCGCGGCGAGCCAGCCGCGCAGGATGCTGTACTCGTGGCGGTCGAGCATCGCACGCTGGAAGAGCCGCCGCAGGCGTGGCATCAGGCGGCGTGGTGCGGTTGGGTCATGAAAGCCGATCCGTACCAGTACCCGCTCGAGATGTACGAACAGGCGCTCCATCTCGGCGACCGTGATCTCGGCGAGCGGGCCGTCAGCGCGTGGCTTGAAGCCCACGGGCGGTAGGCTGGGCTGCCCGCCATGGGCAAGTGCCGCCATGCGCAATTCATAGCAGACCACCTGCACCGCCGAGGCGATGTTCAGGGAGTCGAAGCCCTCGTTCACCGGGATGCGCAGCATGCGCTGGCAGAGGGCGAGTTCCTCGTTGCTGAGGCCGTTGTCCTCGCGCCCGAACACCATCCCCACCTGCCCTCCCGCAGCGGCGGTCTCGATGGCGAGATGCCCGGCCTCGCGTGCATCCAGCATGGGCCAGTTGAGGGAGCGAATGCGTGCCGTGGTGGCGAACACGAGCGTGCAGTCGGCCAGCGCCGGGGCGAGTTCCCCGTACACAGGCGCGGCCATGAGGAGATCGTCGGCCCCGGAGGCGCGGGCTGTGGCCTCGGCGGAGGGATGGCATCGCGGGGAGACGAGGCGCAGGCCCGATAGACCCATGGTCTTCATCGCGCGTGCGGCGGCCCCGATGTTGCCGGGGTGAGAGGTCTCCACCATGACGACGTGGAGGCGATCGAGCAGGGCTTGCATGGCGCGCGATGCTAGCAGGCGCGAATACCGGCGGGTGTAGCCACGATGATCGAAGCACCCGGGCGGCTGCCAGACCGCCAGCGCGGTCGGGCAAGGGCCAAGTCTCCCGGAGATCTGCGCCGGGCACGCGATTTACTGCCGAGCCCGGCCTGCCTGCCGGTGACTGCGCTCCAATGGGCCCCCGGCTACCCTCTGGAGGCTCTCCCATGGCCCGTCCCGCTGCCCGCGCCCACGAGACCCACCCCATGACCGCAACCCTGGAACTCCCCCCGGCCGGTCAGGCCACCTACGCCGACCTCGAGGCCCTGCCCGAGCGCTACGTGGGCGAGATCATCGACGGCACCTTGTACGCCCAGGCCAGACCGGCCATGCCACATACCAAGGCAGCCAGCCGCTTGGGCGCAGTCATCAACGTTGCATACCAGCGGGAAGCGGGGGACGGCGGGGCTCCCGGCGGCTGGTGGA
The DNA here is from genome assembly GCA_002299125.1 of Proteobacteria bacterium UBA664. Classification (GTDB taxonomy): domain Bacteria; phylum Pseudomonadota; class Gammaproteobacteria; order UBA7966; family UBA7966; genus UBA7966. The sequence continues at coordinate 1,405 of DBNU01000219.1, forward strand.
TCCTCAGTGAGCCCGAGCTGCACTTCGGGGCCGACGTGCTGGTGCCCGACATCGCCGGCTGGCGCCGTGAACGCATGCCCCGTATCCCGAACGCCCCGTGGCTCGAACTGGCACCCGACTGGCTCTGCGAGGTGGCATCCCCCTCCACTCGGCAGTTCGATCGCCGCCTCAAGCTCGGGCGTTATCACGCGGCCGGGGTGGCCCACATCTGGCTGGTGGAACCGCAGACCCGCCACATCGAGGTCTTCCGCCGGATCGAGGAAGGCTGGCTCCTCGTCGGCAGCCACTTCGACGACGAGGTCGCGGGCATCGAGCCCTTCCAGGTGCTGCCGCTCGCGCTCGCGGAGTTGTGGCTCGACTGAAGGCGCGGCATCGCGGGTGGGGTGCCGCCGCCCGGTTCCTGCGCCACGAGCCCGATTTCCTGCCGAGTCGGGTCTGCCGGCTGGTGACTGCGCTCCAATGGGCTCCCGGCTACTCTCTGGAGTCTCTCCCATGGCCCGTCCCGCTGCCCGCGCCCACGAGACCCACCCCATGACCGCAACCCTGGAACTCCCCTCGCCGGGTCAGGCCACCTACGCCGACCTCGAGGCCCTGCCCGAGCGCTACGTGGGCGAGATCATCGACGGCACGTTGTACGCCCAGGCCAGACCGGCCATGCCGCACGCACAAGCCCTCTCGGCGCTCGGCGCGCTCCTGTACACCGCCTTTGGTCGCCGCCTCGGCGGTGAGGGTGGCCCACCCGGCGGCTGGTGGATCCTCAGTGAGCCCGAGCTGCACTTCGGGGCCGACGTGCTGGTGCCCGACCTCGCCGGCTGGCGTCGCGAGCGCCTGCCCCGTATCCCGAACGCCCCGTGGCTCGAACTGGCGCCCGACTGGCTCTGCGAGGTGGCATCCCCATCAACGCGGCAGTTCGATCGCCGCCTCAAGCTCGGGCGTTATCACGCGGCCGGGGTGGGCCACATCTGGCTGGTGGAACCGCAGGCCCGCCACATCGAGGTCTTCCGCCGGGTCGAGGAAGGCTGGCTCCTCGTCGGCAGCCACTTCGATGATGAAGTCGCGGGCATCGAGCCCTTTCAGGCGCTGCCGCTCATGATCGGGGAGTTGTGGCTGGAGTAGGAGGCATCGGGTCGATCACTTGCGGGGCAGGCGGTGCGCCCCCGGTGCGCTGGTACACTCCAGGCCTGTCCCACGGAGAGCCCGATGCACCCGATGCTCAACATGGCCGTGCGCGCCGCCCACCGCGCCGGTGATCTCATCCTTCGCTACCTCGACCGCGTGGGCGATCTCGACGTCCAGAGCAAGGGGCACAACGATTTCGTCTCCGAGGTGGATCGGGCGGCCGAGGCCACCATCATCGAGGTGCTGCGCCGGGCCTATCCCGATCACGTCTTCATCGGCGAGGAGGGCGGGGCGCAGGCCGGTGACAACGAGGACTACCAGTGGCTCATCGATCCGCTGGACGGCACCACCAACTTTCTGCACGGCCATCCGCAGTTCGCGGTGTCCATTGCCCTGCGGGTAAAGGGGCGGCTGGAACAGGGTGTCGTCTACGATCCCGCGCGCCAGGAGACCTTCACCGCCTCGCGCGGCGCGGGTGCCTATCTCAATGATCGCCGGTTGCGGGTCAGCCGCCGCACCGGGCTGAAGGGCGCGCTCATCGGCACGGGCTTCCCGGTACGCCAGCCAGCCCATCTGGATCTGTACCTGGAGACCTTCCGCGCCATCATGCTCGAGACCGCCGGTGTGCGCCGTGCCGGTGCCGCGGCCCTCGATCTCGCCTGGGTGGCCGCCGGGCGCATGGACGGCTTCTGGGAATTCGCACTGCAACCCTGGGATATCGCTGCGGGGGCACTGCTCATCGAGGAGGCCGGCGGCATCGTCACCGATCTGGACGGCGGCACCGCGCACATGGAGCGGGGGCACGTTGTGGCGGGCAATCCGAAAGTCATCCGCGAGCTCTTGAAACTCCTGCGCGGCACGGCCACACGGCTCGATGCCATCGGCAAACGAGGGGGATGACGATGAGCCCGGTCAGAGACGACGAGGTGGTGGGTCGGGGATGACGATGTGTCTGGTCGGGAACGACGAGGGGCATTGTCACCGGGATCCCCGCTGCGGCCTGCCCCCGAGTGTTCTGGTCGGAAGCGGGGATCACGACGGGACCCGTTGCATGCGTCGCGGGTCGCTCAGAGCGCGGGGGGCGAACTGAGACCATGCAGGAACGCCTGCCGCTCAAGGCCTTCATCCTCGCCGGGGGCTTTGGTACCCGGCTCTCGGAGGAGACGGCCGCCGTACCGAAGCCCATGATCGAGATCGGCGGGCGCCCGCTGCTCTGGCACCTGATGAAACTGCTCTCCTTCCGCGGCATCGACGATTTCGTCGTCGCGCTCGGCTACAAGGGCGAGGTCATCAAGCGCTACTTCCTCGACTATCCCCAACTCGGCAGCGATCTGCACATCGACCTCCCGCGCGGCAAGGTGCAGACGCGCGAGCAGTACGAGGAGGCCTGGCGCATCGATCTGGTCGATACCGGCCCCGAAACCATGACCGGTGGTCGGCTGAAGCGGCTCGCCGAACACTTCCGTTCCACCATCCTGTTCACCTACGGCGATGGCCTGTCCGACGTGAACGTGGCGGAGCTGCTGGCCTTCCACCGCGCTCACGGGCGGCTCGCCACCGTCACTGCGGTGCCACAGCCAGAGCGCTTCGGCGTGCTCGATCTGGCGAGCGATGGCCGCGTGCAGGCCTTCAACGAGAAGCCCGCCAGCAGCGGTGCCTTCATCAATGCCGGCTACTTCATCCTCGAGCCTGGCGTACTCGATTACATCGATTCCGATGCAAGCGTGTGGGAGCGCGACTGCTGCGAGCGCCTTGCCCGCGAGGGGCAACTCATGGCCTGGCGGCATCAGGGCTACTGGCAGTGCGTCGATACGCTGCATGAACTGCGGCAGCTCCGGGAGATCTGGGCCAGCGGCCAGGCGCGCTGGAAGGTCTGGCCGTGAGGCGTGCTGGCTGCCGGTCCCTGCGCGCGGTCTGAGCGATGGGGCCGGGAGCAACGCCAGCCTTGCACGCTGCGCGCCGATTCTGGCAGGGGCGGCGCGTGCTCGTCACCGGGCACACGGGCTTCAAGGGTGCGTGGCTCACGCTGTGGTTGCAGCGCCTCGGGGCGCTTGTGGGAGGCATTGCACTGCCTCCGGAGACTTCCCCTTCGCTACACGCAGCGCTGGGTCCGAATCGACTGTGCCCGGAGCACCTCATCGACATCCGCGAGCCCGCGTCGCTCGTGGCGGCGGTGCACGAGTTCGCCCCTGAGATCGTGTTGCATCTGGCGGCGCAGGCACTGGTCTTCCGTGGCTATCGGGAGCCTGTCGCCACCTTCGCGACCAACGTGATGGGAACGGCCCACGTGCTGGAGGCGGCACGCTCCTCCGGGAGTGTCCGTGCAGTGGTGGTAGTCACCAGCGACAAGGTCTACGCGAACGCGGAGCGGGGAGATCCCTTCAGCGAAGAGGCGCCGCTTGGAGGACATGACCCCTACGCCGCAAGCAAGGCGGCGTGCGAGATCCTCACGCATGCCTGGAACGCGTCCTTCATGCGCGCATCCGGTATCGCCCTTGCCACGGCGCGTGCAGGCAACGTGATAGGAGGTGGAGACTGGGCCGAGAACCGGCTGTTGCCGGATGCCGCCCGGGCCTGGTCACAGGGGCTGGAACTCACGCTGCGGCGTCCCGACGCGGTACGACCGTGGCAACACGTGCTGGAGCCCTTGTGGGCTTATCTCTGGCTTGCGCAGGCGCTGTACGAGGGCCGAGCCGGCCATGAGAGCTACAACTTCGGGCCAAGTGCCGCTGCCCAGGCGAGTGTGGGGGAGGTGATATTGCTCGCCCAGGGCGCGTGGCCCGGGGCCATGGTTCGCGTCGATCCACCTCCCGACGCCCCGGCAGAGTCGGGTCTCCTCCGGCTCGATGCCACACGCGCCGCACGGGATCTCGGCGTGACCTCGCGTTGGTCGCTCGAGGAGGCCGTCACACGCACCATGGGCTGGTACCGCGCCTTTGCCCATGGGGAGTCTGCTGCGGCCTTGTGTGAAGTCGACATCCTGGACTATGAGCGGTTGCTGGCGCAGTGAACCCGGGGTGGTTGGTGTAGACACCGGCCAAGCGAGGGCCGGGCCATGGAGCACCACGAAATCCAGTGACCAGCATCGGGAGGCAAATGCACATGCCCTACGATTCGCAACGCGCCCTGGAGCTACTCCGCCTCGGCTCTGGCCGCGCCGACGCCACATTCCGTGAAGGCCAGGAAGACGCGATCCGCCACGTCGTCGAAGGGCGTGGTCGCCTACTGGTTGTTCAGAAGACCGGCTGGGGGAAGAGCTTCGTCTACTTCATCGCGACGAAGCTGCTGCGCGATGGTGGCAGCGGCCCGGCGCTGCTGATCTCCCCGCTATTGGCGCTGATGCGTAACCAGATCGTCGCCGCAGAGCGCATGGGCGTTCGCGCCGCTACCATCAACTCCGATAACTTCGACGAGTGGAACCGGATCGAGGGCAGTTTTTCCCGAAAGGAAGTCGACATCCTCCTGATCTCTCCCGAGCGTCTGGCGAACACGCGCTTCCAAACGCGGGTGCTGTCCGGCGTCGCTGCACAAATCTCGATGCTGGTCATCGACGAGGCGCACTGCATCTCCGACTGGGGCCACGACTTCCGTCCTCACTACCGCCTGCTGGAGCGGATCGTCAAGACGCTGCCGCAGAACCTGCGGCTGCTGGCCACCACGGCAACGGCGAACAAGCGCGTGATGGAGGACCTTGCAGCCGTGCTCGGCCCGAAGCTCGAAGTCTCGCGCGGTGACTTGAATCGCGCCTCACTGTCCCTGCAAACGATCCGCTTGCCCAGCCAGGCCGAGCGTCTGGCGTGGCTGGCGCAGCAACTGGCCGTGCTGCCGGGCCACGGCATCATCTACACGCTCACTGTGCGCGACGCCAACCGGGTCGCCGACTGGCTCAAGACCCGGGGCTTCAACGTCGAGGCCTACACGGGCGAAACGGACGAACGACGGGAGGCGCTGGAACAGGCGCTGCTCAATAATGAGGTCAAGGCGCTGGTCGCGACGACGGCACTGGGCATGGGCTACGACAAGCCGGATCTGGCCTTCGTCATCCACTACCAGATGCCGGGCTCGGTCGTCGCCTACTACCAGCAAGTGGGCCGTGCCGGGCGCGCGCTCGACTCCGCCTACGGGGTGCTGCTGAGCGGCCAGGAAGAGCTGGACATCGCCGACTGGTTCATCCGCAGCGCCTTCCCGACCCGACAGGAGGTCGAAGAAGTCCTGAAAGCAATCGAGGCAGAAGATCGCGGCCTGACCGTCCCCGAACTGCTGAGCCGCGTCAACCTGAGCAAGGGCCGTATCGACAAGACGATCGCGCTGCTCTCCCTCGAAGCACCAGCGCCCATCGCCAGGCACAACGGCCGGTGGCAGCTCACGGCCGCTAACTTGAGCGAGGAATTCTGGGAGCGAGCCGAGCGACTCACGGCGTTGCGGCGTGCCGAGCAGCGGCAGATGCAGGAATACGTCGGCCTGCCCTTCGGTGAACACATGGGCTTTCTGATCCGCGCGCTCGACGGCGATCCAAGTGTTGTCACGCGACCTGCGCTGCCCCCGTTGCCGACGGAAGTGGATGAATCGCTGGTTCAGGACGCCATCACGTTCCTGCGCCGCTCCAGCCTGCTCATCAAACCCCGCAAGGAGTGGCCAGACGGGGGGCTCCCGAAGTACGACCTCGAGGACTTCATCGGCCTGGAGCGACGCGCGCAGCCCGGCAGGGCCCTCTGCGTCTGGGGCGACGCTGGGTGGGGCGGCCTGGTCCGTCGAGGCAAGTACCACGACCGCAGCTTTGCCGACGATCTGGTGTCGGCGTGCAGGGAGATGGTCCGCGAATGGAACCCCCAACCCAAGCCAACGTGGGTGACCTGCATTCCCTCGCTGCGTCATCCCAACCTCGTCCCCGACTTTGCGCAGCGCCTGGCCAAAGCTCTGGATCTACCGTTTCATATGGTCATCAAGAAGACGGACCACAGGCCTGAACAGAAAACGATGGCAAACAGCACCCAGCAGGCGCGCAACATCGACGGCTCGCTGGCGCTCACGGTTCAGCCTCTGCCTGGCGGACCGGTAATCCTGGTCGATGACATGGTGGACTCACGCTGGACGCTGACCGTGGCCGCGTGGCTCTTGCGCAAGGGCGGAAGCGGCGAGGTCCACCCGCTGGCGCTCTCCCAGGCGGGGCGCAGCGAATGATGCCCACCCTGTCGCCCAACACCCAGGCGATCCTGCTACTGACGGCGCCGCTGATCGCTGGGCGTGGCACGTCTTCCGTGGATCTGCTGTCCCCGGGCGAATACAAGCGTCTTGCCCGTCACCTGCGGGAGCTCCAACGCCAGCCTGCGGATCTCGTGTCGCACGATGCGGCCGATCTCATGCGGGCGTGTCAGACGGAGATTGATGGAGCCCGACTGCAGCGCCTTCTGGAGCGCGGTTTCCTTCTGAGCCAAGTCATTGAACGTTGGCAAACGCGCGCCATCTGGGTGGTCAGCCGCGCGGATGCCGAGTACCCCAGCCGCCTGAAGGTGCGCCTGCGCGAAGACGCCCCGGCAGTCCTCTACGGTTGCGGCGACATGGCCTTGCTGGAGTCGGGCGGCCTCGCCGTGGTCGGTTCTCGCCATGTGGACGACTCGTTGATCGACTACACGATGGCGGTGGGCCGGTTGGCGGCCCGGGCTGGCAGGACGCTCGTATCCGGCGGTGCCAAGGGCATCGACCAGGCCGCCATGCGCGGTGCGCTTGAAGCGGGAGGCAAGGCCTGCGGCGTGCTCGCGGACAGTCTGGAGAAGACGGCCATGAACCGCGAGCACCGCAATCCGCTGCTCGATGGCCAACTGGTGCTGATTTCGCCCTACGACCCAAGTGCGGGGTTCAACGTCGGCAACGCCATGCAGCGCAACAAGCTCATCTATGCGCTGGCCGATGCATCGCTGGTTGTCAGCTCCGATCTGAACAAGGGCGGTACCTGGACGGGTGCCGTCGAGCAGTTGGACAAGCTCAGGTTCGTGCCCGTGTACGTTCGCTCCACGGGCGCGCCGTTTCCTGGACTCAATGCCCTGCGCCGCAAGGGCGCGCTTCCCTGGCCGAATCCGCAGGACGCCGATGCCTTCAAGGCTGTGTTCGGGATAGCTACGCCCACTCAGGTGCCGTCTCCGCAGCCCGACCTTGTACTGTTTTCCGAAGACGGGCGGTCGGGCGTTGCACCCACGACGCCCTCGGCCCCGGAGACAACACCGGTGATCGAAGTACCGATCGAGCCAGTGCCGCCAACCGCCGCTGTACCCCTCGACGAACCGATTGAGCTGGCGCCAGAGCCCACCCCATCGGCTGCAGTGACACCTGAGGCCACCCCCGAAGCAACCAGCCCGATGACGACAACGCCATCAACGCCAGCGGACACGCTGTTCGCGGCGGTCCGGGGCGTGATTCAACTGCTGTTGAAGTCGCCGATGAAGGACGCCGAGGTTGCTGTTGAGCTGAACGTGTCCACCGCCCAGGCCAAGGCGTGGTTGCAGCGTCTTGTCGCAGAGGGCGTGCTCGAGAAGCAGAAAAAGCCAGCGGCCTACGTCCTCAAGCAACCCAGGCTCCTCGAATGATGGCTGAACGAGAGGCAGCCGCGTGGGCCACCCTGCGCCGGCCTGCCAGGACCTCTGCTGGGTGCTGATGTGGCGGTTCCGCTTCGATCAGGGCAGATGACTTCGCTTCGCAGCGCGCACGGGTCAGGATCCGCGCGGCACGATACGGCACCTTCCGGGAGGCATGAATGTCAGGATTGACGCTACAGGACACCCCCATCGCGGGCGTGAAGCGGATCGTCAGATCACCGCGCGTCGACACTCGTGGCTCTTTCGCCCGACTCTTCGACCTCGATGTACTGATTGCCGCTGGCTGGCCTGGAGCCATTGCGCAGGTGAACCTAAGCGTCACTCGGCATGCGGGCACTGTGCGCGGTCTGCACTTCCAGCTTCCGCCGCATGCGGAGGCGAAGCTCGTGAGCTGCATCAAGGGGCGTGTCTTTGACGTGGCGGTGGATCTGCGCAGTGCTTCGCCGACCTTCGGTGCCTGGCATGCGGAGGAACTCTGCGCAGAGCACGGAACTGCACTGCTCATCCCGCCCGGTTGCGCCCATGGCTTCCAGGCCCTGAGCGACGATGCCACGCTCATCTATTGCCACAGCGCGCCCTTCGCGGCCGCGGCCGAGGGTGGCTTCAGCGTGCAGGACCCGCGGCTCGCCATCGACTGGCCGCTCCCCGTGCAGGGCCTCTCGCCGCGCGACGCAGCCCTGCCCGCATTACCGGCCGCTTACCCAGGGATCAAGGCATGAAGTGCCGTCACTGCGCCCGCCCGCTCGAAATGGTCTTTGCCGACCTCGGCACGGCACCCGCTTCCAATGCCTTTCTCACGCGCGAACAACTGGCGGCGCCCGAGACCTTCTACCCACTGCGGGTGCTGGTGTGCGCGGGCTGCTGGCTGGTGCAGACCGAGGACTACACCGCACGCGAGGCACTGTTCACCGAGGATTATCTCTACTTCAGCAGCTTTTCGGCCTCTTGGCTGGCGCACGCCGCGGCTCTCGCCGATCAGTCCATCGAGCGGCATGGGCTCGGCCCCGACAGCCTGGTGGTGGAAGTGGCCGCGAATGATGGCTATCTGCTGCAGTACTTCAAGGCGCGTGGGATCCCCTGCCTCGGCGTCGAGCCCACCCACAGCACGGCAGAGGTCGCCCGCGCGAAGGGTATCGAAGTGGTCGAGCGATTCTTTGGAGTGGCGCTGGCCGATGAACTGCTTGCCTCCGGGCGGCGCGCAGATCTGCTGCTCGGTCTCAATGTGCTCGCGCACGTGCCCGACATCAACGACTTCCTCGCCGGCGTCGCACGCCTGCTCGCACCAGGTGGTGCCGCCTGCTTCGAGTTTCCACACCTGCTTGCGCTCGCGCGTGGCAGCCAGTTCGATACGTTCTACCACGAGCACTATTCCTATCTCTCACTCGCCGCCCTTGCGCGCATCGCCCCAGCGAATGGTCTCGTGCTCGAGGACGCCGAGCCTTTGCCGACGCATGGCGGAAGTCTGCGTCTCACCCTCAGGCGGGCCGATGCGGCTGCTGTCACTCCCTCAGAGCGCCTGCGCACACTCCTGGCCAAGGAGGGTGCGGCGGGGGTTGAGACCGTGGACTTCTATGCCGGCTTCCAGACCGAATGTGAACGCATCCGCCACCAGTTGCTCACCTTCCTCATCGCCGAACACGCGGCCGGGCGTCGGGTGGCGGCCTACGGCGCGGCCGCCAAGGGTAATACCCTGCTGAACTTCGCCGGCGTGCGCGCCGATCTCCTCGCCTTCGTGGTGGACCGCAACGTGCACAAGCAGGGCCGTTTCCTGCCCGGAAGCCGTATCCCGGTGCGACCGGTGGAGGCCATCGACGCAGAGCGCCCCGACACCATCCTCATCCTGCCCTGGAACCTCAGCACGGAGATCGCCGCGCAGCTCGCACACACACGGGCCTGGGGTGCCCGCCTTTACGTCGCGGTACCGCGGGTGGCAGAGGTGCTGCCATGAGTGCGGGCGGCCGCCATGTTCTGGTGACGGGTGGCACGGGTTTCGTCGGGCGGCATGTGGTGACGGGGCTGCTCGAGGCGGGCTATCGCGTGACGGTGGTAAGCCGCGACCGATCCAAGGTTTCCGGCATTACCGAAGGTGCTGCGCTCACCGTGTTGGAGGCGGATCCATTTGCAGATGACTTTCGCTTCCCAGACAGCCCGGGGGCGATGTTCGTCCATTTGGCATGGCCGCATCTGGATGACTACCGGAATCCGGCCCATTTCACGGAAGCCCTGCCCGCAAGCCGTCGGCTCGTGCAGGCTGCCGTTGCGGCCGGTGTGAACCAGATCACCGTTGCCGGTACCTGCCTAGAGTATGGAATGTCGAGCGGCGAGATCGCGATCGATCAACCCTGCGCACCGATCAGCGCCTACGGCCTTGGCAAGCTGCAGCTCCTCCAGCAACTCGAGCTGCTCTTGGGGGCCTCCGGGGCCGTGACCCTGCAGTGGATACGCCTCTTCTACCTGCATGGGCCGGGTCAGCCGCCCAGAACCTTGATGGGGCAGTTGGAAGCGGCCATCGCCCGGGGTGATGCCTGCTTCCCCATGAGTCTTGGTGAACAACTGCGGGATTATCTCGACATTCGCGCGGCGGCCGGGGATTTCGTCGACATCGTCCGCTCCGGGAGGGGCGGCCTGCATCACGTGTGCAGTGGGCGACCGATCTCCGTGCGCCGACTCGTCGAGACGCGGATCCGCTCGGCTGGGGTCAGCATGGATCTCCAACTGGGCCGGTATCCGCTTCCCGCCCATGAACCCTTGGCCTTCTGGGGGAAGCGAACCTTGCCTGAGCCGACGGCAGGGTTTGCGGAGGGGCAGCCTTGATGCGCATCCCCGTTCTTCCCAACGGGCCACTGCATAGCCGCGAGGAGCCGCAGCTTTTCGGAGATCTGCGGCTGCGACGTAACCGTGCGCTCGACTTCATCGAGAACGCTGGCTTCGAGCCGGCACTCGCGGTGTACGACGCCAGCTATGAGAACAGCCAGGCGCACTCACCGGCATTCGTGGAGCACATGTGCGCGATGGCCGCAGTGCTCGAATCCAACTTCCCCGCCGGCAGTCAGCTCGTGGAAGTGGGTTGTGGCAAGGGGGATTTCCTGAAGCTTGTCGAGGCGCGAAGGCACTTCAATGTGCGTGGTTTCGACGCGACCTACGTTGGCGATCACCCTTGCATAGAGGCGCGATTTCTCACTGAGGAGGATCAAATCGCGGCCGATGTGGTGGTGCTGCGACACGTGCTGGAGCACATTTCGCGGCCGCATCGCTTCCTTGAGATGCTCGCCCGGGTATTCGATGGTGCTCCGGTCTTCATTGAAGTGCCGGAATACGGTTGGATCATCGAAAAACAGGCCTTTTTCGACATCACCT
>DBNU01000109.1 GCA_002299125.1 Proteobacteria bacterium UBA664
GCGCCCCCCGTCATCCCCGCGCAGGCGGGGATCCAGTTCCTGCTCGATATCCAAGATCTCGACCTCCGACGTCATCCCCGCGCAGAGCCTGCCCCCGCGTGGGGTAGGCGGGGGCGGGGATCCAGTCCTTTCCCCGCGTCAGCACAACAACACTGGATGCCCGCCTGCGCGGGCAAGACGGAAGGACCGCCGGAGGGGCCGGCAATTCGTCGATCCTGACAACACCCTCGTCATCCCTGTGGGCGAGTTACCTTGGGAACCCACAGATCCGCTGACGAGCCAGATTTTCAGGGGCTCCCAAGACGATGGCTGGCAGGCAAGGCAGCGCCCGCGAGCCAGGCCTCGGCGAGGGCCTGCTCATGAGGGCCGAACCAGCCCACGGGCATGACACAGCGCGCGGCGAGCCCGAGGCATACCTCATCGAAGCAGTCGGCGGCGTCTGCCCCCGCCATGGGCGACACCGACTTCACGCAGAGGAGACCGCGCGCATCCAGCTCGAGGGCGAGTTCCAGGGCGAGTGCATCGGAACTCGTGCGCCAATCGGCCGGGCAGTCGAGGGACCCGGCATGCGTGGCCTCCGGAAGCCACACCGAAAGCCCGGCCTCTGGCCTGGTAGCGGCGGCCTGCCAGGCTTGCGCCGCAGGCAGCCGTTGCAGCAACAGCCAGCCGTACTGCTGCATCGCGAGCAGCGCCTGTCGGTGGGCCGTGAGGTCACTGGCACCCAGCACGGGTTGCAGCGCACGGACGGCATCGGCCCATGGCCCACCGCCCGGCACGACGAGCAAGGGCTCCGACGCGGCGGCGCGGCACCGAAGCCAGTCGAGCCAGGCGTCGAGGTGGCCGGCCTCGAGCAGGGAGCCGCCGAGTTTAACTACCCACACCCGGGGCCTCACTGTCGTGGAAGACGTCCAGCATGGCAGAGGCCTTGTCGAAGGATTCCTGGTACTCCGCCTCCAGCACCGAATCGAGGACGATGCCGCCCCCTGCCCAGCAATAGGCCCGCCCGGCGCTGCACACCAGCGTGCGGATGGCGATGTTGAGGTCCATGTCGCCGTGGGCCGACAGATAGCCGATGGAGCCGCAGTAGACGCTGCGTCGGTGCGGTTCCAGCTCATCGATGATCTGCATGGCACGCCGCTTGGGCGCCCCCGTGATCGAGCCGCCGGGAAAGGCCCCGCGCAGCAGATCGAGCGGCCCCAAGTCCGCACGCAGACGCCCGGTGACGGTGCTCACCAGATGGTGCACCCGCGCGTAGCTCTCCGTGGCAAAGAGTTGAGGCACCCGGACGGAGCCGATCTCGCAGGTCTTGCCGAGGTCGTTGCGCAGCAGATCGACGATCATGACGTTCTCCGCTCGGTCCTTCTCGCTGCCGGCGAGCTCGGCCAGCACGGCGGCGTCCGCGACCTCGTCGTGAACGCGCCGCCGGGTACCCTTGATGGGGCGTGTCTCCACCCGCCGCTCGCTGAGCCGCAGGAAGCGTTCAGGCGAGGAACAGAGGATGGCCCCTTCGGCGAGCTGCAGGTAGGCCGAGAACGGTGCCGGATTGCGTGCCCGCAGCCGGCAGTAGGCATCCCAGGGATCGCCTTTGTGGCGGGCACTGAAGCGCTGGGTGAAGTTCACCTGGTAGCAGTCGCCTTCGCGCAGGTAGTGCTGGATACGGGCGAAACCGCGTGCGTAGAGCTCGCGCGGCATGTCCGGCCCGACCGCAGAGAGCACCTGGAAACTGGGTCCGTAGGCCGCCGGGGTGACCGGCAGGTCCGGCGACAGCAGGGCGCGCGGTGCCGTATGGCCCGGCTGTTCGACCAGCCACGAGCGGCCTTCGGCATGGTCCGTCACCACCGCCCAGCCATAGATGCCGATGGCGAGATCCGGCAGCAGGATGTCGTCCTGGCGCGGGACTGCGAGGCCCTCGAGTTGCCGCCCCCAGTCATAACCGAAGTAACCCAGGGCACCACCGGTGAAGGGCAACCCGGCGACCGGGGTGGGATCGAGTCGGGCCAGCAGGGTGGCGATGAGATCCAGCGCATCCGCCGGCTGCGGGCTCTGCTTCGTGCCGTCGGGTCCTCTGAGCTCGAGCGTCCGGCCGACGACCTGTACCCGCCACTTCGGATCGGCGGCGAGGATGTCCCAGCGTCCTCCTTGTGCCCGAGGGTGTCCGCTGTCCAGCCAGACCGGCCAGGTGAGGCGACGCAGGCGATCGAAGAGTGGCGTGGCATCCGCCCGGTAGGGCAGTGGTGTGAGGCGCGGGCTCATGAATGGCTCGGGGTGAGGGCGCAGAGGCGAGCACAGGCGTAGGCCGGGGCGCAGCGATCCACCCAGGGTGCCGCTGACGCCACGCCGACAAGCTCGGCGAAGCCCCGCGTCGCGAGGCCCAGATCCTGGCCCACGGCCGCCAGCACGCCACGGCCGACGCCGGTGGTGATGAGGCCATCGGCGAGGGCTTGGGGCTCGCGCGAGGCCAACTGACACAGTGACTCCGCAAGAATGCAGCGCTGCCGCCAGGCGAACCAACCGGCCAACTGCTGCCACGCCGCGAGCGGGGCCGAGTCGAGATCCCGGCCCAGCATGCGGGCAAGCCGGCGGGCACTGGCCAGGAGGGTCTTGGACGCAGCATCCGCGGTCGGATGGAGATCGCAGGACTCGTCCAGTTGGCCAAGCAGGCGATGGATATCGGCACTGGTGGCGAACAGCTCGTTCATGAGCGGCTGCCAATGCCCGTCGAAGGGCACGCGCGGGCCGAGCGCCGTGAGTGGCGTGCGGGTAAGCCCCTGGTAGACGAGTTCACCCGTGGTCAGTCGCCCGGCATCGTCCCGGGCCATGGCATGCACGCCATCTGATCGCAGCAGCGTAAAATCGGTCGTGCTGCTACCCATGTCGGCGAGGATCCCGATGATCCCGAGCCGAGCACAGAGCTCCGCCGTTGCCAGATGGTTTTGGGACCCAGCCTCAGTCAAACGCTCCGGATCGCTGGTCGCGAGCGGGTGCAGGCACCCTGCCCCCGCATAGACCCAAGCCCTGGCACCGGCAAACTCGCCCTGCCAGAGACCAAGCAGGGTATGCACGCCGCTGGCCCGGTCGGGAAAGCAATCGGCACCCTCGCCGGTCAGGGTCAGGACATGCAGAGCGTCGGGCGCGAGCCGGTTACGCATCTGCCGGAGTGCGCATTGCAAGCTATCCAGGCCCTGCCAGAGCGCGGTAGCGGCCTGACAAGCCCACAGGAACCCACCTCCGGCATCCAGCCCGACCGCCTTCAGGTGCGCCCCACCGATGTCCCAACCACACAGCGCGGCCGGTCGTGGGGCCGAGGAGGAGCAGCGCAGTTCCGCGCGCGTCGCGTGCATGCCGACACTCTACCCAAAGCCGAGCCGGATCGGGTTGCCGGGAACGCTGCCTTCCGCAGGTGCGGACAGCCCCGCGAGGAGCCGTGCCGGATTCCAACCCAGCGACTCCCTGAGGGCGGGGTAGGTCGAGGTCGGACGGGGGTTCACTTCGAGGATCAGGGGGCCAGCCGCCGTACACACGAAATCGAGCCCCCAGAAGCCGCAAAGTCCCGGAAGACAGCCGGCCACGCGCCTTGCCAGGGCGCGCGCATCGGACCATGGCAGCAGGGGTGCATTCACCTCGAGACCCACCAGCCGGGCATCGTCGTTGTGCCACTCGACATGCTGAGTGCTGCTCGCAAGAAGACGCACCTGCTGCCCATGGCTGAAGACGAACAGGCTGCCGGAAGGACCATCCACCCACGGCTGCAAGACCTGTGGCAGCGACTCGGTAGCCAGCGGCTGTGCCGCTGGTTGGATGGCTGCGCCATGCCCGGGCCCTGCAGCGAATGCCGCAGACTGCGTGGTGATGCGGCGTACTCCGAGTGCACCCGCACCATCGTCGGGCTTCAGCACCCAGCCCCCTCGCGCCTTGCTGGGGGGCATGACGTGCAACGGCAGGGTCGGCACCACCGGCAGACCGGCCTGCGCGAGCCACGCGGCAGTCCGCGCCTTGCTGCCACCGATGTGGATGGCCGCAGGACTGGAACCGAGCAGCCTCGAACCCTGCGCGATCGCCAGCAGGCTCAGTGTGAGCAGCTCACCGCCGCACTCCGGGGCCACCAGCAGCACCTCGCCACTGCCTGCGAGCAGCTCGCCCCACTCGGGCCAGGCCGGATGGCGGTTGACCGCCTGCTGACCGGCCGCGAGGCCCGCGGCATCCGGCGTGAGCGCCTCGCTGAAGTCCTCACCGCAGATCTCGCGGAGATCGCGCGCGAGGGCTGAACGCAGGGCCAGCGCCTCCTGCCACAGCGAGGCCGGCCAGTCCAACGCCGGGCGTCCGCTGGCGGTGATAGACTCGAGCAGCAACAGCCTCGAACGCGGGGGTCGGTTCTTGCTCATCATTCCCGTGCTGGATCTCCGTGCCGGTACGCTCGTGCAAGCGCACGGCAGCCTGCGTCGCGAGGATTATCCACCACTCATCTCACCCTTGTGTGCGGACGCCACCCCGGAGCACATGCTGGCGTCGCTGGCGCAGATGCCCGGGATTCGGGTGATCTACCTCGCTGATCTCGACGCGCTCGCGGGCAGACCGGCCCAGCTCGCGCACTTGCTCGCACTGGCGGCACAGCACCCGCGGTTCGAGTTCTGGTGTGATATCGGACTCACCGGCCTGCCGGCACTCGAGGCGCTGCCGCTGCTCCCGAACTTCAAACCGGTGCTCGCGAGCGAGACCTGGTCCGGATCGCTGCCCGAGGCCAGCGAGCTCGCCCGCTGTGTCATCTCCCTGGATCAACGTGCCGGACACGACATCGGCCAGGCGAAACTCTGTGTGCCAGCCAGCGCGGAGCTGGCGGTCATCCTGATGTGTCTTGATCGCATGGGTAGTCCCGAGGGGCCGGACTTCGCGCGTCTCGCCCGCAATATGCCGTCACTGCCCGGTCATCGCTGCTTTCTGGCCGGCGGGATTCGGGATGAGGACGATGTCGCGCAGGCAGCACGGCTGGGCGCTGCCGGGGTGCTGGTCGCGACGGCCCTGCACGATGGGCGCATCAGGCTTCGCTGAACGCGACTCGGGCGCCTGCGCACGCCGAGATCAGAGGCCGTTCCCTGCTCCCCGCCTCGCCTGGTGCACCGCTGCGACACTATGCCGCAGGCGCCACGGCGGCTGTGTTCTTATCATTCGCCCACGCTTGGAACACCTTCAGGCGGGCCCGGCAGCCCGGAGCGCGATTGAACGACGACCTTGGGCGGCACGGCCGGAACCTGCCGCCTCTTTTTTTGGCTCGTCAGCCGATCGGCGGGGGCTTGCAAGCCTCTCTCCCCGTGCGAGAGGGGTTGGGGTGAGGGTCCGGTCCCGGAGCGCGTCGGCCGACGACTGCTGCGTGCCTGGGTCGTCAAGCAGCGCCCGCCCCGGGCGAGGCGTCACGTGTGTAGCGGTGCTTCACCCCGGCCGGGAACCACTCTGGATCACCGTGCGGGCACAACATGACCCGTGGCGTCTGCTGCGCTGCCGGCACGTAATGCGCAAACTCGCTGTTGACGCGCAGGAGCTCCCGGTGCACCGACTCGGCAACACGCGCGAGTCGCTCGCTGCCGCCTACCTCGCCGGGCGCCAGTTCCACCATCAGTTCCAGGTGCGTATCGCGATCGGCATCCTCGACCACCTGCATGACGAACTTCCCGCTCACCCACGCCGCGACGCCCGCTTGTTCCAGACCCACGGTCACGTTCTCCGGGTAGATGTTCGCGCCGAAGAAGGACACGACGAAGTGTGACCGACCGAACACATAGACGAAGGGCAGATCGCGCACGGCCGGCACGCCGCGGGATGCAAGTTCCGCCAGGGGATCGAAATCGCAGCCCTTCAGAAAGGCCAGCAGCCGCGCGTAGCTGACGATCCCGCCCTCGTCGGAGATGTGGTAGCGCACCAGTGGCACGCCGTTGTCGCCGGTGAAGAGCAACGTGCCGTCACGCACCTCGAAATAGCGGCTGTGTGGGTCGTACTGCAACAGGGTGGGCAGGCGGGAACTGCCGAACAGGTCGCGCGCGGCGTCCGGCCGCCCGCTGAGGAAGCGGCGGACGAGGATGCTGAGCGGCGTCTCGACGCCGAGCACACCGGCATCTGCCGTGCCGTAGAGCGAGGCGGAGTCCATGAGCGGCTCGGTTGACCCAGTGCGTTCGCCCACGAGATCGCGCCAGGCCTCGCTGAATACATCGCCGGCGAGCAGCAGACGGATGCCGTGCTCCTGCCAGGCCAGGCCGCAGGCGCGTCCGCTGTCGATCACGTCCTTGACGAAGGACGGATAACCCGCGAGTACCGTCTGATCGAACTCGGGTGCCAGGCCGGCGACGACGCGCAGGATCTCCGCCTTGTTGTTGCCGGGGGTGACCACCGTGACGGGGTAGCCCTTGGCCGCGACTTGGCGGCAGCAGGCCGCCGTGTACATGCCGCCCACCCAGGTGCCGAGCGTGAAGCACACCACGACCAGTGTGCGCCGCTCGTGGGCACGGAAACTGTCGTGCAGCACCTGCTCGAAGCGCCAGGCGATGGCGAGCTCGTCGGCGACCGAGCGCGGCCAGAATCTGGGCATCCCGGTCGAACCCGAGGACACCGCCACCATATCGCAGCCCGCGAGCCGCCCGTCGCGGCACAGTGCAGGCAGCGGGTGGCGGTCGAGATAGTTGTCCCTGGTGACGAGCGGCAGGCGCTCGAAGTCCTGCTCCGCACTGACGCCAGCGGGGTCTACACCCGCCGCGCGCAGAAAGGCGGCGTAGGCGGGCACGCGCTCCGCCACCTCGCGAAACAGCGCCATGGCGGCCACCACCGGCGGCTGCCGGGCGCAGCGCGTGAGCTGCCGATCCAATGGCGTGTCGAGGAACTCGCGCCAGGCCGCGAGCGCGCCTTGAGCCTGCTCTGGGCACATCAGCCGCATCCTCCATCCGACCGCCGCGGACATTGGCCCGCGCTGCGGGCAGACGACCCTGCCAAGTTCGGCGCCACCACGCAATGGTCAGTGCTGCCCGGCCAGAATGAAACGTCTGGCCAAAAGAAAACGCCCGGCCAAGGCCGGGCGTTTGCTGGTACCGCGTGGTCAGACGCCCTGGCGGGCGCGTGGCCTTACTTCGGCGAGAAGGGGTGCGCGGAGGCGCCCTTCTGGGCCACGACCGTGGAGGCCTTGGGCTCGCGAGCAATCGCGCGCTTGATGGACTCCTTGGTGGCTTCGTAGTTGAAGTCGTGGATCTTCTTGTCGTCATCGGCCATCCAGTGGATGAACACACCCACGCAGATGAAGATATCGTCGGCCTCAGCGGCCGGGATGGTGCCATCTTCGACGCAGTCCGCGACGGCCATGGCAACGGCGCGCTGGGCGGGCCCGAACATCTGGACGGCCTGCTTGGCCCCCTTGATGGTGACCTTGTTGAACATCACGGTGTTCGGCTTGGTGAGGAGGTTCGGTGCCACCACGGCCAGCAGGCTGCTGAAACCATCCTTGTTGTTGGTGACGCAGTTACAGAAGGCGGCCTCGGCGGCGCTGCCGCGCGGACCCATGATGAGGTCGATGTGCGCGACCTCGTTGCCATCACCCTTCAGGGATTCACCGACCAGAACTCGATCCACGACTGCCATGGTGTGTCCTCCAGTTGAAACGGGGGGGGTTGGGTTGTCTCCGACAAGTGCCCTGAAAATCGACATCGCTTGTCACCTTCGGTAGTTGGGTCGATCAGTGATGCTGGAACAGAGCGTCGAACCATCCCGCATCCGTACCGGGCCAGCTCCGCCCCGTTACCAGGAGGTCAATGAGCCCGGACGCGGCCAATGAGGCCACGGTAAGATCCGCGCTGGTTCCCGGGTTCACTCCGACCCGTTTGAAGACCTCGTCGAGGTCTTCCAGTGACCCCGCCAAAGCGCGCGGATTGTCGCATGCTTTG
>DBNU01000220.1 GCA_002299125.1 Proteobacteria bacterium UBA664
ACGCGAGAACCGCGCGCACTTCGCCGCGCATGGGGTGACGGCGCTGAATCTCGTCTCCAGCCCGGGTTCGGGCAAGACCACCCTGCTGTGCGCCAGCCTGAGGCTTCTGCGCGAGCGCTTGCCGGATCTGCCGCTCGCCGTCATCGAAGGTGATCAACAGACCAGCCTCGATGCCGACCGCATCCGCGCAACGGGTGTGCCTGCCATCCAGGTCAACACGGGCAAGGGCTGTCACCTCGATGCCCCGATGGTTGCGGCGGCCTTCGCGCGTCTGCATGCGCATGTCCACGCACACGCACACGCACACGCACACGACCATGACCATGACCATGACCATGACCACGAACATCCGCACGCCTACGCCCACGCCCACGCGACCGCGGTCGGGGCGGGCAGTCTTCTCTTCATCGAGAATGTGGGCAATCTCGTCTGCCCGGCGCTGTGGGATCTGGGCGAGGCGGCCCGAGTGGTGGTGCTGTCCGTCACCGAAGGCGAAGACAAGCCGCGCAAATATCCGGATCTGTTCGCCACGGCGCGCCTGATGGTGCTGACCAAGGTCGATCTGCTGCCCTACGTGACCTTCGATGTGGCGCGTTGTGTGGCGATGGCGCGCGAGGTGAACCCCGGGATCGAGGTCCTGCAGGTCTCGGCCACCACCGGTGCGGGCATGGACGACTGGCTCACCTGGATCCTCGCTCTGGCCGGCCAAGGCGCGACGACAGCGGGACCGCAGGCAGCGGAGGTCGCCGCCCTGCGGGCACGGGTGGCCGAACTCGAGGCCGAACTCGCTCGTCGCCAGGGGGCGGCGACGCCATGAACGGAGCGCCCTCCGTGCTGGCCACCGGTGCCTGGCTGAAGAACGCGGCCTGTCTGTGGATGAACGGCCAGGCCCACTGGTCGCCGGTGCATGGCGACCTCGGCACCCCAGAGGCCCGTGCCGCGCTGGAGGTATCGGTCGATTCATTGCTCGCGCTGGCGAAGCACTCCGGGCGACCCGTGCAGGCGGTGGCGCACGATCTGCACCCGGACTTCCACAGTACGCGCCTGGCCGTTGAAGTGGCCGAGCTGCTTGATGTGCCCGCATTCGGTGTGCAGCACCATCAGGCCCATCTGGCGGCGGTGGTGGCCGAACATCGGCTGGAAGGTGCCGTGGTCGGGCTGGCGCTGGATGGGGTGGGTCTGGGAGACGATGGCACGGCCTGGGGCGGGGAACTGCTCTGGCTCGAGGGCGCAGCCTGCGAACGCCTCGGTCATCTGCAGCCGCTGTCCCTGCCGGGTGGTGATCGGGCGGCGCGCGAGCCCTGGCGCATGGCGGCCAGTGTGCTGCACGCCCTCGGGCGCAGCGCCGAGATCCCGTCGCGCTGGGGGCCGCTGATCGGCACGACACGGGCTCTGGGGCTTGCTCAGATGCTCGAGCGCGGGGTCCACTGCCCGCCGACCAGTAGTACCGGGCGCTGGTTCGATGCCGCTGCCGCTGCCCTCGGGCTCTGCTTCGAGCAACAGGAGGAGGCTGAGGCCGCCATCGCGCTGGAGCAGGCGGCGGCGCGGGCACTGGCGGTCGATGCGGACATTCCACCCCTGCCGGCTGCCGAGCGCATCGGCGCGGGTCAGTCTCAGGTGCTGGACCTCCGCCCCCTCTGGGCCGGTCTGCTCGACACCCCGGCCGCGGCAGTGGATCGGCGTGCCGCCGCCTTCCACCTGGGCCTTGCCGAGGCACTGGCCGACTGGCTCGTGGATGCCGCCCGGGCGCGAGGCGTGCGCAACGTGTGCCTGGGCGGAGGCTGTTTCTACAACCGCATCCTGAGTGAACGGGTGCAGGCCCGCCTGCGCGCGGCGGGCCTCGAACCCTTCCTGCCCCGGACCATGGGCTGTGGCGATGCGGGCCTGGCCATCGGCCAGGCCTGGGTGGCCCTGCATCGAAACCGGGCCCACGTCACCGAGGAGACACGCACATGTGCCTAGCCATACCGGCCCTGCTCATCGAACGCCGTGAGGGCGACCAGGCCCTGGTGGAACTCGGCGGCATCCGCAAGCCGATCAGTGTCGCCCTCGTACCCGAGGCCGTGCCGGGCGACTACGTGATCGTGCATGTCGGCCATGCCATCGGCGTGCTCGATGAGGCCGAGGCCAGCCGCACGCTGGCCCTGTTCGCGGAGCTGGCGGCAAGCGAGGCCGCCGAGGCACCGCCAGGGCTTGTGATTTCCAGCGTCTGAGCCAGCCTACCGCGCCGCGTGCAGCCCACGAGTCTCGCAGCCAGCAGAACGAGGTACCGCACATGAAGTACATCGACGAGTTCCGCGATGGCCGACTGGCGCAGCATCTGGGCGAGCGCATCGCCGCCGAGGTCCAGCCCGCGCATCACTACCGGCTCATGGAGTTCTGCGGCGGACACACCCACGCCATCGCGCGCTATGGCGTGATCGACCTGTTGCCCGCGAACGTGCGCATGATCCACGGGCCGGGCTGCCCGGTGTGCGTGCTGCCGATCGGGCGGGTGGACATGGCCATTGAACTCGCCCTGGAGCATGGCGTGATCCTTTGCACCTACGGCGACACCCTGCGGGTGCCGGCGTCTGCCGAGATGTCGCTCATGAAGGCCAAGGCGCGTGGCGGCGACATCCGCATGGTGTATTCGGCGGCCGATGCCCTTGATCTCGCGCGTCGGCATCCGGAGCGCCAGGTGGTGTTCTTCGCCATCGGCTTCGAGACCACCACACCGCCCACGGCACTGGTGCTGCGTCAGGCCGCCCGCGAGGCGCTGCCCAACTTCAGCGTCATGTGCAATCACGTGCTCACGCCCCCGGCCATCCGCGCCATCCTCGATGGTGCCGCGGCCGAGGAGACCGCCGAGATCGAGGGCTTTGTCGGTCCCGCCCATGTGAGCATCGTCATCGGCTCCGACCCTTATGCGCGCTTCGCCCGCGAGTATCGCAAGCCAGTGGTCATCGCCGGCTTTGAACCACTCGACGTGCTGCAGGCCATTCTG
Source organism: Proteobacteria bacterium UBA664 (assembly GCA_002299125.1). Lineage (GTDB taxonomy): Bacteria > Pseudomonadota > Gammaproteobacteria > UBA7966 > UBA7966 > UBA7966. Next base: position 2,987 of record DBNU01000220.1, read on the forward strand.
ATGCTGGTACGGCAGATCAACGAAGGCCGCGCAGAGGTGGAGAACGAATTCACCCGGGCCGTCACGCCGCAGGGCAATCCGGCCGCGCAGGCGGTGATGGCGGAGGTCTTCACACTGCGGGACTCATTCGAGTGGCGCGGCCTCGGCAGTGTGCCTCGGTCGGCCCTGCGCATCCGCGATGAATACGCCCACTTCGATGCCGAGCAGCGCTTCCATCTGGGCTATCGCAGCGTGCCGGATCACAAGGCCTGCGAGTGCGGCGCCATCCTGCGCGGTGTGAAGGAGCCGCGAGATTGCCGCATCTTCGGCACGGTCTGCACCCCGGAAAACCCGGTCGGCAGTTGCATGGTGTCGAGCGAAGGCTCCTGCGCCGCGTACTACAGCTACGGCCGCTTCCGTGACCTCCCCGTGGTGGCGGCCTGACGTGAAGAAGGCCTACGTTCGACCGCTGGACATCCGGCGTGGGCAAGTCGATCTGGGGCATGGTGCGGGCGGCAAGGCCTCGGCCCAGCTCATCGAGGAGCTCTTCCTGCCGGCACTCGACAACCCCTTCCTGCGCGCGGGAGATGACGCGGCGGTACTGCCTTTCGGCATGCCGCGCGCGCTGTCATCGACCACGGCGGAAGCACCTGCCGGAGACCTGGTGACGGCCTGTGACGGGCACGTGGTCTCGCCCATCTTTTTCCCTGGCGGCGATCTCGGCTGCCTGGCCGTGCACGGCACCGTGAACGACGTCGCCATGCTCGGCGCCTGGCCGCTGTACCTGACGGCGAGCTTCATCCTCGAAGAGGGCTTCGCGCTCGCGGATCTGCAGCGGATCGTGCAGTCGATGGGGCATGCGGCGCGCGAAGCAGGCGTGCCGGTCGTCGCGGGCGATACCAAGGTGGTCGAGCGGGGCAAGGGTGATGGGGTGTTCATCAGCACCTGCGGGATCGGCTGGCGGCCTGCAGGCTTGCGCATCGACGGCCGCCAGGCCCGTGTGGGTGACGCCATCCTGCTGTCGGGCCCCATCGGTGACCACGGCGTGGCGGTACTGTCCACGCGCGAATCGCTCGCCTTCGAGACCACGCTCGAGAGTGACACCGCCGCCCTGCACACGCTGGTGCAGGCGATGCTCGCAGTCGCAGCCGATGGGATCCACGTGTTGCGCGATCCGACCCGTGGTGGTCTTGCGACCACGCTGAACGAGATCGCGCGACAGTCCGCCGTGGGCATGCGCATCCGCGAGGCCGCCATCCCGGTGCGCCCGGAGGTCGAGGCGGCCTGTGAACTTCTCGGCCTCGACCCGCTGTATGTCGCGAACGAGGGCAAGCTCATCGCCATCTGCGCCGCAGATGTGGCGGATGGTGTGCTGGCCGCCATGCGGGCGCATCCGCTCGGCAGGGAGGCCGCGCACATTGGTTGGGTGATCGAGGACGCGCACCGCTTCGTGCAGATGGATACCCGCTTCAGCGGTCGGCGGGTGGTGGACTGGCTGAGCGGGGAGCAGTTGCCGCGGATCTGTTGATGAACCTTAAGGGAAATCCGCATCTGGCTTCCCCTGCGGTGACTGGCTAAGGTGAGCGGCCCGCTGGTCGTGACCTGGCGGACAACCCGGTCGCTGCGGGTAATTCCGGCACCGGCAAAAGCTTCGAGGAAACGCCCTTGAGCCCCATCGATCCGGTCCTGCTGTTCTTCATCCTCGGTCTCACGGCCGGCCTGTTGCGCTCCGAGTTGCGCATGCCGGCTGCGGTGTACGACCTGGTCAGCATGCTCCTGCTGCTCACCATCGGCCTCAAGGGCGGGGTGGAACTCGCGCGCCAGCCCTTCGCCGATCTGGCATTGCAGGCCGTGGCCGTGATCGCCATGGGCTTGCTGCTGCCGCTGGTGGCCTTCCCGGTACTGCGCTATCTCGGGCGCCTGCCGCGCGCGGACGCCGCCTCCATCGCGGCCCACTACGGCTCGGTGAGCGTCGCGACCTATGCCGTGGCCGTCGCCTACTTCACCCGGCTGCAGGTGCCCTACGAGGCGCACATGCCCTTTCTGCTCGCCTTGCTCGAGATCCCCGCCATCGTGGTCGGCATCCTGCTCGCGCGCGGCATCTCTCGCGACATGCGCATCGGCGTCGTGGCCCATGAGGTGTTCCTCGGCAAGAGCATCGTGCTGCTGATCGGCGGCCTTTTCATCGGCTGGGCTGCGGGATCCGATGGGCTGGCACCGGTGAAGCCGCTCTTCTTCGATCTCTTCAAGGGGGTGCTCGCCCTATTCCTGCTCGAGATGGGGATCATCACGGCGTCCCAGTTCGGCAGCCTGCGCAAGTGCGGGCCGTTCCTGCTCGTCTTCGGTATCGCGATGCCGCTCTTCTCATCCGTGGTGGGCATGTTGCTGGGCCATGCCCTCGGCCTGTCGCCGGGTGGAGTCGCCATGCTGGCGATCCTGGCCGCCAGTGCCTCGTACATCGCGGTACCCGCGGCCATGCGCATCTCCGTGCCGCAGGCCAATCCCACGCTCTCGCTCGCCGCATCGCTGGGGGTGACCTTCCCCTTCAACGTGCTGGTGGGCATCCCGCTCTATCACGCCATGACCCTCCGTTTCCTTGGGTCCGGCTGACGCCCTGCCCACGCGACCGCAGTCAGTGCAAGGCGTGTTCGATTCAGCCACCCGCCCTGAGGCCAGACCCATGACCGGCACCCCGCGCAAGTTGCTCACCATCGTCACCGAGGCCGCCCTCGAGGGTCTGCTGGTGAAGGATTTCGAGTCCCTGGGCGCGCGCGGCTATACCATCACCGACGCCCGGGGCAAGGGCAGCCGCGGGCGGCGCGACGCCGCCTGGGACGAAAACCGCAACATCCGCATCGAGATCCTGTGCGACGCCGTGGTTGCCGAGGCCATCGCCCGGCACCTCGAGGCGACCTACTACGAGCACTACGGCATGGTGCTCTACGTCGCAGAGGTGCTGGTGCGCCGGGCAGAGAAGTTCTGACGCACCGCTGATCGCGATCAGGGCGCGACCGGCCTGGCGCGATCCGCCCGACCTTCGACAGAACTCCCGCCGCTGTGCGAGTCTCAGGCCCGGCAATGCCGCAGCGCAGCGAGCCGTCCCCCCCGGGGCGGGTTGGCGATGATTGCGGAACGTCACACACGCCAGAGCCCGCAGGAGGGACGCATCATGAAAGGGATCGGCACGTTTTTCTGGCTGACACAGGCCGCCGCGACGCTGCGCAACATCGGTATGCGGACCTGGATCGCGATAGGTGTCGTGGTGGTGCTGCTGCTTGGGCTGCTGGTCTGGGCCGTGATTGCCGTTCTGTCCTGGCTGTGGGTCCAGGGGATCAACCTTGGCGACGCCGGCGTGCGCCTGCTGGGCGATGCCGTGACCCAGGTGGAGCAGTTGAAGCCCGGCCTGCTGGCCGAGGCGGAGCGCGGCCTGCAGGGCGCGCGCGAGCAGGTCGGTCAGTGGGCACCGGGGATCGCCGAGGTCCTGCCGACCATCGACGTGAGCGGCACCGACATCGGCCCGGTCGCGCGTTTCCCCGGGCTCATCCGCAGCTTCTACGCCGCCGAGGGTGGGGCTACCGAAGTGGGCTACACCGGCCTGGCCGCTATGGCTGGCGTGGTCACGCACTACGTGAGTGGCTTCACCGGTGCCGGTTTCGCGCACGAGGTGCTCTCGGCCACGGCCGAGGGCGAGCGCCACCGCTTCACACGCGGCGACGAATCCTTCAACCTCACCGTGACGCCCGGGATGGCGGGCCTCATCGAGGTGCGGCTGCGGCAGGCAGCGGCGGCGGCGCCGAGCCCAGGCCCGGGGGGGCCGGTAGCGCCCGCGCAGCCGACCTGAGCGTCGACCGGCCCCGGTCGGCCCGATGGTGACCAACCTGCAACCGGATCTGCCAGGGAGCCATCGCCCAGCGCGATCAACGCCTTCGCCCTGAAGTACTCGCGCTTACCCGAGGTGGCCGTCCACCCCGGGTAGTCACTGTCCGCGGTCTCAAATCGGAGCTTTCGCAACATGCAGCCAGCCGCTTCATCGCCTGATCCACTGGCCGGGGAGACTGCACCGGTGGCCAACTGGCACACCCTGTCGCCGGGGCAAGCCTGCGGGCAATTCGACGTAAGCCCTGACTCGGGTCTGAGTGCCGCTGAGGTGGATGCGCGCCTCGTACGCCACGGCGAGAACCGGCTCTCCGAGAAGCCACCGACCCCTGCCTGGGTGCTTTTCCTCGATCAGTTCCGCAGTGTGCTCATCCTGGTGCTGATCGGTGCGGCGGTGCTGGCCGGCAGCATCGGCCATCTCAAGGACACCATCGTCATCCTCGCGGTGGTGGTGATCAACGCGCTGCTCGGCTTCTGGCAGGAGTACCGCGCCGAGGCCACGCTGGCGGCATTGAAGACCATGCTCGCGCCGGTGGCGCGGGTGCGTCGCAATGCCCGCGTGGAGGAGGTCGATGCCAGACGCCTCGTCCCGGGGGACATCGTCCTCCTGGAGGCGGGCGATCGCGTGCCCGCCGACGGGCGGCTCCTGGCCACGCACAACACCGAGATCGACGAGGCGGCGCTCACGGGTGAATCGCATGCCGTGGCCAAGGATGCTCGCGCCCCGGTGCCGGTCGAGGCACCGCTGGCGGAGCGCATCAATCTTGCCTTCATGAACACCGCCGTCACGCGTGGGCGGGCCGAGTTGCTGGTCACGGCCACCGGCATGCAGACCGAGATGGGTCGCTTGTCGGGCATGCTGGCCCAGGCCGAGAGCGGGCCGACGCCGCTGCAGGTGCAGCTCGATATCCTCGGCAAGCGTCTCGGGATCATCGCGGGTGTGGTGGTCTCCGGCATCTTCCTGCTCGAGCTTGCGCGCGGCGAGCCGCTGGTGCAGGTCCTGCTCACCTCCCTCGCACTGTCCGTGGCGGCGATCCCCGAGGGCCTGCCGGCGGTGGTGACGGTGACACTGGCCCTCGGCATGCACCGCATGGCCCAGCACCGTGCCATCGTGAAGAAACTGGCGGCGGTGGAGACCCTCGGCTGCACGACGGTGATCTGCTCGGACAAGACCGGCACCCTCACCATGAACCAGATGGCCGCACGTAGCGTGATGTTCCGCGGCCGGCGTTTCACCGTATCGGGGGAGGGCTACGGGGCCGGTGGCGAGATCGTCGCGGAGGCGGGCAGCCCATTGCCGGATTTCGCGCCGCTGCTCCATCCCGCCGTACTCGCCAACGAGAGCCGCATCCGCAACGGTCAGCTCATCGGCGACCCCACCGAAGGTGCCCTGCTGGCCCTTGCAGCCAAGGGCGGTGTGGACGCGGAGCGCCTTGCGGCCGGCAGCCCGCGCATTGCCGAGATCCCCTTCGACTCAGCCCACAAGTTCCAGGCCACGTTCCACTTCCACGGGGACGTGGTGCAGATGCATGTGAAGGGTGCCCCGGACGTATTGCTGGCGCGCGCTGCCCGGCAGTTGGGCGCGGAGACCGATGAGCCTATCGATACAGCCTTCTGGCAGGAGGAGAATGATCGTCTGGCCCGAGCGGCGATGCGGGTGCTGGCCATGGCGCACAAGTCGATCCCGGCGGCGTCCTTCGATCCGACCGCAGATCTGATGGACCACGCACGCGACCTGACGATGGTGGGTCTGGTCGGCATCATCGATCCGCCGCGCCCCGAGGCCCGCGATGCCATCGCCGTGTGCAGGCGGGCCGGCATCGTGGTGAAGATGATCACCGGTGACCACCGGATCACGGCCGCTGCCATCGCTCGCGAACTGGGTCTCGAAGGTGAGGTGGTGGAAGGGCGAGAGCTCGATGCCATGAGCGATGCGGCGCTGACTGCGCGCATTGCCGAGATCGGGGTCTTTGCCCGCGTGGCACCGGAGCACAAGGTGCGCATCGTGCAGGCCCTCAAGGCCCAGGGCCACATTGCGGCGATGACTGGTGACGGCGTCAACGATGCCCCCGCCCTCAAGCACGCCGACATCGGTGTGGCCATGGGGATCACCGGCACCGAGGTGACCAAGGAAGCGGCCACCATGGTGCTGACCGACGACAACTTCGCCACCATCGTGCGGGCGGTGCGCGAGGGGCGCGCGATCTACGACAACATCGTCAAGTTCGTGCGCTTCCAGCTCTCCACCAACATGGGCGCCATCCAGACAGTGGTGGGCGCGAGTCTGCTCGGTTGGCCCACCCCGTTCACGGCCATCCAGATCCTGTGGGTGAACATCATCATGGATGGCCCACCGGCCATGTGCCTTGGGATCGAACCCCCACGGCCAGGGGCCATGGATGAGCCCCCGCGGCAAACCGATGCGCGTCTGCTCACGCTCGGGCGACTGGGGCGGATGGTGCTGTATGGCCTGACCATGGCCGTGGGCACGCTCGCGCTGTATCAGTACGCCATGCCGAGGGGCGAGCTCTACGCCGTGACACTGGCTTTCACCACCTTTGTGCTGTTCCAGTTCTTCAATGTCTTCAATGCGCGGGCCGAGCACGGTTCGGCCTTCAATCGCGATTTCTTCCGCAACGGCTGGTTGTGGCTGTCCATCGTGGTGGTGGTCACCCTGCAAGTGATCGCCGTGCACTGGGAACCGGCGCAGGCCATCTTTCGCACCACGGATCTCAGCCTCAACGACTGGGGCCTCGCCACGCTGGTGGCCTCCAGCGTCCTGTTCCTCGACGAGGCGCGCAAGTTCGGCTGGCGGCTGCTGTGTCGCCTGTGGTCCCCCGCGATGACCTGACGGCGCGTTGTTCCCGCACCACCCATCATCCCCACGCCCGCCCCGTGATCCCTGCACACCGGTCATGCCGCGCCACTCCGTCATCCCTGCCCCCGACAAGGACACTCGGGGGCAGGCTCGGGCGGGGATCCAGTCCTTCCCCAGTGATGGCACTACGACACTGGATTCCCGCCTTCGCGGGAATGACAAGAACTCGACCGGCATGCCGCACACCGGTCATCCCGCACACCCGGCATGCCGCGCCACTCCGTCATCCCCGCGCAGGCGGGGATCCAGTCCTTCCCCAGTGTCGCCCCGCTCCGGGAGAGAGCTCATGCACAGCGAACAACAGCAGGCCATTCTCGTCATCGCCGTCCTGGCAGCCTTTGCCGACGGCAGCAAGCATGACCGCGAGCGTGATGCGATCAGACGCATCGCCGATTCACTTGCGGGTGCTGCCGATGCCCCGGATCTGGCCCGTCTGTATCAGGATGTGCTTCTGCGCCGGACCAGCCTCGAGCAGGCGGTCGCCCGGCTCGAAGGCCCCGAACTTCGGCATCTGGCCTACGAAATGGCGGTGAGCGTATGCAACGCAGATGATCGCGAGAGCGAGACGGAGCGTGCCTTCCTCGCCGATCTGCGAGGCCGGCTGGGCCTGGATCAGCCCGAGGCCGCACGCATCGATGACGAGGTGAGCCGGGTCGTGGCGATGGCGGAGCTCGCGGCACCGCGGGCAGGGGCTACCGCTGCCGCACTGCCGGTCGCCGCATCGGCTACGCCGGATCTGATCGTGGCCAACCTCTCTGCTGCCGAGATGGATCAGACCATCCTCAACTACGCGCTCATCGCCGGGGCACTGGAGCTGCTGCCGCAGTCCTGGGCCTCCATGGCCATCGTCCCCTTGCAGGTGAAGCTCGTCCATGTGGTCGGCCAGGCGCATGGCCAGAGCCTCGACCAGGGTCAGATCAAGGATTTCATTGCCACTGCGGGTGTGGGCCTGACCTCCCAGTACCTGGAGCAGTTCGGGCGCAAGCTGCTCGGTGGCCTGCTTGGCAAGGTGGCGGGCAAGTCCTTCGGCAAGCTCGGCAGTGCCGCGAGCGGCATGGCCTTCTCCTTTGCCACCACCTGGGCCCTCGGGCAGGTGGCGAGGCGCTATTACGCAGGCGGGCGGAAGATGGATGTCACGGTGCTCCGCGAGGCCTTCCAGGGCCTCCTGGACAACGCGAAGCAGATGCAGACGCAATATCTGCCCCAGATCCAGGAGCGCGCACGGACCCTCGATATGACGCAGGTGATGAATCTGGTGCGTGGGCGCTGAGGGTCAGGGCGTGCTGGCGCGCATCCCGGCACCCATGTCGCGTTGTTCAGGCGCGGGGTTCGCTGTGCCCGGTTTCATTTCGGCCGCTCGTGCTGCCAGGTGGCTGCGAAGCGTCAGTGCATGAACGCCATCAGCGCATCCCCCGATCGGCCTTATGCCGGGCAGCGTATTGCCCTGCTGACCCAGCACGGCAAGGAGCAGGTGATTGCCCCGGTGCTCGCTGCTGCCG
>DBNU01000204.1 GCA_002299125.1 Proteobacteria bacterium UBA664
CTGATGGTGCACCAGATGGGTGGTTTCGATGTGTCGGCACTGCGTGCGGCCTTTCGCATCCCGGAGCGCTATCTGCCGATGAGTGTCATGGCGGTGGGCTATCAGTTGCCGGTCAATCTCATTCCGGCCGATCTGCAGGCCAGGGAGCATGCCGCCCGTTCGCGCCGCCCGCTGGAGACGATGGTCTACACCCGGCAATGGGGCGAGGCCTGGTCGCCGCACCTCCTCTGAATGAGTGGGTGCATCGGCCGCGCGTTCCGAGCGCGGTCGCAGCCGTAATCCCCGCGCACGGGAGCCGTCGTCCTGCGAGGGGAGCCGTCGTCCGGGTGCACCCTGACGTCATCCCCGCGCACACCCCGTCATCCCCGCACAGGCGGGGATCCAGTCCCTGGTGCGGCGACCATGCTGGATTCCCGCCTGAGCCTGCCCCCGAGTGTCCCTGTCGGGGGCTGGGAATGACGTGCCTGCCTGGTCTGCGGCGGCACCCTCCCGGGCTGGCGGATGTGCCACCGATCCGCCGACAGGGTGGATCGGATGGCCCGGCTGGATACTGTTCATACGTACAGTATCCTTGGTCGGGCCATGTCCCGCGCACCACAACCGCCACCCTTGCCGCCCCCTTTCCGGCTGACCGCGCCGGAGGGGGCGGTGTTGCCCGCAGCGGTGGGCCCCGTCCGGCAGGAGGACAGCCAGGCGTCCGCGCTGGTGGCCGTCGCGCCCGCTTGCCCATCCGCCGCAGCGGCGCTGCCGGGTGCCCGTCCCGCGCCGCTGTGGCTGGCCACGCACCTGCCCCGGTTCGCCGGAGAGGTGGGGCTGGCCGGACTCGCGCCGGACACCCCCGCCGTGCTCGTCACGGCCACCGGGCGTTCTGCGCGGGTATTGCTGCCGAATGCGCCGGCAGCCCGGGCGGGCATCACGGCGGGTGCCTCGCTCGCCATGGCCTCGGCCCTGGCCGGCAGCGCCCTCGTGGTGCGCAGGCAGGATGCGGTGGCTCAAGCCGGCGTGCTCGCTGCGCTGGGGGATCTCGCCTGGCAATGGACGCCCGTCGTGGCGATCTTCCCGCCCGATGGCTTGCTGCTGGAGGTCGGGGGGAGCCTGCGGCTGTTCGGCGGTCTCGAGGCGCTCTGTGAGGCGGTGCGTGCGGCCCTCGGTGCGGCGGGTCATGTCGCGACGCTGGCCAGCGCCCCCAATGCCCAGGGCGCATGGCTGCTGGCCCTGGCCGGGAGGGAAGCCCGTGTACCGCGGCAGATCGACCTGCCCGCCGCGCTGCGGCGTCTGCCCCTTGCGTCCCTGCGCGTGCCGGCGCCCTCCGATCGTCTGGAGGGCATGGGTCTGCGCGAATTCGGCCAGCTTCTGCGTCTGCCACGTCATGGGCTGACGGAGCGCTTCGGCCCGGCCCTGCTCGACTGGATGGATCGTGCCCTTGGCCGTTACCCGGAGGTTCTCGCCCTGCACACACCGGCTGAGCATTACCGGCAACGGCTGGAGTTCCTCGAAGAGTTGCACGCCCTGCCACGCCTGCTTGCCCTGGCTGCACGCCAGATCGTCGGCCTGTGTGGCTGGCTCGCAGCGCGTGGGCTTGGCCTGCTCACGGTGCAGTGGCGGTTGCTGCATGCGGGAGAGGCCGATACACGGCTGCTGCTCGGTCTGCTCGAGCCCTCACGCGACCCCGGACACATCACTGCGCTGTTGCAGGAACGCTGGCGTAGCCTGGCCCTGCCGGGGCCGGTGCGTGCACTGGAGATCGAACTCCGACAGTCACGCCCGCTCACCGGGCGGTCGCAGACCCTCTTCCACACGGCGCCGGGTGGTACGAGTGCGGGTGCGCCAGCGCATTGCCATGCCGGGCTGGTGGAACTGTTGCGTGCGCGATTGGGCGCGGGTGCCGTGCGCGGGCTTGCCTTCACCGCTGAACAGCGACCGGAGCAGGCCTGGCAGATGGTCGAGCCCGGGCAGGTTGTGACCCCTGCCACGGATCCGGTCCGGCCGCGCCCGCTGTGGCTGCTGCCCGAGCCGCTGCCGCTGGAAGTCCAGAGCGGTCTGCCCTGGTTCGCTGGTGCGCTGGCTCCCCTCGGCGGCGGTGAGCGTATCGAGGGCGGCTGGTGGGAGGGTGCGCAGATCGCCCGCGACTATCACCTCGCCGCGCGGGCCGATGGCCTGCGTTGCTGGATCTTCCGCGACCTGCGCGCGGACGAGCGCTGGTATCTGCATGGCATCTTTGCCTGACGGCGATCAGGGCACGGGAGCTGGACTGCCTACCCTGTCTCGGGCGCGCACTTCCGGGCACGATAATGACCACACGGCCAGCAAGCCGCCGCCAACCCCGCGGCCGCTCCGGCACGCATCGGCGCCGGATCCGGCCGGTCCCGCACTGGGAGATCGACCTCATGAGCGAAGCTGCCCCGTTGTTCCTCGGAGTGAATCCCGCAGGCGAGGTCGTCCAGCAACTGCCACGCCAGGGCAACCGGCACGGCCTCATCGCCGGCGCGACCGGTACCGGCAAGACCATCACCCTGCAAGTGCTGGCAGAGGGTTTCTCGGCCCTCGGCGTGCCGGTCCTGGCCGCCGACATCAAGGGCGATCTCTGCGGTATCGGGGCCGCGGCCAGACCGCATCCGAAGATCGATGAACGTCTTGCGCGGATGCCGGACCTCGCTTACACGCCCCGCGCCGTGCCGCTGGCGCTCTGGGACCTTTACGGCGAGACCGGCATCCCGATACGCGCCACCATATCGGAGCTGGGGCCGCTGTTGCTCACACATCTGCTGGAGCTGAACGATACCCAGTCCGGCGTGCTCTATG
>DBNU01000098.1 GCA_002299125.1 Proteobacteria bacterium UBA664
CCGATGACGTCGAGATCGTCGATTATCACTGAGGTACAGGACATGACCAGGAAGCTCAGGCCCGTGTTGCCTGGCGAGATGCTCGCCGAGGAGTTCCTGAAGCCGCTGGGCATGAGCAACTACCGTCTGGCGAAGGAGATCGGCGTTCCCGCGCAGCGCATCGGTGAGATCGTCGCCGGCAGACGCGCCATTACCGCGGACACCGATCTGCGGCTGTGCCGCTTCTTCGGCCTGTCGGACGGCTGGTGGCTGCGTCTGCAGGCGGACTACGATACCGAGGTCGCGAAGGCGAGCCTCGCGAAGACCCTTGCGAAGATCAGGCCGTGGAAGGAGGCAGCGCAGCAGGCGGCGGATGCACAGTGCTCGCTACCTGATCCCCCACCGCCGGTCGAGCGCCGCCAGGCCGCCGCCGCGGGCGAGCAGCAAGAGCAGCAGGCCCACCCAGGTGAGATGCGTCGGCCAGGCGTCCGGGTAGACGAAGATCTGGATCACGGCGGTCATTGCGAGCAGCGCCAGGGCGGATAACCGGGTGAAGAGTCCAAGCACGAGCAGGATCGGGAACAGGTGCTCGGCAAAGGTCGCGAGCTGTGCAGCAAACTCGGGTGGCAGCAGGGGTACGCGGTACTCGTCGCGGAAGAGCGCGTAGGTGTTCTCGCTGATGGTGAAGAGCCCCTCGACCTTCGTCCGACCGGACAGGAAGAAAATGCTCGCGATCGCCAGGCGCGCCACCAGCGCAAGCAGCGAGTCGCTGAGCAGGGGCGCGATGCGATCAGTCAGCCGGTTCCAGATCTGGCGTACACAGATTGCGGCCGCCGCGAGCCCTCCGGGGCAGATGCTTCGAGTCATGGCAGGTCCTCCTTTGCTGTGGGATCCGGGATGGTGATGAGACCGAAGGCACCGATCTCCAGCAGACGGGCGAAGAGGGCGCTTAGATCGGCACGCGCGTCAGCAGTGAACGCGGCTGTGGCCGCTGCAGCGAGCGGGTTGCCGGCTGCGCAGGTTTCAAGAAAGGCATGACTGGCTGCGTCGAGTGCCAGCCAGCGCACCTGAAGGGCCGGTCGCACGATGAGCGCCCCTTCGGCACGCCAGTCGAGATTGGAGAGATCACCGCAGGCCGCGTCGCGGCTGCGCTGCCAGATCGTGAAGCTGGGGTGCTGCGCGAACCAAGCCCAGCGCGCGGACGCATGGGGCCGCAGGATCGTCCCGGCGAGTAGCTCGGGCTGCAGGCAGGCGATGTCGGCGGCCATGATCGAAGGTTCATCGCGCGCGACATGCGCCTCGGTCCAGAAGCGATCGAGCCGGGCGATGTCGGCCAGGTAGGGCACCGAGGCAGCGGGTGCAAACCCGGCCAGAAAGGCCTCGAAGCCGTCCCCGTAGTGTGCCAGCGTCGGTTCGACCGGGAGTGCGGCGCGCACATGGATCGCAGCCGCGGCGCGAAACCATTCCACGCCCACGAGTTGCGCCACGGTGGGATAGTTGGACTCGAGGGCATCGATGCAGCCCTTCAGTACCGTGTTGCGGTAGATCGCAAAGCCGGGTTGGCGGGTCAGCGCTGCCAGTGCAGTGGATTCGGCCGCGTGTGGGGCCGGTGCCAGCAGCGCCATAGCGAAGGCATCCTGAAAGGCCCCCAGTGAGGAGTCGTGTGGAGTGCTCATGCGAGGGCAGGCTGCGCGTGTGTTGCGCATTGTGCTGCCGCGTCCAGCAGTGCGGTGGACTGCGCGCGCTCCGTCATGAGTGTGTCGAAGTCGGGGATCTGGTCGTCACGCTCGATCAGGGTCGGACGTGGCCCGATGCGGGTGATGAGTCGCTCGTAAAGTGCCCAGACCGCGCCGGCAACTGGTGCGTCATGCGAATCGACCAACAGTGGGGTGGCGGGCGTGAGGTCCACGGAGTGCCCGGCCAGATGGATCTCAGCGATGAGTGCAACCGGGAAGGCGTCGAGGTAGTCCTCGGCGGAGGTCCCGAGATTGTGGGCACTGACGAAGACGTTGTTGACATCGAGCAGCAGGCCACAGCCAGTGCGTCGGGCAAGCTCGCAGAGGAAGTCCACCTCAGCCCAATCATGGCCATCGATACGCAGGTAGTGTGCGGGGTTCTCGAGCAAGATTCTGCGGCGCAGGCGCTCCTGCACGCGGCTTATGTTGGCGGCGATCCGCAAGAGCGCCTGATTCGTCCGTGGGAAGGGCAGCAGATCGGGTCGATAGCTGCCACCCCACTGCGACCAGGCGAGATGCTCGGAGACCATGCAAGGCTCAATCCGCTCAGCCAGCGCGGCCAGCCGATCAAGATGTGCCGGATCCGGATCGGCATCTGCCGCCAGCGACAGCCCGACGCCGTGCAGTGAGACGGCATGGCGTGACCGGATCGCCCCCAGCCACGCCAGCCGCGGTCCACCCGCGACGAAGTAGTTTTCGGGATGGACCTCGAACCACAGGCCGTTCGCGCACGCAGCCTCTGCCGCCTCGTAGTGCTGCGGCTTCAGTCCAAGTCCTGCGGACGGTGGGTGGTCCATGCGGGCGATCCGGATCAGCCCTTCGCCGGCATCAATGACCCCACGCCGGTCGGGGTCTTGATGCTGACGCAACTGCCCTTGGGTACGTACTTCCAGGCGTTGGCCTGATAGTCCACCTTCGAGGTGCCGGCACAACTGGTGCCTGCACCGGCCGCGCAGTCGTTCTTGCCGGCAAGGGACACGCCGTAGCACTTCTCCCGCTCTGCCGTCGGGGCCGGGTCGTTCGCGTCTGCCGCCAGCGCAGCGCCTGCCGCAAGGGCAGCAAGGGCGAAGGCGGTCATGGTGGCGGTGGTGCTGTTCATGCTGGATGCTCCTTGGAAGTGGGATGGTGATCCGCGCGCAGCCGCAGCGGTGATGTGCTGGGTACTGCGGACGATCAGCCTGTTAGTTCGGCTCGATCGCGGTTTCGGTTACAGCAAGCGCGGCGATGACGCAGGCGCTCGTCCCGACTGCGCTCAGTCCGCGTCAGTACGGGGTCCCGCCGGCAGTCTCTGCTGACGCTCGCGGTGGTCAGCGAGGCTGCCGCGCGCTGGTCGCCGGTGACGGCAGTCGCTAGAGTCTCCGCAGCCTGCCTACAGGGCGGCATGCAGCCGGTGTAACCGAACGACCGCGGGAGCGAACTGTTTGGAGGCAGCGAAGCCTGATGGCGCGGAGACCAGGCTGCGGTCGCTCTTCATGGCAGCGACGCACGGCGAGGCTGGTGCCTATCGACAGTTCCTGACTGAGCTCGGCGACCGCTTGCGCGCTTACTTCCGCCGTCGCCTGGTGCGCCTTCCGGATGCCGTGGAAGATCTGGTTCAGGAGACCCTGCTGGCCGTGCACAACCAGCGTCACAGCTACGATCCGACGGCGCCGATCACGCCCTGGGCGCACGCGATCGCGCGCTACAAGCTCGTGGATCATCTGCGTCGCCACGGTCGTGGCGACGCGCTCAACGATCCGCTCGATGAGGCTTGCGAAGTCTTCGCTGCCGTCGATACCGAAGCCGCCGAGGCGCGCCGCGATGTCGGCAAGCTGCTCGCGGTGCTACCCGATCGGCAGCGCCTGCCGATCATCCATGTCAAGGTCGAGGGGCGGTCGGTCGCGGATACCGCGCAGATCACGGGAATGTCGGAGTCGGCCGTCAAGGTGGCGATACATCGCGGCCTGAAGGCCCTGGCGGCGCGGCTGCGAGGGGAGCGATGAGGACCGACGCATTCATCGCACTGCTCGCGACCGGGGAGCATGCCTTCCCGCCGAACGAGACCAGGCGCCGCCTCGCCGTGGCGCTCGGCGTCGGCCTGCTTGCGGCCCTGGCGGCGTCGGTCTCACTCCTCGGCCTTAGTGCCTCGCTCGCTCGCGACGCGCAGTTGCCGCTGTTCTGGGCGAAAGTGAGTCTGCCATTGCTGCTCGTGATGACTGGGTTCCTGGCCACGTTGCGACTGTCCCGCCCGGGGGCGCGGCTCGCGCCATTGCCTCTTGCGATGGCCGCGCCCGTCGCCTTCATCTGGGGCCTGGCGGGTCAGCAGATCCTCACTGCCGAGGCCGGACAGCGGCTGTTGCTGGTGCTCGGCAACACCTGGCTCGTCTGCCCGTGGATCATCGCCCTGCTGTCGCTGCCGGCCCTGTGCGCGCTGCTGTGGGCGATGAAGGGCCTGGCACCCACCCGGCTGCGACTCGCCGGCGGGGCGGCTGGCTTGCTGGCCGGGGCGATCGGTGCGCTCGCCTACACGCTCCACTGCCCGGAGCTCGCGGCGCCCTTCATCGGCACCTGGTACGTCCTCGGCATGCTCATTCCCGCCACGGTCGGCGCTCTGCTCGGCCCTCGCCTGCTGGCCTGGTGACGCCCGCCGCGTTCGCCGAGCCGACGTCGGGGCCGCCGTCCTTGCATTCCGGCCGTTCGATTGCATACTTGCGCAACCATGCAAGACAAACGCTCCAGCGACGAGGACACGCTGCCTGCTCCCACCTGCGGTGGCGAGGGGCATCCGGTCCATGTGCACCCGCGCTGGCCGGAGCACACGCTGGCCGCGTCCGCGCGGATCGGTGCCGCCCTGGGCGACGTGGGGCGGCTCCGGTTGCTGGAGTTGCTCGCGGGTGGTCCGCATTGTGTGAGCGAACTGGCGGCCGAGTCCGCCGAGACCCTGCCCACGACTTCCCAGCGCCTGCGGGTGCTGCTGGAGGCCGGGCTGGTCACGCGCGTACGCGAGGGCCGCCACGTCCGCTACCGCTTCGCCGATGCGCACGTGGCCCACATCGTGGAGCAGTTGTTCCTGCATGGCAGTGAAGCCCTGCCGGCCGATGCCGGTCCTTCCCCAACCGAGGAGCCCCCCAGATGAGTGCCTGCGATATCCACACCGATCACGCCCATGTCCACGGGCCCGGCTGCGGCCACACGGCCGTGCGACATCTCGGCCACACCGATTATCTGCACGATGGCCATCTGCACCACCCGCACGCGGATCACGTGGACGAGCACGTCATCGCGGTCGATGCACAGAATCCGGACACCTGCACCACGGGTCATGCCTGTGGTGCCCATGCTGCGCAGCATCGGCATGGTGCCGACTGTGGGCACGAGGCCGTTCCGCACGGCGACCACACGGATTACCTCGTGGACGGTCACCTGCACCATCCACACGGCGACCACTGTGATCACCACGGTCCGCTGGCGACGGCCTGACGCCGCACCCGGGCCAGGAGGGGCGTTCGGCATGCGTCGGCGCAGGCCATGGGAGTGGCCGCCCACGCGGGCCATTTGGGAAGGGTATCCTTGATTCTGTTGGGCCGAGGCCCCTACTTCGGTCGAGTCCTGCTGCTGGCGTGGGCGGTGGCGATGGTTTCCCATCCGCCACATCCCGCGCTGGCGTTGCAGCGTGTGGTGGGTTGTGAGGCCCTGCCGCTGGTAGCGGGTGTCTACTTCGCGGGTCTGCAGGTGCTGCTCAGCTATTGGGCCGTGCTGCGCCTGCGGGACGCCGGGCAGTCCCCCCTCTGGGCCTTCTCGACCTGGGTCGGGGCACTGCCCGGGTTGGCCGCAGGAGCGGGCTATCCCATCTCCGGCGAGGCGCAGGCGCTGGCCTACGGCCTCGGCATCCTGGCGACACTGGGCATTGGCGCCCTGGAACCGGTCGCGCGGGGCGGGGTGCGCATCGCCCACGAGCACTGGATTGGACGCTACGGTCGGCGCCTGCTGCTGCCGGTCATTCTCCTGCAGGTGCTCGTGCTTGCGCCCCGCTCGGATGCCGCCGTCGCCCGCTGGCTCATCGAGGACGGCATGCACATCGCGCCGGTGCTGCAGCAGGCGGTGGAGACACGCTGGCGCACGGAGGCCGAGTTGCCGGATTCGAATCATGCGGCTGGGCTGCCCCCACCGGAGGGCCTGACAGGCAATGCGGTGGCCTACTCCGGGGTCGGCCCCGGCGGCCGCGTGTATCTGGTCTTCGACCACCCACGGCTGCCCTGTCCAGTGCAGGGCGCCCGGATTGAACTCGTGCCTGAGGTCATCGGGTCAGATCTACTGTGGCGCTGCGTCACTGCCCTGCCCGTGGCCGCCCGTCCCCATGCCTGTCGTGAGCCGCCCGTTCCGGGGGAGCGACTACCTGCCCCGCTGTCGAGTGTGGGTGCTGCGGGCACACCGGGCGCGTTCGGATCGCAGCCCCAGGCCGGTGCTGCGGTGGCGGGGGGGCTGCTCCGGCGGCGACCGGGAGTCTGTGGGAACATGGGCCCGATATGAGTCCCTTCAACTCCACCGATCTGCATTGGATGCGGCTGGCCGTGGCCGAGGCGGTTGCGGCCGAGGCCGTCGGCGAAGTCCCGGTCGGGGCGGTGCTCGTGCAGGCGGGTGAGGTGCTGGCCGCGGCCGGGAACCGCCCCATCGCGCAGAACGACCCCTCGGCCCACGCGGAGATGTTGGTGCTGCGTGCTGCGGCTGCCCGGATGCGGAACTATCGCCTTCCCGGCAGCACGCTGTACGTCACGCTGGAGCCCTGCGTGATGTGTGCCGGTGCCATTGTCCTCGCGCGGGTCGAACGGGTGGTCTTCGCCGCCACCGATCCGCGGGCGGGGGCCGCGGGGAGTGTCTTCGATGTGTTGAACGTCAATCGGCTGAACCACGCCGTCGTGCTGGAGGGCGGTTGTCTGGCGGACGAATCGGCCACCCTGCTGCGCGACTTCTTCCGCGCCCGACGCGGGCGACGCGCGGTGCCGGGTCTTGCAGTCGATGGCGAGGCTGCGACCGGGCCTGCGGTGGCAGCCATCCCGCGCACTGCATCGGCGGTTGGGCGTGAACAGGGTGAGGGCGCATGAACGACGAGGCCTGCCGCGACCTGGCCGAGCCGCTCGGTGCTGCCTGTCGGACGCGCGGTCTCGTGCTCGGGACGGCGGAGTCGTGCACCGCCGGTGGCATCGCGGCGGCGCTCACGGCGGTGGCGGGCAGCTCCGTCTGGTTCGACGGGGGTTACGTCAGCTATTCCAATGACGCCAAGCAGGCCATGCTCGGGGTGCATGCCGGGACCCTCGCCCGCGCCGGCGCAGTGAGTGCGGAAGTGGTGGCCGAGATGGCCGCGGGTGTGCTCAACCGCCGACCGGTGGACCTCGCGGTGGCCGTGAGCGGCATTGCCGGACCCGACGGCGGCAGTGCCGAGAAGCCGGTCGGGCTCGTCTGGTTCGCCTGGATGACCCGTGGTGCAGAGCCTGAGCTTGAGTCCCGGATCTTCCCGGGCGACCGTGCCGCAGTGCGGCAGGCGGCGGTCAGACACGCGCTCGCCGGCCTGCTCCGGTGCGTTCCCGGCCCCTGAACCGCGCCGCTGGCGCGAGCGCCGGGCACGCCCGGATCGGCCGCTGGCCCCTGTGTTAGGCTCGCGTCCGAGTCTCGTTTCCCGTCGCAACAGGATTGAAACCATGGAAGACAACCGCAGGAAGGCGCTGGCAGCCGCGCTCGGGCAGATCGAGAAGCAGTTCGGCAAGGGCTCGGTGATGCGCATGGGCGATGCCGCCGTGACGAGCATCGACGTCGTCTCCTCCGGCTCCCTCTCGCTCGACCTGGCCCTGGGTGTCGGTGGTCTGCCGCGCGGGCGCATCGTCGAGATCTACGGCCCGGAGTCCTCCGGCAAGACGACCCTCGCCCTGCATGCAGTGGCCGAGACCCAGAAACTCGGTGGTACCGCGGCCTACGTGGATGCGGAACACGCGCTCGATCCGAGCTATGCACAGAAGCTCGGGGTGAATATCGACGACATGCTCGTCTCCCAGCCCGACACCGGCGAGCAAGCCCTCGAGATCACCGACATGTTGGTGCGCTCGGGTGCGGTGGACCTCATCGTCGTCGATTCCGTCGCGGCGCTCACACCGAAGGCCGAGATCGAGGGCGAGATGGGCGATACCCACGTCGGCCTGCAGGCCCGGCTCATGTCGCAGGCCCTGCGCAAGCTCACGGCCAACATCAAGCGCTCGAACTGCCTGGTCATCTTCATCAACCAGATCCGCATGAAGATCGGTGTGATGTTCGGCAACCCGGAGACCACCACCGGCGGCAACGCGCTCAAGTTCTACGCCTCGGTACGGCTCGACATCCGCCGCATCGGTGCCATCA
>DBNU01000126.1:0-4022 GCA_002299125.1 Proteobacteria bacterium UBA664
GCAGCGCGCGCCAGAGCGTAGTCTGCGATCTCAGGGTACCGACACTGGGGGTGAAGGCGGTGGCGCTTCACGCGCAGGGAGCCCCCGGGACTGAGGTGCCGCATCCTCGGGCTTGACCGGGGTGTCTGCCCGGCGTGCCGTACCCGCTGGCGGCTCCCGGTCTTTGGAGGCCGGCAGATCGGGTGGTACCGTGGGCGCGTCAGGCGTGGCGCCCTGCTCGGTGTCGCCTTCGACAGGTGCGCCAGCGGGTTCACTCCGTTGCGGCACATCGGTTGCGAGCAGTACACCCTCGGCGACCAGCACCTCATCGATGCGTTGTGGCTGGAAGCCAGTGAGCAGAGATTCGCCGACGGTCAGCACGGGCACGCCCACCTTCTCCAGGCGACCCCTGATCGCATCGAAGGCGGCCGGATCCGCTTCGACGTCCATGCGCGTGAAGGCCACACGCCGGGTCTGCAGGTGCCGTTCCACGAAGTCACAGGGGACGCAGTCCGGCGCAGAATAGACGGTGACCGTCTGCAGCTTGCGCACGCTCGGTGTGGCCGGTGTCGCTGGTGCCGTGGCGGTCTCCTGGGGCCGTGGCGCGCTGGGCGGCGCACCGG
The DNA here is from genome assembly GCA_002299125.1 of Proteobacteria bacterium UBA664. Taxonomy (GTDB): domain Bacteria; phylum Pseudomonadota; class Gammaproteobacteria; order UBA7966; family UBA7966; genus UBA7966. The sequence goes on from DBNU01000126.1 coordinate 603, forward strand.
TCGCGACCCGCCGAGTCTCCACCAGGACCGTTCCCGGGGGGCAACGCTCGCTGAAGAAGCGTTCGCCCTGCGCGTTCTCGCAGGTGAGCACGGTGCGAGCCTCGAGTGACCCTGCCAGACTGGCAGTGAGCAGCAGGACCGCCAACACAACAGGCTTGCGTACGGTACCGAACCGAGACATCAGGACATTCATCTACAAGCCCTTGTGCGGGAATGGTCAGGTCCAGTATAGCGTTGCGCGCGCGCCCGCCGCGGCCCCGCCCAGGATGGCCCGGGGCGCGCGGGACCGTGTGCCGAGAGACTCGAGGGTGGGTACACGGCGAGGGACTGCCCCCGCCGCTAGTCAGGAGGGCGGGGAGGCCGGTCTACCTGCGACTGTCCCCTCTGCAACACCTGCCCTATAATGCGCGCCGCCCCAGCGGGGGGCTGGCTGCAGGTACATCGTTCGTTTGGCCCGGCCAGCGGAACACCCTCTGCGGCTGCCCCGTTCGGCCAAGGCTCAAGGCGAAAGTGGCGGAACTGGCAGACGCGCTGGATTTAGGTTCCAGTGGGGTAACCCGTGAGAGTTCGAGTCTCTCCTTTCGCACCAGCCAGGCTAAGTGCTGGCCGGCGTTGGCGCAGTCGCGGTTGAACGACGCCAGCGGTGCTTCCCCAGCTACGGTGCAGGCAGTCCGGTGCCGCCAACTTTATCTTTCCCCAGTGAGGTCATCATGCAGGTGTCTGTCGATAACGTCGGTGTGCTCGGGCGCAAGGTGCACGTGGTGGTCCCCGAGACCGATGTGGCTACGGCGATACGTTCGCGCCTGACGACCCTATCCCAGCAGACGCAGATGGATGGTTTCCGTCGTGGCAAGGTGCCGCTGAAGCTGGTCGAGCAGCGCTTCGGCGGGCAGGTACGGCAGGAGGTAGTGGGAGAACTGCTGCGGCGCCATTTTGTCGAGGCTTGCCAGCAACACAACTTGCGGCCCGCCGGTGATCCGGCGATTGCTGAGCTTTCCGCCGAGCCCGGCGAAGATATGCGTTTCACCGCAGAGTTCGAGGTCTATCCCGAGCTGCAACTGGCCCCATTCGCGACCCTCGCGCTCGAACGCTATCAATGCGAGATCAGCGAGTCCGATCTCGATGCCATGACCCAGACCCTGCGCGAGCAGCGTGCGGAGTGGCGTGAGGTCGAGCGTCCGGCCGTCGATGGGGATCGCCTCACGGTCGACTTCGTCGGCACTCTGGAGGGTGTGCCCTTCGAGGGGGGGACGGCCACCGGGATCAATGTCGTGCTGGGGCGCCCCGGCTTCATCCCCGGCTTCGCCGAAGGACTGGTCGGCGCCAGTGCAGGCCAGACCATCGGCCTCGATCTGACCTTCCCGGAGGGCTACCAGAATGCCGAGCTGGCAGGCAAGCCGGTGCACTTCGAGGTCACGGTAAAGGACGTGCGCGAGCCGATCCTCCCGGAGGTGGACGACGCCTTCTTCGCTGCCTTCGACGTGCATGAAGGAGGGCTCGAGGCGTTCCGCCGCGAGCTCAGATCCAACCTCGAACGTGAGCGCGACCAGCTTTTGCGGGAGCGCAATCGCAAGCAGGCCTTCGACTGCCTGATGGCGGCCAACGACTTCGAGGTGCCGCGGGCACTGGTGGCGGTCGAAGCCGAACGGATGCTCGAAGAGCTGCGCCAGAACCTGCAACAGCGAGGGGTGGACCCGAGCAACCTGCCCGCATTCGACAATCTGGCCATCTTCGGTGCCCGCGCCCACGAGCGCGTGAAGCTGGCGCTGATCGTCTCGGAGGTGGTTCGCAGCCACGGGCTGCGTCCGGATCCCGTCCGGGTGCGTGAGCTGGTCGAGCGCACTGCCTCGAGTTACCAGGACCCGCAGGCGGTCGTGCGCTGGTTCTTCGAGGATCGCAATCGCCTCGCCGATGTCGAGGCGGCCGCCCTGGAGGACGGCGTGGTCGAGTGGCTCTGGGAGCGCGCGTCGGTCGCTGAGGTCCGCGTCGATTTCGATGAACTCAGGCGCCGACCGGCCGCTACCGTGGCAACGGACGGGGCCGACGCCTGAGCGCGCCCGCGTCGAACACCCGGCGAGGGCCCTTGGTGCGGGCCGGTGAGGGCTGCCGATTCCCCGACCTTTCTGGCGGTCGCGGCTGGGCAGTCCTTGCTGCGTCCAATCTCGGGATGTTCGTGAAGGGCGTCACACGCTGCTGAGGTGCTGAATGCGGGCCATACCGCCAGGGACTAATCTTGCAGACGTGTCTTTGCCTGCGCTTGGCTGTTGCGCGAGGGTGCCATCTCCTTCCATCCGGGCGGTCGGTTTGGTGTCAGCGGCCGAGCGCTTCGGGATCGTCCCGTGCCACTCAAGGTGAAACTTGGGTGCCGCCTCGGGGCGAATGGCCAAGGCGAATCCATCCGTTCTTGGTCGGTCCAAATCTTCCTCGACCCTTGAACCCACACCCTGGAGATGCTTCCGTGACCGACTTGAGTCCCCGCGCCCTCAACCTTGTGCCGATGGTGATCGAGCAGTCGGCTCGGGGTGAGCGGGCCTACGATATCTATTCCCGGCTGCTCAAGGAACGCGTGATTTTCCTGTGTGGCCCGGTGGACGATCACGTGGCCAACGTCCTGGTGGCGCAGCTGCTGTTTCTGGAGTCGGAAAATCCCGATAAGGATATCCATCTGTACATCAATTCGCCCGGCGGGGTCGTGACAGCGGGTCTTGCCATCTACGACACCATGCAGTTCATCAAACCGGACGTCAGCACCCTCTGCATTGGGCAGGCGGCCAGCATGGGGGCCCTGTTGCTGGCCGCCGGGGCCCCGGGCAAGCGCCACTCCCTGCCGCATTCGCGCGTGATGATTCATCAGCCATTGGGTGGGTTCCAGGGGCAGGCGAGCGATATCGACATCCACGCGCGCGAGATCCTGAACGCCCGAGACCGTCTCAACCGCATCCTGGCACGTCACACCGGTCAGGCGCTCGAGCGCATCGCCCAGGACACGGATCGCGATTACTTCATGGGAGCAGAGGACGCGCGGATGTACGGTGTCATCGACCAGGTGCTGAGCGAGCGCTCTGGGCGCGCGGCGGTGGAGACCGTCGTCTGACCCGATGACTGAGCACGGCGAATGGCAGGTTAATTGCAGGAATTATCGGCCCGGTGGGCCGGTCAGCCAGCTTGGCGAACCGGACTCGGATGGGCTCACCGACTGCCTCGGGCGACCGGCTGCCACCCACACATGCGGTATGCTGGCCATTGAGACCGCGCCGGACCAGGAACGGTCGGCGCGGGATGGCGTCACAGCGGTCGAGTGGTTCGGATGGTATGGCTGAACCGGCGCAAGGAACGACGATGAGGTGCACACGAGATGAGTGACAACAGGCAGGGCAAGGGCGACGGCGACCGGTTGCTGTACTGCTCCTTCTGCGGAAA
>DBNU01000126.1:4456-7379 GCA_002299125.1 Proteobacteria bacterium UBA664
CGAGGAGGTCCAGGAGAAGGGCACCTCCTCATCCGGGCGGAAGTTGCCTACACCGCATGAGATCAACGCAATCCTTGACGAGTACGTGATTGGGCAGCACCAGGCGAAGAAGATCCTCTCCGTTGCCGTGTACAACCACTACAAGCGGCTCGAGTCGAAGCCGCGTCAGGGCGATGTCGAGATCTCCAAAAGCAACGTACTGCTGATCGGGCCGACGGGAAGCGGCAAGACCCTGCTGGCGGAGACGCTCGCTCGCTTGCTCAACGTGCCGTTTACCATCGCTGATGCCACCACGCTCACCGAGGCTGGCTACGTCGGTGAGGATGTCGAGAACATCATTCAAAAGCTGCTGCAGAAGTGCGATTACGATGTGGAAAAGGCCCAGGCTGGGATTGTCTACATCGATGAGATCGACAAGATTTCCCGTAAATCCGACAACCCCTCCATTACCCGGGATGTCAGCGGTGAAGGGGTGCAGCAAGCCCTGCTGAAGCTCATTGAGGGTACGGTGGCCTCGGTTCCCCCGCAGGGCGGGCGCAAGCATCCACAGCAGGAGTTCCTGCAGGTCAACACGGCAAACATCCTCTTCATCTGCGGTGGGGCCTTTGCCGGGCTGGAACGCGTCATCCGCGATCGGTCCGAGAAGGGTGGGATCGGTTTTTCAGCCGAGGTCAAGAGCAAGGACGACAAGAAGTCGGCCAACGATCTGCTGCCGACGGTCGAGCCCGAGGACTTGATCAAGTACGGGCTCATCCCCGAGTTCATAGGCAGGCTGCCGGTCGTCGCGGTGCTCCACGAACTTGACGAGGCCCAACTCATCCAGATCCTGACCGAACCGAAGAACGCACTGGTCAAGCAGTTTCAGCGGCTCTTCGAGATGGAAGGTTGTGAACTCGAGATCCGCAACGATGCCTTGCGCGCGGTTGCGCGCAAGGCAGTGGAGCGCAAGACCGGTGCCCGGGGGCTACGCTCGATCATGGAGGGCAATCTGCTCGACATCATGTACGACCTTCCCTCCATGAAGCGCGTTGCGAAAGTGGTGCTTGATGACTCGGCCATCAGTGGTGAGTCCAAGCCACTCATCATTTATGAAGGGACCGAGGTGCCCAAGGCCGCCTCTGACTGAAATCACGTGCGAACCGAGCCGTTGTGCGTCGGGGATATCCGGCAGGTAGATTCCTCCTGACTCGCCTTCCCGAAAGATCTCGTCGCAGCATTCCCTGGCTTTGGGCCCCGTGCCACCCGCCAAGGTTGTGCTCCACGTCTGTTGATTCAGCACTTCCCGGTATCTCGGCATGCGCCGGTGGTTTTGGGGTCGTGCCTGGCCAAGGTTCTGAAGAGGAGTTCTGATGGAGCAGCCTGCTCAGCATGTCGTGCCCGTCCTGCCGTTGCGGGACGTCGTCGTCTATCCACACATGGTCATCCCGCTCTTCGTCGGCAGGGAAAAATCGGTGCGTGCGCTCGAGGCCTCCATGGAGGCGAGCAAGCAGATCCTGCTGGTAGCGCAGAAGACCGCTGCGGAGGATGACCCGGGTAGCGACCAGATGTATCGAGTCGGTACGCTGGCGACGATCCTGCAACTGCTCAAGCTTCCCGACGGCACCATCAAGGTGTTGGTCGAGGGTGGTCGGCGTGCCCAGGTCCTCGCCTTCGAGGATGCGGCGGGTTATTTCGCCGCACGGCTCGAGCTGCTCGAGTCGGGGGTGGCGGACGACCGCAGTGTCGAGGCGCTGGTTCGCTCGGTGCTCGGTCAGTTCGAGCAGTATGTGAAGCTGAACAAGAAGATCCCGGCCGAAATCATGGGTTCGCTGACAGCCATCGACGAGCCCGGGCGTCTGGCTGACACGGTGGCTGCGCATCTGGGCATCAAGCTGGAAGAGAAGCAGAAGCTCCTCGAGGCGGTAGATGTAGCCGAGCGCCTGGAGCGTCTGATTGTCGTGATCGAGGGAGAGATTGACCTGCTTCAGGTCGAGCGTCGTCTGCGCGGGCGTGTCAAGAAGCAGATGGAGCGCAGCCAGCGGGAATACTTTCTCAATGAGCAGATGAAGGCCATCCAGAAGGAGCTCGGTGAGGGCGAGGATGGTGTCAGTGAGTTCGATGAACTGGCACAGAAGATCGAGAAGGCAGGAATGTCCGCCCAAGCCCTCGCCCGTGCCAATGCCGAGCTGAAGAAGCTGCGCATGATGTCGCCGATGTCAGCAGAAGCGACGGTAGTGCGTAACTACATCGACTGGATAATCAGCGTGCCATGGAAGTCACGCTCGGCCGTCGCTGCCAACCTGCCCAAGGCCAGTCGTATCCTCGAGTCTGATCACTATGGCCTCGAGCGCGTCAAGGAGCGCATCCTGGAATACCTCGCAGTGCAGCAGCGCGTGCGCAAGCTGAAGGGGCCGATCCTCTGCCTGGTCGGTCCGCCGGGTGTAGGCAAGACTTCGCTGGGTCGCTCCATTGCACGTGCCACCCATCGGAAGTTCGTGCGCATGTCCCTCGGCGGGGTACGCGACGAGGCCGAGATCCGTGGGCATCGTCGGACTTACGTCGGATCCATGCCGGGCAAGATCCTGCAGAACATGGCCAAGGTCGGCACACGCAATCCATTGTTCCTCCTCGATGAGGTGGACAAGATGGCCATGGATTTCCGCGGTGATCCGGCTTCGGCGCTGCTTGAGGTGCTCGATCCGGAGCAGAACAACAGTTTCAACGATCACTATCTCGAGGTGGACTACGACCTCTCCGAAGTGATGTTTGTCGCCACTGCGAACAGCATGAACATCCCAGCCCCGCTGCTCGATCGCATGGAGGTGATTCGTCTGTCCGGCTACACCGAGGACGAGAAGATCCACATCGCGCGGCGCTACCTCATCCCGCGGCAGATCAAGGCCAATGGCCTGAAGCCCGCCGAGATCGACATCACCACCGGTGC
>DBNU01000176.1 GCA_002299125.1 Proteobacteria bacterium UBA664
TCGATTACCTGCTGGAGGACGGTCGCATCGCCATCGAGGCCCTGAGCGGCACCAGCGCCGGCGCCATGAACGCCGTGGTATTGGCCGACGGCATGATGGCCGGAGGCCGCGAGGGCGCGCGCGCGGCGCTTGAGCGTTACTGGCAGGCAGTGAGTTGCGCGGCCCTGACCAGCCCCTTTCAGCCCACGGTGTGGGACGCCCTCTACGGCAACTGGAACCTGGACAACCATCCGGGTTTCGTGTTCTTCGATCTCCTCTCGCGCATGGCCTCGCCCTACCAGATGAATCCGCTCAACCTGAATCCGCTGCGGACCATCATGGAGGCGGTGGTGGATTTCGAGCGCCTGCGCCACTGTGATCGGTTGAAGATCTTCATCTCGGCCACGAACGTGCGCACTGGGCGGGTGAAGGTATTCCGCCACGATGAACTCTGCCCGGAAGCCGTGCTGGCCTCGGCCTGTCTGCCGCAGCTCTTCCAGGCCGTGCACATCGGCGATGACATCTACTGGGATGGCGGTTATCTCGGCAACCCGGTGCTCTTCCCATTCTTCTATCGCTGCACCAGCCCCGACGTGCTCATCGTGCAACTGAACCCGTTCACGCGCGCGAAGGAGCCCACCACGGCCGTCGAGATCATGGATCGACTGAACGAGATCACCTTCAACAGCAGCCTGCTGGCGGAATTCCGCGCCCTCAACTTTGTCGCTGAACTGGTGGAACAGGGTCGCATCGATCATGCCCGCTACAAGCGCGTGCTGCCGCATCTCATCAGCGGTGAAGCGATTTTCGAGCAGCTCAGCGTGTCCTCCAAGTTCAACGCCCACTGGGGCTTTCTCACCATGCTCCGCGATGCGGGGCGCACGACGGCCAGGCACTGGCTGAACCAGCACATCGAGCACATCGGCGTGCGTCCCACGGTCGATGTGCGCGACTACTACCTCTCATCGAGCTGATCGCGCACAGGTCAGCAACCACCACGACATCTTCCACCCGCGTCCAAGTCACGGGAAACCTCCATGACCCACCTTCTCGCCACCTGGTCCGTCGCCTTACTGCTCGGCGGCATGACCCTCTTCTCGCTCGTGGTCGCACCACTCGTTTTTCTGCGCCTGCCGACCGAGCAGGCCGGACGCTTCATCCGTGCCCTGTTCCCCTGGTACTACCTCTACGTGCTCGTAACGGCAGGGCTGGCCACGCTGTGGCTGTCACTGTCACCCGGCCGCGAGGCGCTCGCCTGGACACTGCTGCTACTGTTCGTCAGTGCGATCTATGCGCGCCAGGGCCTGCTGCCCGAGATCAATCGCCTGCGCGACGCGGCAGAGGCAGGTGATGCGATGGCGGGGGCAACCTTCCGCAGCCGGCACACACGCTCGGTCTGGTTGAACGGTGCCCAGTGGCTGGTGGCGCTGACGGCCGCGGGCCTGCTCGCGGGAGGTCCGGCAGTGCGGCCAGCCCCGGCAGAGATCGCCGCGGGCCGCCTGCTCGCGGCCGAGGACTGTCAGGGCTTCAGCGGCTGGCTCAATACGGCAGGGCGCGTCACACATCTGGGCTCACTCATCGATGCTCATCGCCGGCAGCGCGTCTGGCTGCTCGGTGAGCGACACGACGACCCGGCCCACCATGCCTGGCAATTGCAGGTGCTGAGTGCCCTGCATGCGCGGGCGCCGGGGCTTGCGATCGGCATGGAGATGTTCCCGCGCGAGGCACAGCCGGCCCTCGATGCCTGGGTGGCAGGCCACATCGACTGGCCCACCTTGCTCGCCACCAGTGACTGGGATGCAGTTTGGGGCTTCCCGGCCGAACTCTACCGCCCGGTGCTCGAGTTCGCGCGCAGGAACCGCGTCCCCATCGTCGCCCTGAACCTGCACCCGGAGCTGATCCGGCAGGTCTCCGCGGGCGGCTTCGAGGCGCTGCCATCCGAGCTGCGCGAAGCACTCGGCAAGCCGGCCGGTGCACCACGCGCCTATCGTGCGCAACTGGCGGCGGTGCACGCCTATCACCGCGGGAGCCCAAGTGCCCACGAGCCACGGCAGTCCGTGCCAGAGGCTGATGCGGCGGATCCGGCCACGGCATCCGGGGATACCTCCAGTGCCACCGCCGCAACCCCGGTGGCCGATGCCGCTGCCGGCAGTCTGGAGCGCTTCATCGAGGTCCAGCTCACCTGGGATCGAGCCATGGCAGCCGCCATCCACGCAACTCTGGCCGTCCCCGGCGGCCCGACGCACGTCGTGACCCTGGTCGGCGGCGGTCACGTCGGACGCGATCGCGGCATCCCCCTGCAACTGGCCGACCTTGGCCTCACCGACACGGTATCGCTGCTGCCCGCTGCGCCATCCGCTGCCTGCCCGGGGGCTGAGGGGGCAGAGTTGGCCGCCGATGCGCGTTTCGTCCTGCCGCCGGTAGTGGAGCAGGCCCCGGCACCTGCAGAGCGCCCACGTCTTGGCGTGGCGCTGGGTGCGGACACCCGTGGGGCCCGGGTACTCGCGGTCGAACCCGGCAGCCTGGCCGAGCGCGAGGGGCTGGCGGTGGGCGACATCATCCTCGAACTCGCCGGCCATCCCTGCGAGTCGCCGGAGCAGGTGGTCGCCGCCGTGCGTGCACAGCCGCCCGGCACTTGGCTGCCGATCACTATCCAACGCGGCGAGGAGCGTCGCAAACAGGTGCTGCGCTTCCCGAGTCGGCCCTGATCCCGTGGCCGCATTGGCTTGGCTCGCGGCCGGTCTGTGCTCGGCCGCAACACCCGCCGACCCCATTGCCGAGGTCGCGGTCGCGGTGGACCTGACGGAGCAAAGGCTCGAAGGCTCGGCACGCTACGACCTCAGTGCCGGCAAGCATGCCTTCGACTGGCATCCGGCGCTCGAGATCCTGAGTGTGCGGCTGAACGATGCCGAGTTGCCGAATGGTGCTCGTACCCCGGAAGGGCTGCGCCTCGAACTCCGCGCGGCAGCCGGCATTGCCTTCGACTGGCGCCTGCCACTCGCACCGCTCAACGGGGCCCTCGATCACCGCGCCGCCTTGCGTGCCGATCGCCCGATGGCCGGTGGCGGCTTCGCCTGGCTTCCGGCCGTGGCTGGCTGGTATCCCGGGCCGACGTCCGGGCTGGGTGCCTATACGCTCACAGTGCGCACGACGGCGGGCCTGCCGATTGCCGCAGGCGCTTACAGCGGGCCAGAGGCGGCGAGCGGGGCCAACGCCGCAACGGCCCCCGCTGCTGAGGAAGGGCCCTCCCACACCTTCCGTCATCCGCATCCCACCAGCGGCATCGATCTGCTCATCGGCCCTTACGCGCTCACGACCCGCACGCTCAGCACGCCCTCCGGCGTGCAACTGGATGTCGCCACCTACTTCACGCCGGCCATTGCTGCGCTTGCCAGCGACTATCTCGACGCCGCAGCGGGGCAGATCATCGAGTACGACGCCCTCATCGGCCCGTGGCCCTTCGCCCGCTTCGCCATCGTGGCGAGCCCACTGCCGACGGGCTTCGGCATGCCCGGCATGACCTGGCTCGGCGAGGAGGTACTGCGCCTGCCCTTCATTCCCGCCACGAGCCTACGGCACGAAGTGCTGCACAACTGGTGGGGCAATGGCGTGCGCGTGGACTACGCGCGCGGCAACTGGTCCGAGGGGCTCACCACCCTGATGGCCGACTTCCTCGTGAAGGAACGCGAAGGGCCAGAGGCAGTGGCTCTGCAGCGCCTGGACTGGGTACGCACGCTGCTGGCCGTGCCGCCGGGTGAGTCCATCGCGCTGCGCGATTTCCGCGCCCGTGCGCACGGTCGGCAGGCCGCCGTAGGCTATGGCAAGGCCGCCTTCGTGTTCCTGATGCTGCGTGAACGCATCGGCACCGCGGCCTGGCGTGCGGGGCTGCGCCACTTCTGGCAGGCCTGCCAACACCGCGAGGCCTCCTGGGCAGACCTGCAGCAGGCCTTCGAGCAGGCCTCGGGACAGACCCTCGACTCCGCCTTCGAACCCTGGCTCTCGGCGCAGACGCTGCCCACCCCACGTATCACGCGCGCTGTCGCCCCGGCAGACGGGCGCGAACTTTCGCTCGACCTCGCCCAGGGAGACCCGGTGCACGACCTGGACCTGCCGGTGCAGATCCGCACAGAGACCGGCGTTGAACTGCAACGGGTGCGACTCGGGACGCAGCAGGCCGTGGTCCGGTTGCGGCTCCAGGCGCCCGCGCTCGGGGTGCGCCTGGACCCGACGCTCTCGGTGCTGCGGGCCCCGACGTCTGCGGCCATGCCGCCCATCCTGCGCAACGCCCTGCTCGCTGCCAGGCCTGCCTGGCGAGTGTCGCACGCGGAGCACGCGAGCGCCGACATGGCGGAGTGGCAGGCAGCGACCGCGACGCTTGCCACGGCCTTCTTCGAACGCCCGGCGATCGCGCTGGCAGCGATGGCACCGGGGCTGGCAACACCAGCGGCGGCAGCCCGGCACGATGCCCTGCTGCTGACTGGCCCCGCTGCCGCGCTGAGTGCCGAGATCGCGGCATTGGGTTTGGGTCCACAGCGCCCGGCTGCACTCTCCGGCCCCGGTGAGGCGCGTGTGTGGACGGCCCGTGCCCCGGAAACAGGCGTCACGGTAGTGATTGTGGAGGCCGACGCCCCCGCGACTCTGGCCGCGCTCGCCCGCCCCCTGCCCCACTACGGTGCCTCGGGCTGGCTCCTGTTCAACGGCGGTCGGGCCAATGCCCGCGGGGCGGCCTCGCTCGCGGAGCCGGAGATCCCGGTCACTCGCGAGGCTCCCGCGGACGCGCACTGAGGCGGGCAGCGACGCGGGAGATCAGGGTGCGACACGTCTCGAGGCGTGAATCCACGTAACCCGCGTCACCATCCCCACGCAGACCTGGCCGACAGTCGACGCAGACCAGACCAGACCAGACCAGACCAGACCAGACCAGACCAGACCGACAGCGCAACAGACCAGACCGTCGGCCCAACTGGCCATAACCGTCATCCCGCGCAGGCGAGGATCCAGTCCTTCAAAGCTCCCCCGGGAAGGGTTGGGTGAGGGTCCGGAGATGCCACAACTCCACAGCGTCAGCCCGACGACGCTGGATCCCCGCCTGCGC
>DBNU01000030.1 GCA_002299125.1 Proteobacteria bacterium UBA664
GCTTGGCGATGGCGTCGAGGATACCCTTGTCCTTGTACTTGCCGAGCAGCGCCAGGTTGTGCTCGAACAAGGCCAGGTTCTTGCCGTCGCAGGTGTCGAGCTCCTGCCGGGTGAAAGCGAGGTCGGCGTCCGTTGCCTGCTTGGCGCTGCCGAGGTCCCGGTGCTCGCTCGCGAGCTGCCTGTACTTCGCCACCACGTCGGCCAGTTGCGCCTCGGTGCGTCCGAGTCGCGTCTCGGTGGACTTGAGCTTGCCGGCGAGGGCACCCGCCTCGGCACTCGCCTGCCCGAGTTCCGAGACCTTGCCCGCGAGGTCCGCCTCGCTGCTGGCGAGCTTCTTCTTCACCCCGGCGAGTTCAGCATCCACCTTCGCCTTCTCGGCCTCGATGGCCGCCTTCTCGGCCGCCACCTGCTTCAGCAACTGCTGGGCCTTGGCCAGCCCCCGCTGAGCGGCCTCGAGCTGTGGATTGGCCTGCACCAGCGCTGGCGCGAACAGCAGCGTGCAGCCCAGCGCGACCGCCCGCGCGAATGCGACGTGGGTAACGGGAGCGCGGGGGCTGGCGGGGGTGTTCATGTGCGTTGACTCAAGGCTGGCAGGGGGTGACAGGCCGGTTCCCGACTTTGACCCGAGTGTAGGTCGGATTGGCTATCGCGAGTGCGGTGAGATGGTATCGCCCTTCTGTCATGCCCGCCCCTCCAACATCCGCGCGCACTCAGAACACCGTGTTGAAATCCAACTGGAAGCGGTCGATGCCGATGGGGGCACCGTCTGTCACTCGCCGATTGGTGAGTGGGTCGATCTGCACGAAATCCTCGATGGCATCAGACATCATGTAACGGGCGCGGACAATGGTGTTTTTGGACAGGCCGAGCAGGCCGGCCAGCACGAGACCGCGAGTGTCGGTGCCTCCCTGGAAGAAGTTCGATTCCGTGAAGGCGTCGAGCACAGCATCGCGCTCGACATAGCGGTACTGGCCCAACACCTGCCACTGCCAGCGGCGTTCAATCTGGGGGTAGCCGAAGGTCATTTCCACCGCATAGGCCAGCGTGCGCTCGCGAATACACTCTTCCAACCGGCAGTTGCCGAAGGCGTTGTTGAAGATGGCCACGCCGCTTGAGTTCGGATCCTGCGCCATCACCAGCGGGTCGAGCCGCGTGCGCCGGAGAATCTCGTTGGCATTGAAGCCGATGTTCTTGGCGATGTCGAAATCGAAGATCACGTGGTAGGGATCGAACATCGCCACATCGAGCTGACCGGTGAAGTTCACGATGTTGAAGTCGGAGGCGAGGGCGAGGGCCACCGGTCGACGATCAAGCACACCGGGCGTCACATCGGTGCGGATGTTCATCAGGGTGTTGCCACGCTGCATCCAGGTCGGCACGGTGTAGTTGTAGATCGGATCCTCGAAGAAACAGCGCCCGCCATCGATGTTCGGGTTGCAGGTGGGATTGGCGAGGTTCGTGCGCACCGGATTCACGCGGCCGGCGTTATTCTGGTAGTCGTAGTAACCGATGCCGAAGCGCGCCCGTACGCGCTCCTTGAAGTTCCAGCGGGCGCCAGCCTGCATGCCGAACATCCAGCGATCACGGATGGAGAAGGCCACCTCGCCCAGCGGGAAGGCGCCGGCGGTCATGAACACGGCGTTGTCGGGGCGCAGGGGGTTTGGCCGGCGGCCGAAGCCCTGCGTCACGGTGAGCGACGCGCCCTCGAACTGGAGATCGTTATCCCAGAGCAGTTCGGTCGGCTGCGGCACCCAGGGGCGTTCGAAGCGGCCGGCGTTCAAGGTCATGATCGGGCCGCGCTCGGCCGGCACCCAGTCCCAGCGCACGTACATCTGGTCGATCTGGGTGTCGTAGCGGGTACCGTCGTTACCGAGCGTCTGGTTGACGGACACCGGGTTTCTGATGTTACCGGTGGTGAGGCGGGCCCCGAGCTCGACGTTCTCGTCGAGCGACGCGGTGAAGTTCAGTCGCAGACGGTTCGGCAGGCGGTTGCGGAGTTCCGAGATGTTGCGGCTGACAGGGACGTTCTCGGCCACGTTCAGCTCGTCGATGAAACCGCGCTCGTTCAGGAGCTGCGGATCGGCCACGAACTGCGCCCGCGCCTCGGAGAGCTGCCCCTGATTGACCAGCCGGATGAACTCAGGGTTGTCGTCGGAATAGCCCTCGGTCTCCAGACGAAGACGCACGTCACCGTGGATGCGCATCACATTGACCCAATCGGGCAGCGCGTCCTTTACCCCCCAGCGCTCTTCCTTGGCCACCGCGATCACATCATCGCGGACATCCTTGCGGAGTTCTTCGCGCACCTGCTGGCGGATCTCGTTCTTCACGAACTCGGGCACATAAGGCACACGCACGACCTGACCGGGAGTCGCCGCTTTCGTCACGGCCTCGGCTTCAGCCTCCGCCGTCGCTGCCACCTCGGCCTCCGGGGTCTGTGCAGCCGCGTCACGCGCGGCCTTCATGGCCGCCTCCTGCTTGATCTGCTCCGCCTTCTCCTTGGTGAGGATACCCTGCTCCACCAGCGCGTCGACCAGATTGACGATGGTGTTCTTCATCTCGAGCAGGGCCTCGCCCTCTGCGGCCTGTACGCCCGGAGTGCTGAGCAGACCGATACCGGCCAGGGCGGTCAAGATTGTTGAGCGAGGGCGACGCATGAAAAAAGGTCTCGTGAAGGGTGGGCAGGCCGCTTCGATTATTCGGTGCTGGCGGGCTTCGCCCATGCGGTCGTGGCGCGAGTCACGACCGGTGGTGCTTCCGGGTGGTTGGGTGGTGTCGAGAAGTGCTGCCGCCCGTTGCCCTGCCACCCACAACCGCGCCGGTAGTGCGGTTGCAGCGCATGGGAACGGCGCGGATGGTACCCCGTCAGGTGCGTGAGGTGAGTCTGATCTTGACCGCCTGATACTTGGGTTCGGGCGGGCGTTCGCTCACCCGAAAGCCGCTGTTCAAGGCACTCTGGATGCTGGCGTCGATCTTTGGGTCCCCGCTGCTGGTATCGAGTTTCGAGCGCTCCACGCGCCCGTCCTCCGAAAGCCACAGCCGCACGACCACCGAATACTGCTTGCGACGCAGGCCATCCTGTTCTTCGAGGAAGGCCTGCAGGTCACGCTGCAACACGCCCGTATACCAACCGGCCAGCGTACCGGTGCCCGTGCCACCGATGAGGCCCCGGCCCCCCTTGCGGCCAACGAGACCGAAGCCGTCGCAGACCACGCCACCCTCGGCGTCGACACCGAGGTCGG
>DBNU01000218.1 GCA_002299125.1 Proteobacteria bacterium UBA664
TGAGGTTACAAAATGAGCGTGCACATTCAGCCCATCTCCGAATTAACTCATCGTGCCACCCATGCACTCATTCAAGAGCTTGGCATCGTGGATACCATTCGTTTTCTGAATCAGTTCAGATCGGGACGCGGCAACTACACGGTGGAACGCGAGCAATTGTTTGAAGGCCTGTCTGTGAGGGACATTGTCACCGAGATTAAGGCACGGCGTACCGGCAGTGCCTCACAAGGCGCTCCAGCCGGCTGATGGCGCCGCAGTCGACGACCGTGGCGCAGATTGAACTGATCGGCCGGGGTGACGGCACAGAAGCGAGGCACGATCCATGAGGCTCACGGCCGAGCAGCAGCAGACCATCCGGGAGGTCGTTCTGGCACTCGCGGGCCAGGACAGCCGCATCGTGCTGTTCGGTTCCAGGCTGGATGACGCCGGTCACGGCGGCGATATCGACATCATGATCGAAGCAGATCGGGTGCTTGGTCTGCTCGACCGCGCCCGAATCAAGTTGCGACTGGAGGGGCGCCTCGGCATTCCCGTCGACGTACTGATCTGCACCCGTGGCGAGCCGCTGTCTGCATTCCAGCGCATCGCCCGCGACACCGGAATCGTGCTGCATGGGGACGCTCATGACCTCACTTGAGGCCCAGACAGAGCACCTGGCGAACCTGCTGGCGGCCATCCAGCGCTGCGTGTATTTCCTGGCGGCGGCTGACCGTGCGCTGCCGTGGCCGCTGGCTGCGGGGGAGCTTGCGGCGCGCAAGAAGGATGCGACGCTCTACCATACGCTCTCCGCACTGAATGAACGTTACGCCAAGTTGCAGGATGTTCTTGGTGCCACCATGCGCCACGCGGCCTTCCTGCTGGGCGAAAGGAGCGACGAGTTCCTGCGGGTATTGGCCTATTTTGAGAAGCAGGGCGTGGTCGAGTCGATCGAGGGCTGGCAGGCACTGCGCGTCGCGCGCAATCAGGCCGCACACGTGTACGAGACGGACTACGCGACAATCGCGGACCACTTCAACGCACTGCACGCGCTCTTGCCGATCCTGTACACGGTGGCCTGGCACCTGACGTCGTTGTGCAGGGCGAAGCTCGCGATCGGCCCGAGCGATGACGCTTTCGTCGAGGATTTCGCAGTGATCGCCGGGGGGGAGTATGGGTGCATCGACGAGGATGGTAGATGGGTCGCGCAAACCCGCCACGACCCGACGACCTGAACCATCAACCAGGGAGAGGCGATGCGCCCCTACCGCGACGCGAACCCACGCCGGACGAAGATTCCGTCGGTCTCGAACAATTGACCGGTCGCTTGATCTGCGAAGCCCGGTTCCAGCCCGCACAGATCAAAACCACTTTGCCTCATCAGATTGATCGCATCGACGACATCGAGCGCACCCTCGTACAGCGGAACCAGGGGCATCTCGATCTGCACGGCACAGATATGCGGCAACAGTGCCTGCGCGCCTCTCAGAACCTCAGCCTCATATCCCTGGGTGTCGATCTTGAGCCAGACGCCGCTCTGCCCCCGCAGATCTCCGAGTAGCAGAGAGTCGAGACTTCGGCATTGCACGAGCTCGGAGCGGACCATGCCGGCCTCAGGTAACTTTTGGTGCAACAACCGGCTTGGTTGTAGAAAAGAGCTGCCGACGCTATTCCCGGAAACGTTGATGTTGATCTCGCAATCAGTCGCGCCGATTGCCAGCCTGTGGGCCTTCCATCGTGGATCGGAATTCGTGCGCTGCTCGATCTGCCTGAACGCCTCGCCTACCGGCTCGTAGGACCAGATCTCGCCCGTGTAGCCAAAATCCGATCGCAGCGAGCTGCCATACTGGCCTACGTTGGCTCCCACATCGAGTACGAGGTCGATGCGCAGAGCGTCCATCAGGGCCATGCGGCGACGTACCGGGTGCGTCAGGGGGTTAAAGCCCACGAGGTCGTAGCCGAACCGCCTCGCAAGCCGGCGCAGATGGGCCTTCCAGCCGGAGTTGTACGCGCTCATTGTTCTCCGTCGATCAAGCCGTTTCGATCTGGCTCAGGCCCGGCACCACGTACCAGTCATCACAGGGCGACAAGCCCTCGAGAATGCGAACATAACCCTTGGCTGAAAGCAGCTTGTGGATGTCATGGCGTTGCGGTCCATGGTTGTGCTCGACTGAGATCAGTCGGAACTGATGTCTGGAAAAATCGAACCCCTCAAGAATCAGGTATTCGGTGCCTTCGGTGTCCATCGACAGAAAATCGACGAGGGGCGGTGCCTTCGCCGCTGTAAGTAGATCGTTGAGCGAGATGGTCTCTACCTCGTACTCGACGCCATCCTTTCGCGCGACCGCGTGCTGATCACCCTCCGCGAAGGAGGCTACCGTCGACAACTCGCCATAGGGAGTTTCCCGGAAGCGCAGCTTCTCGCCGCTCCGATGCCAGACGCAACGCCTCTCGATAGTACAGTTCCGGTTCTCCGCCAAGCCCTGGTGCCAGCGCCTCGCCGGCTCGGCCAGGATACCGGTCCAGCCGAACTCCTTTTCGAGCAACCAGGTGTTGCTAAGACATAGCCCATCGGTTGCACCAAACTCGACGAAAAAGCCGTCGCGTTTGAAGCCGGAGGCAGCCAGCGCGGCGAGATCCTGACCGTATTGCGACTTCACCCTGGAGACGAGCGCGAGTGCCCGCGCGCCGTGATCGCCTGGCAGCGCCTGCAACACACGCAGGACCTGAGCACCCCACGTATCGGCCTGGAGTGCCCCGAGGCGATCCGCCTTGATGATTGAATACCCCGCCCGCTGGGCCAGGCGTGCGATGGTGTCTGTGATGAGGCGCTTCACCGAAACTCCTTGAGATTGCAAAGCCAGGAACGGGAGAGGGAAGATCGAGACGAAAGGTGCCGGGTGCTCCGGAAGGGGTAGGACTCATACTTCCCCGCGCCCCCTCGTGAAACGAACGTTGTCTATCGCATGGCCGAGGCAACGGCTCGGTGGTCGACCGAGCCGACAGGGTGGGCAGCCGGCTTGAGGCTCGGCACCCAGGGCATGTGCACACTGTCGTGTTCAGCGAGGTCTACCTCCAGTCGCAGGCGCTGGCCTGCATTGAATGATTGGAGAAGGTCCTCGGGCGAAATATCAAGACACGGGAAGTAGTAGTCCTCCGACTTCACACTGTTCAAGGGCAGGTTGACGACACTGGGCTCTTCCGGGCAGAGCCCATAGCGCGTCTTGAACAGCGCCCGGTAGTGGCCCAGATCAAGTTCCAGCGAGTTGGGGGCTCGGAAGGTCCCCGCCTCGATGATGGGCAGGATCTCCATGCGCGGGAGCAGGGTCGCGTCGAGCGACGTGGGCAGGCCCCAGCTCAGGCTGCCGCTCCGCCATCTCCAACGGAGCAACCGCTCACCGCCTCGACTGAGGCGCATGTGTCCACGCGGCAGATCGCAGCTTGCGCCGTTTGCTGTGAAGTCGCGCCGGATGCAACGGCCAAGTCGGAGACTCACGAGCGTCAGCGCCGGGTGGAAATTGCTCAGCAGGAAGCGGCTGACCGGGCGAATGAAGACCAGGTCGTCCACCAGGAACATGACCGCGCGTCGTCTGCTGGCGTGCAGAACCCGCAGGAGATCTGCTCTGAACGATTCCTCGGCAATCGGTCTGGCAAAGCCGTAAGCGGAATTCGCAAAGACGGCATCATAGGCCGCGCGATGTGCCCGGGACGACGTGCTGTAAAGCACCGTTGCCTCTGGCGTATCCTCGACTTGGCGCGCATAGGAATCGAGCAACATCTCGAGCTGCGGGGCGCGATCCCGCGAGAAAACGATCACTTCGGGCAGTTCGCCTGCCGTGTGGCAGAGAGAACGCGCCCGCGCCGCCAGCGAGGCCGCACTTACATCGAGGCGTTTCATCAAGGGCATTCCACCAAGGGCGCGACGGGAGTGCGGCCAAGTCTGTTGCCGTGGGTCCGCGACGAATGGTCTTGCGCACCCGCGTGATCAGCAAACTGGGGGACGCTGCGCCTGCGTACTTGACAACCCGCCCCCTTCACGATCGCTCCGCCCCAGCAACCGCCTGAGCCACCTGTTCGCGGGACCAGACGCACATCTCGCGCATCGCCTCCGGCGGCATCCAGTCCTCCACCCGCCAGCGCACCTCGCGGGGCAGAGAGAAGGGCGGCAGAAAGAGATCGATGTGGCGGAAGTCGCCGGTCACGATGTCCTGGTTGCTGAACAGCCCGGCGTTCATGTGGGTGGTGGTGAGCAGATAGGGGATGTTGGAGCGGGCGAAGTTGCGCAGGAAGGCGAGGGCATCTGCATACGAGAGATGAAAAAGACAGTCGCGACAGATCATGAGATCCGCATCCGGCAGCGGATCGGTGGTGATATCCAGCGGCAGGAAGCTCACTCGCGGCAGGGTGTAACGGGCTCGGTTCTGGGCGATGAGTGGTTCGACGATGTCACCGCCGAGGTAGTCGATGTCGTTCGATTCCACTACCTGGCGCATCCAGTTGAAGTCCCCGCAGGGTGCATCCAGTACGCGCTTCACGCCGAGTTTTGCGAACAGTTCGGGCAGGGACGCCCGCAGCCGCTCCGTGTACCTGACGGAGGAGCCGTAGCCGCTAGCACTCTCCATCGGGCCCCAGACCCGGCGCTCGAAGATGTCGGTGAAACGCGCCTTGGCATCAGGGAGCTGCAGATGCGCCTTCGGGGCGGCTTCGGCTGAACGGCCGGGGAGCCAGCGCAGCGGATAGCGCAGGACCTTCTGCAGCGTCGGCCACAGGCCTTGACTGCGGTAGTAGGCGGCGACGAGTCGAAGCGGATTCATGCGATGGGCCTCATGATGTGGTGGATGCTGGCGACGGCAGGCCCGTTGCGGCAACCGACAGTGCAGCGGGCGGTGTTTCCGAGCCCCACCGCCCAAGTACGCCCGCAAGGCTGGTTTCCCCCACAGCCGCCGGGGCCGGTGCCGGCCAGTGGCCCGCGCGGATCTGCGCGAACAGAGCGGCGTCTGCGCGACGGGCACCCGGGTCCGGGGGCCAGTCCGTGCGGCCCTGGATGGGGCGCAGGCGCAGGGGCTCACGCAGGCCGATGATGGGCAGGCCGTGCGCACGATAGGCACCAGCGGCGCTGCTCTTGCCCAAGGCCTCCAGCGGCGTGAGCGAGAGCCCCGCATCACAGGTCTGCAACCAATGGCTGAGACTCACGGCGTCGGCCTCGCCCACCTCGAGGGTGGTCGCGGGGAGTTCGCTCGCTGCCGCCGTGATCGCCGCCCAGATGGCGCGGCCCTGGTAGCCGGGGCGACCGAGCTGCACAAGCTCGGCCCGCTGACCGCTGGCGCTGATGGCCCGGCAGAGGGGGCCAAGCGAGCCGCGCCAGTCCCATTCGGGCGGGATGCTGCCCAACAGGGCGAGCCGCCGCGTACCCGGCTCAGCGGTAGGTAGCGGTTCCCCGTTGCCCGTGGGCGCGACGGGGATGCCGCTCGGGATCGGGGTGACGCTGGCCTCGATGCCGATGCTGCCCAGCATCGCGCGGGCGAGGTTCGAGCTGCAGCTTGCCGCTTGCGGTGCCAGCCGCCGATGGAAGCGGCCGAGCAACCGCCGCTGCAGGGCACCTTCCACAACCTGGCGCCAGGGTGCATCGCGGGTGCCACCGATCCAGAGCTCGTGATACATGATGTGGAGCGGCAGCCCGGCGAGCAGGCGCGCGAACCAGGGCAGACAACTGAAAAGCATGCCGTGGTAGCCAAGGCCGTAGGGGGAGATCTGCAGGCTAGCCACGTCCGGACTGAAGGCCGTGAGCGCGCCGCGGGCCTCGCCCCGGGCCTCGGCCGACCAGGCGTGGACCGGCAGGCGCAGGATCGAAAGGCCGGCCTGGGAGTCGTCCCTGGCCGTCACCTGCAGGTGACCGTCGCGAAAGGCGAGCGCGAGCACTTCGTGGCCGGCCGCCACCAGATCGCCCGCCACCCGGCGGGTGAAGTCGCCCACGCCGCAACGCCCGGGCTCGAGGGTGGTGGTCAGGAGCGCGATGCGCATG
The DNA here is from genome assembly GCA_002299125.1 of Proteobacteria bacterium UBA664. Classification (GTDB taxonomy): domain Bacteria; phylum Pseudomonadota; class Gammaproteobacteria; order UBA7966; family UBA7966; genus UBA7966. Next base: position 5,999 of record DBNU01000218.1, read on the forward strand.
CGGGCCTCGGGGTGTTCCTCTGGTTTCTGGCCGAGGCCGGGTAAAGGTGGTGGAGTAATGGCCTGCGCACGACCCCGCCAAAATGACTGGTGGAACCGTGACACCTGCTTGCGATGTGGGGTGCCGGAACATCCATGCGCATCCCCGGTTCATTCGGAGTCGGTCGGCATTCTGCGACGCATACCGCAGCGCGGCAAGGTGGCTGCGGTTATCATGCTGCGCGTTATCAGCTCGTTCGCGGCTGTCATGAAACTGTCACATTTCATTGTGCTCGCTGCCCGGGGCGCGGGCGACTGCCGCGCAACGAGGGAGAGGGTGGCCACTCGCTGATCTCACCCTGTTCCTCTCCCAGAGGGGGGGCGCATGCCCTGACCCGAGTCGGTTGTTCAGAGGTTCCCTGCTGTCGCTCTTCGCTGCACCACGTCCACGAGCCCGCTGCCGGCATGAATCCGATCCTCGTCCTCGTCGTCTCCATCGCCATCAGCATGCTCATCATCCCGGTGATGTGGCGCGTGGCCCCCGTCGTGGGCCTCATCGATCGCCCGGATCCGCGCAAGGTGCATCGCGCCCCGGTGCCGCGGGTCGGCGGCTGGGGCATCGTGGCGGGTGCACTCCTGCCCACGGCCCTGCTGCTCGGCTTTTCACCGCTGGTCGCGAGCTTCATCGCCGGCGGGCTGGTGCTCTTCGCCTTTGGTGTGTACGACGACTGTCGTGAGGCCGGCCACTATCAGAAGTTCGTAGGGCAGGCCATTGCCGCCGGCCTCGTCGTGTACTGGGGCGGGCTGCACGTCAGCGATCTGCCGCTGCTGGGGCGGGAGGTGATGCCCGACTGGCTGGGTCAGATCTTCACGGTCGTCGCGCTCATCGGCGTGATGAATGCCACCAATCATGCCGACGGCCTCGATGGCCTGGCCGGTGGCGAGACCCTGCTCTCGCTCGTGGTGGTCGGTCTGCTCCTGCATCAGGCCGGCTTCGATCCGGGCGTGGTGATCGCAAGCGCCCTGGCCGGTGGGATCCTGGGCTTCCTGCGCTTCAACAGCCATCCGGCGCAGGTGTTCATGGGCGATTCCGGCAGCCAGTTCCTGGGCTTCACCGTGGCTGTGCTGGTGGTGTTGCTCACCCAGCGGGTGAGCACAGCCATCAGCCCGGCTGCCCCGCTGCTCCTCATCGGATTGCCGGTGATCGACATCCTCGCCGTGCTCTACCTGCGGGCGGCCAGCGGACAGAGCTGGTTCAGGGCCACGCGCAACCACATCCACCACCGGCTGATGGACCTGGGCTTCGTGCACGCCGAGGTGGTGATCATCATCTACGGCCTGCAGGCCTTGCTGGTGACCTCGGGCTTCTTCCTGCGCTACGAATCGGATCTGCTGATCCTGGGCCTCTATCTGGCGATCTGGGTATTGCTCTTCGGCGGGCTGACCTGGGCCGAGCGTAGCGGCTGGCGCGCGCACCGACAGGCGGGGGAATCGAGCCTCGAGGGCGCTGTGCATGGCCTCGTCCAGCACCCGCTGACCCAGCGCCTGCCGCGCTGGCTCGTGTCGCTCGGGGTGCCCCTGTTCCTGGTCCTCGGTGCGGGCAGTGTCAGCGCCGTGCCGGATGATTTCGGGGCCGTGTCGGCGCTGCTCGCCGTGCTGCTTGCGGCCGAGCTCTGCTTCGGGCGGCAGGTCAACACCATCATCGTGCGGGCCGGCGTATACGGTGCCAGCGTCTTCGCGGTGTACCTGACGGAACATGCGCCGGCCGCGTGGTGGGCAGAGTGGCGCTGGCTGGACAACACCCTCTTCATGCTGCTCGCGCTCGGGATCTGGTCGGCGGTGCGCTACGGCCGTGAGGCGCGTTTCCAGACCAACCCCACCGATTACCTGGTGGTCCTCGGCGTGGTGGGCCTGGCCCTCTTTGGCCGGAGCACACTGGCCGATCCGCTGATGGCCATGGTGGTGGTGAAATCCATCGTGCTGCTCTACGCGAGTGAACTGCAGCTCGCCCGCAACCCGCCCCGCTTCAATCTGCTGAGCCTGGCCGCCGTGGTGGCCCTTGCCATCCTGGGCTACCGCGGCCTGAGTGATCGAGGAGGGCCCGTCATCGGTTGATCGGCCGCCGGCACCCGCGCCACCCCATCGGGGCAGGCCGTCGGTTACACCTCACAGCCGGCCAAGCCGCAATACCCTTCGCCCACCCCGATGATCTGAGCACTCGGCCTGCCTGACGCACGCGCTTCACCCGCGCACCGGCGCGCCCGATAAACTTGCCACCCCGGTTTCAGCCGCATCATCCCCATCTGTCCAACGGAGCCCAGCGCAATGCCCATCACGCCCGCCC
>DBNU01000225.1 GCA_002299125.1 Proteobacteria bacterium UBA664
GCGATCCGGTGGGGTTGCGGGGGGGCTTGAGCACCTACGCGTATGTGGGTGGGAGGCCGTTGCACGTGATCGACCCTGACGGACTTCGTGGCCTGTGTGGCCCGGGGTGGAGACCCATTTCTCACCCTGGCATGCGTGGAACCGCTCAACTGTGCGTCCCGAACCCATCCGAGCCGTCGGACACGAGAACATGTGTGACAGCAGAGTGTGCTGCGGGACTGCGTCCGGCCGAGCTCGACCTACGCCCAATTGAGGAGGTCTCATGCGACCAGTGTCAGCTTAGCTGCGCCATTACAACAGGATTTATGCCTGGCCCGTTTCTTCCGATTCCGTGGGTGAGCAACCTCATGCCTTGGATCGCATCTCAAGCAGCTAGCTATGGATTCTGCGAGGTGATTTGCCGGCAGGAGTGCCACCGATGCAAAGCCGAATAGCTACAGCCAGAATCTGAACATGAGGGGCGGGGGCGAAGTTCTTGCGGTTATCGTGCTTTTAGCCGTTATTTTCGGAAGTGCTGCTGGTCTCCGATCAAATGACACGAATCAGTTTTTGCTGCTGAAGGTGCTGCTTGGTTGCTTGATTGGCCTCGTCGTTCTGGTCTGGCGACACTTGCGAAGGTGAAGAGATGAGTCGGATCTTCGATCAACGGGGTCAGTGTCATTGATTCGGCGGGCGCTGCCCTTTGGCAACGGGGTGATGCTGAACCGTACGGTGGACGCGGGCGGGAGCATGACGGCGCAGGCGGCGAATGATGCGCGGACGCTGTCGCGGGGTGGTCCTGGTGGGGGTGGTTTCATCGATGGGATCACGGTGCTGCCCGAGGTGCGCACGGTACCGCTGCCGTGGCTGGCCTGGCCTCTCCTGCTGGCGCTATTGTTGCGATTGGGCTGGCGGGCGCGCGGGCGGCGCTCGGCGGATTTGCCGCTGGTCCTCTTTGCCCTGACCGACGGCGTGCTGCAGGCTCTGGCGCGGTGATCGTCAAGTTGCCCGCGTCGATCCCATAATGCTCCCGACCTGCACGACTACTGCGTTCGGAGAGGAGACAGAAATGAGCACGCTGATGATCGAGCTACCCATAGAGGGTCTGCCCTCGCCGGCTGAAATGCCGGAGAACTTCCCCGATGAGGCGCGGTTTCTTCTGGCCCTGAAGCTCTTTGAGCTGGGCCGTATCTCGTCAGGGAAAGCAGGCAAGCTGTGCGGCATGGGTCGGGTCGAATTCCTGCTGGCGGCAAGCCGAGCAGGCGTTCCAGTGGTGGTCCTGAGTCAGGAAGACATGGCGGATGAGTTCGCTCGGTGATGCTGGAACGTGCGGTCATCAACTCGGGTCCACTCGTGGCTTTGTCGCTGGCCGAGCGGCTTGACCTTCTGCCCACCTTGTTTCGTGAGCTGTGGATACCAACGGTTGTATACGAGGAGGTGACCGTGGCCGGCCTCGGGCGACCGGGCGCGGACGCGATCACGGATGTGCGATGGGCGCATTATGTGCGTCCGGTGCCCGCCCCCGATCCCCTGCTGACCGCGGAACTGGATCTTGGTGAGGCAACCGTGATAAGCCTTGCACGCATGCACTCCCCTTGCATGGTGATCATCGATGAGAAAAGGGGACGGCGTGTTGCCCAGCACGTATATGGCCTGCCGGTGAAAGGCACGGCAGGTCTGTTGGTGGAAGCCAAAAGGCGTGGACTGCTGGTTGACCTCCGGGCGACCCTCATGGCGCTGAAGCAGGCAGGCTATTACCTGTCCGATGCTGTCATTGAAGGTGCCTGCAAAGCAGCGGAAACGCCCTGAAGGTGTATCGGTCGGGCGACGATCACCTCGTTGCGGTTCGCGACCGCCTGCGGCTGGGCTGATCGCCTGCGGCTGGACCTGGTGCTGAACGATTTCGTCGCCTGCGCGATTCCCACGAGGGAGATCACGGTGCTGAGTGATGGAACGCCGTGGCGGCCGCTGATCGAGGTGCGCGACATGGCCCGTGCCATCGAGTGGGCCCTCGTTCGGGATCCAGCGGAGGCGGGCCGCTACGCGGCGGTCAACGTCGGTGCCGACCGCTGGAACTACCAGGTCAGGGAGCTTGCCGAGGCGGCGTCGGCTGCCGTCCCGGGGACACGGGTCAGCATCAATGCCGCCGCCCCGCCCGATCAGCGCTCGTACCGCGTCGATTTCTCGCTGTTCGAGCAGATCGCCCCCAGGCACACGCCTCAGGTGGATCTTGAACAGGCCATCGAAGGCCTCAAACGGGGCAGGCTGCGCATGGGTTTTCACGATGCCGGCTTCCGCAATTCGCAGTTCATGCGCCTGAAGGTGCTGGAGACACACATGGCCGACGGCAGGTTGGGCGAGGATCTGCGCTGGGCGGCGGTGTCCCGTTGAACCGGGATCTGTTGCTCCAGCGTTCTTCGCGCCTCGGACCGACCGGGCTCTGATCGCCCTGCGGGCAGCAACGGTCTCGCCCGCCGTGCGGTGCCCCGTTACCATCCCCGGCATGACCGACGCACAACGCCCTGCCCTGACCTACGCCGCCGCCGGTGTCGACATCGACGCCGGCAATGCACTCGTCGAACGCATCAAGCCGGCCGTCGGGCGCACCCGACGCCCCGGGGTGATGGGTGGCATCGGTGGCTTCGGCGGCCTGTTCGACCTCAAGCCGACCGGCTACCGGGATCCGCTGCTGGTGGCCAGCACCGATGGCGTCGGCACCAAGCTCGAACTCGCCATCGCACTCGATCGGCACGACGGGATCGGCGTGGATCTGGTGGCCATGTGCGTCAACGACCTGGTGGTGCAGGGGGCCGAGCCGCTGTTCTTCCTCGACTACTTCGCCACGGGGCGGCTGGAGGTAGACCGCGCCGCCCGGGTGGTGGAGGGGATCGCGCGCGGCTGCCAGGAGGCCGGTTGCGCGCTCATCGGCGGTGAGACCGCCGAGATGCCGGGCATGTACGCCGATGGCCACTACGATCTCGCCGGCTTTGCCGTCGGTGCCGTGGAGCGCGATGCCGTGGTGGATGGCGCGCGCGTCGCACCGGGTGACGCCGTCATTGGCATCACTTCCAGCGGTCCGCACAGCAACGGCTACTCGCTCATCCGCAAGGTACTCGCCCTGAGCGGGGCGGATCTCGCCGAGCGCATCGAAGGGCGCTCACTCGGCAGCCTGCTCATGGAGCCGACCCGCCTGTACGTAAAGCCGTTACTGGCACTGCTGAAGCTGTTGCCTGTGCACGCCATGGCCCACATCACGGGGGGGGGTCTCATCGAGAACCCGCCCCGTGTGCTGCCACCCGGCACGGCCATGCGCATCGACACGCGCTGCTGGCCGGAGCCGGCGGTGTTTGGCTGGCTGCGCGCAGCGGGCAACATCGCACCGCGCGAGATGTACCGCACCTTCAACTGCGGCATCGGCATGGTGGTCGTGCTGCCGCAGGGTGAGGTCGCGGCGGCCCTCGAACATCTGCATGGGCAGGGTCAGACGGCCATGCAGATCGGTGTGGTCGAGGCGGCGGATGGCGCTCCGGTGGTGCATCTCGAAGGGGCCGGCTGAGCGAGTGAGAGGCAGTCTGCGGTCGCGTCCCGGTGATCGCGCCAGCCACGCGATCCCGGGCCGAGACCGGGTTGGTCCGGGGGTGGCTGCGCTGCAATGGGCACCCGTCTACCCTCCGGAGAGTCGCCCACATGGCCCGCCCTGCCCAAAGCCGTGAGACCCACCCCATGACCGAGACGCACGCCCCTGCCGAGCCGCTCGTGCTGCCCCCGCCGGGTCAGGCCACCTACGCGGATCTCGAGGCCCTGCCCGAGCGCTACGTGGGCGAGATCATTGACGGCACGTTGTACGCCCAGGCCAGGCCGGCCATGCCGCATGCCCGCGCCGCAAGTGCGCTCGGCTCTCGTGTCTTCGCCGGCTTCGACGGTACCGGTGGTGTGGAGGGTGGCCCGCCGGGTGGCTGGTGGATCCTCTATGAGCCCGAGCTGCACTTCGGGGCCGATGTGCTGGTGCCCGACGTCGCCGGCTGGCGCCGCGAGCGCCTGCCCGGTATCCCGAACGCCCCGTGGCTCGAACTGGCACCGGACTGGCTGTGCGAGGTGGCATCGCCCTCCACGCGACAGTTCGACCGCCGCCTCAAGCTCGCGCGCTACCACGCGGCCGGGGTGGGGCAT
>DBNU01000136.1 GCA_002299125.1 Proteobacteria bacterium UBA664
TGATCTACCGGCCCCGGGGTGCTATGCCTCAACGCTGCCTGGCGAAACTGCGCCAGTGCGCCAGCGCTTCGATGAGCGGCGAGCGGTTGAGGCCGCGCACCGCCCAGGAAGCGAGGCCCCGGGTGTCGGCCTCTGCCGAGAGTTCCCTGGCCAGGGATTCTCCGGCTGGACCGGTACCGCAGCGACCGAAGACACAACTACCCGTGCCGGTGAGCCGGGCCGGCACCCGGGTCGAGAGCCAGTCGAGAGCCACAGCGACTTCGGTGTGGAGCGCCCGGACGACTGGTTCGCAGTCGTTGCGACCGAAACCGTCGGTAAAGGCCGCGATTCTCTGGGGGGGCGTGTTGCGTGTCAATCGGGGATCGTTGAAGACCCGGCTGGTGGCGATGGCGCACTCGGGTCGGAGCAGGACGAACCATTGCTCAGCGGGATTGAGCGGCGTGAGTCGCTCGCCGACGCCTTCGGCCCACGCGGCGTGGCCATGCACGAAGACGGGGACATCGGCACCGAGGGCGAGCCCCACCCCGGCCAGCCGGTCGGTCGGCCAGTCGATCCCCCACAACGCGTTGAGTGCCACCAGCACCGTGGCCGCATCCGAGCTGCCGCCACCCAGGCCGCCGCCCATGGGGATGCGCTTCTGCAGCGTGAGCGTGACCCCGCTCGTGACCTCACTCGCAGCCTTGAGCGCGTGCGCCGCCCGCACGACGAGGTCTTCGTCCTGCGGAACGCCGGGCAGGGCACCGTCGCGCTCGATGCGGCCGTCAGCACGCGGCGCAAGCGTGATCTCGTCGCACAGGCCGATGAACTGGAAGGCCGTCTGCAGTTCGTGGTAGCCGTCCGGGCGCCGGCCGACCACATGCAGAAAGAGGTTCAGCTTGGCCGGTGCAGGCCAGCGAAGTGCCCCGGCTGCGACCGCCTCGTCGGGGTCTGCCGCGGGTGGTGCCGCGCCCGCGAATGTCATTGGCTGGCCACCAGTGTCAGGTACCGCCGCACTCGCTCGCTGCGGATCCTGTGTCACGGCATCTTCCCCCAGGACTGCACCACCAGCCTGAGTTCCGCAGCCTCGCCGTTCACGTAGATCCGGCGCGGCAGGGCCAGGGGCGTGTCGTCCATGTAGGCCAGCACCGACAGCCGCCAGGGCCCCTGCCGGACATCGGTCATGCGGCCCGACGCATCAAGCCGCAGGTCCTCGGCCGGCCACTGCGGTGCGGGCAGGCCCAGCACCCAGAAGCGCAGCGATTCCACCGGCACCCGCCAGCCGAGGCTTTCGCCCAGCAGGATTTCCACACTGGGGGCCACAATGCGCTGGCCGCCCGATTCCAGGCTGACCGCGCTGCCGTCACTGGCCAGCCGGAGCGTGCCTTGGTTGAAGGGGCCGCTGAGCTCCATGGCCCAGGTCTCTGGGCCTTGTTGCCAGTCGAGCCGGGCCGACCAGCCGGTGCCGTCGGACTGCAGTGCTGCGCGCCCGCTCAGGTCGAAACCGGGCAGTGCGGTGAGTGCCTCCTGACGCGAGGCCCAGGCGAGTGCCTGCGGGTCAGGCGGGGGCACGGACCGCGCGACGAAATCGGGTCGCAGCGCAGCGCACCCGGAGAGCGCTGCGGCAAGCAGGGCTACGAAAAGGCTACGCAAGGGGTAAGCCTCACTGATCAAGCCGTTTCCTGGGCCGCTCAGGGATTCACTCCGAGGCGGTTCAGGGTCTCGAGGATGATGGGATTGGCCGGTGATTCCTTCAATGCGGCCTCCCAGACCCCACGCGCCTCCTCGCGACGCCCCAGGGCCCAGAGCACCGCGGCGATGTGGGCGGCGACTTCCGGGTCCGGTCGCAGCGCCTGGGCCCGGCGGAGGTAGACCAGCGCCTCCTCATGGCGGCCGCGCCGGTGCAGGACCCAGCCCATGCTGTCAAGGATGTAGAAGTCGTCGGGCGAGATCTCGAGCGCCCGGCGGATGAGCTTCTCCGCCTCATCGAGCCGGTCGGTGCGGTCGGCGAGCGTGTAACCGAGGGCGTTCAGGGCCTGGGCATTGCGGGGGTCGGCCTCGATCACTCGCCGCAGATCGCGTTCGAGCACGTCCAGGCGCCCGAGCCGCTCGGCCAGCATGGCACGCCCATAGAGCAGCTCCGCGTCGAGGCGACCGTCGGCCAGCGCGGCGTCGTACACGGTCATGGCCTGGGCCAGCTCGCCTGCCTCGGTCAACAGCTCTGCCTCGAAGCGCAGCAACTGATTGCGCTGTTCCTGCGATTCGGTTGGGAGCCCCTGCAGCAGGGCACGCGCTGCCGGGAGATCCTTGCGATTGACGAGCAGGAGGGCGGAGCGCAGACCGGCGTCGAGGCGGGCCGCCGGGTCGTCGACCCGGGCGTAGTAGTCGAGGGCGGCCTGTGTTTGCCCCCGCAGTTCGGCAATCCGCCCGAGGTTCAAGAGCGCCTCGTTGCGGCGTGCTCCGCCCGCAGCAAGACGCAGGAAGACGGCCTCGGCTTGTTTGACCTTGCCTTCCTCCATGTAGAGCAACCCGAGGGCGAACTGCACCTCGGCGTTGTCTGGCGCGCGCCGCGCGACCTGTTCGAACTCGCGGCGAGCCTCAGGGAAACGCTGCCGGTCGGCAAGAAGGCGTGCGTAGATCGCGCGCATCTCCACGGCCTCTGGATGTCGGCGCACGGCCGAAGCCAGCCAGGTCAGGGCCTCGTCGGTGCGGTCCAATTGCTGCAGGACCGAGACCCAGGTGCCCACTATCATTTCCTCCGGCGGGCGCGCGGTGTCGGCCATGAGCGGATCCAAGGCTGCCCGCGCAGCCTCGTTGCGTCCGGCTCGCAGCAACAACATGGCCCAACCGAAGCGGGCGTCATCGCTCTTGGGGTGCGCCTGCACCAGTTGCCCCATGAGGTCGGCCGCCGCCGCCTTGTCATCCTCACGACCGAGCAGGCCGGTAATCAGCCGCAGCCGTTGGGACATCTCTTCGGGTGGCACAGCGAGCAACTGTTGAAAGGCCGCGAGCGCCGCCGCCGCGTCACCTGTGCGCAACAACATCACCGCCCGGACGTGACGGGCTTCGACCGACTCGGGCGCGCGCTGGGACCAGAGGGTGGCGGCCTCGAGGGCCTCGGTCTTGCGGCTCGCGTAGGCTGCCACCCGCGCCGCGCGCTCGGCGACGCCGGCGTCGGGGATCTCACGTGCCAGGGCGATGTACTCATCGACTGCGATGTCGTACTTGCCGCGGTGACCCGCCAGTTCGGCCAGAAGCAGGCGGTAGAGGACGGACTCTTCGAAGCCACGCGGTTCACGGCCCGGTTGTCGGGTATCCTGCCCGGGCTTCGCCATGAAGACTGTTTCCAGCCCCAGCGGCGCGCGGGAAGCGTCCGCGCCGGGAGCGGCGCGGTCAGGCACGGCGGCACAACCGCCGAGCAGCGTCAGCAGTGCGCAGAGGGTGTATGGCTTCATGGGTAGCGAAAATGACATGGCGATGCACGCAGACTGTAACGCTTTCGGATGAGTTCCTGCGCAAGGCGCGTTTGCCAACATGCCCGTCACCTGCCGCGTGACCCGCGCCGCGTCCCCGGTCGCTGCCCCTGAACGCAAAACGCCAGGCCCGATGCCCCGTTCGCGCCCCGGCGCGCGGCCCCGGATGGTGGCAGCCAAGCCCCTGAGGAGGGGCGCGACCCCCAGTCCTATCGCGGTTTCCCCCCGTTCAGGCCCCCGATCGCCATGTCCCTGACCATCGTCGGCATCAATCATCGCAGTGCACCGGTGGCCCTGCGCGAACGGGTCGCCTTCGCGGACGCCGACCTCGCTGCCGCCCTCGCCAGTCTGCGTGAGCACGTCGGTGCCGACGAGGCCCTGATCCTCTCCACCTGCAACCGGACCGAGGTTTATTGCCACACGCCGGACAGCCGCGGCCACGCTGGTGAGGCCCCCACCGACTGGCTGCTGCACTGGCATCGGCTGGAGGCCAAGGATCTGCAGCCGGCCATCTATGTTCACGAGGATGCGCGCGCCGTGCAGCATGCCATCCGCGTGGCCTGTGGGCTGGATTCGCTGGTCCTCGGCGAGCCACAGATCCTGGGCCAGATGAAGCAGGCCTACACCCTGGCGCATGCCGCGGGGGCCAGCGGCAAGCTGCTCAACCGGCTCTTCCAGCACGCCTTCGCTGCGGCCAAGCGCGTGCGCTCCGATACTGCCATCGGCCACTCGCCGGTCTCCGTGGCCTATGCAGCCGTACGCCTGGCCGAGCAGATCTTCGGTACCTTGCAGGATCGCTCGGCCCTGGTGATTGGCGCCGGCGAGACGGCCGAACTGCTCGCACGCCACCTCCACCGTAACGGACTGCGCCGGCTCCTGGTCGCCAACCGGAGGCGGGAGCGGGCGCTCGACCTCGCCGCGCGTTTCCGCGGTGAGGCGCTGGCGCTCGCGGAGATGCCAGAGGCGCTGCATCAGGCGGATATCGTCGTCTCCGCCACCGCCTCACGACTGCCCATCCTTGGCAAGGGGGCGGTCGAGCGCGCCCTGCGCCAGCGTCGGCACCAGCCCATGTTTCTCATCGACCTTGCCATCCCGCGCGACATGGAGCCCGAGATCGGTGAGCTGGAAGACATCTTCCTGTACACGGTCGATGACCTCGAACAGGTGGTCGAGCAGAATATGAAGGCGCGGCAGCAGGCGGCCTTGGAGGCCGAGGAGATCATCGATGCCGAGGTGCGGGCCTTCGTGGACTGGCGGCAATCGCTCGATGCAGTGGCCACCATCCGCGAGTGGCGTGCTGCCATCGACGGCGTGCGCAACGAGCTGGTCGAGCGTGCCCACCGACAACTGGTGCGGGGCGAGAACGCGCACGAGGTGGTGGAAGCGCTGGCCCACGCCCTGGCCAACCGGCTCTCCCACGCGCCCAAGGTGCGACTGCGCGAGGCTGCCCAGGCCGGTCGCGACGACGTGCTGCGCACGGCCCGCGCCCTGCTTGGGCTCGATGGCAAGGCTCGGCGGCGTGGACTGCGCGACGATTGACGCGATGACTGAAGCCCCATGAAGCCATCCTTGCAACGCAAGGTCGAGCGACTCGCCGAGCGGCTCGAGGAACTCGACGCCCTGCTCGCCGATCCGACTGTCATCGATCGCCAGACCCAATTCCGCGCCCTGTCACGCGAGCATGCGGAGGTCGCGCCGGTGGTGGCGTGCTTCCAGCAACTGCGCCGCTGCGATGAGCGACTGCTCGAAGCGCGCGCGATGCTGGACGAGCCCGATCTGCAGGTGCTGGCCGCGGAAGAACTCAAGCTGGCCACGGCCGAGCGCGAGCGTCTGGAGGAAGAACTCGCGGTGTTGCTGCTGCCACGCGATCCAGCGGATGACAGCAACATCTTCCTCGAAGTGCGCGCCGGGACTGGGGGCGATGAGGCCGCACTCTTCGCGGCAGATCTGCTGCGCATGTACACGCGCTACGCGGAGGCCCGGGGCTGGCAGACCGAGCTCACCAGCGAATCGCCGAGCGAACTCGGTGGTTATCGCGAGGTGATCCTGCGCATCGTCGGCCAAGGTGCCTATTCCCGGCTGAAGTTCGAATCCGGCGTGCACCGCGTGCAGCGCGTGCCAGCGACGGAGTCGCAGGGGCGCATCCACACCTCCGCCTGCACCGTCGCCATCCTGCCCGAGGCGGACGACATCACAGCGGTCGAGGTCAACCCGGCGGATCTGCGCGTGGACACCTATCGCTCCTCGGGGGCGGGTGGCCAGCACGTGAACAAGACCGATTCCGCCATCCGCATCACCCACCTGCCGACCGGGATGGTCGTGGAGTGTCAGGACGAACGTTCCCAGC
>DBNU01000180.1 GCA_002299125.1 Proteobacteria bacterium UBA664
CCAGCCCGAACTCCGGGCGTCCAGCCCGGGCCGCGGCCAGCGCGTTGCGCAATTCATCGAGCACACCGGTCTCGATGGCGGGAAACCCATCCGGCAGGCGTTCCTTGGGTGGCACCTGCGGCCGGCCATGCGGGTCGCGATAGAACAGCGACAGCTTCACTGCGGCATTGGCGAACGCCCGCTCTGCCTCGTTCAACAGGACCTGGCGCTTGAGCACGTTCTGCCGGTTCTCGGTGATGAAGATGGCGGCCAGGTCACCCTCGCGCACACGCTGTTCGAGGCCGGTCTCACGCAGCAGGGCGATGTCCACCAGGGCCGCGAAGATGCGCCGCTTGAGGCCTGCTGCAACCCACTCGTAGTAGGCGTTGACCGCCTGCTGCTGCACCGAGAGTTGATTGACCAGGACCTCGAGCTCCGCGCTGGAGACGTTGAGCTCACCCTGGGCCACGGCAAAGCGCCGGTCGTCAATGGCGCGGTCACGCAGCAGCGAGAACACGAGGCCGAAGTTGAACTCGCCGCGGTCGTTGGTCCGGAGTACGTCCTCGTAGATGGGGAAATCCCCCACTGTCACTCGATAGCCGGTCGATAGCCTGGCCCCGAAATCCGGCAGCGGCTTGACCAGCTTCGTGTCCACCGAGCGGCCATCGTAGTAGCCATCGGCGCGCAGCATGGAGTCCTGCCTGATCTCCAGATCGAAGGCCCCTTGCGATTCGAGCAGCTTGCCTTCGCGAGCGCGGAGCTTCTCCACTGACTCCTGAATCTTTGGTGAGTGCTCGCGCGAGACCTCCAGCACTTCCCCGAGCAAGAGTGGCTGCCTGGCCTCAGTGGGCTGCACGAGGAACACGAGACCACTGGAGACCCAGGCCAGCAGGCTGGCTCGCGATTGCCTCACGAACCCGCGCCACCCGGCTGCTGCGCATAGCCACCCCAGGCGGCCTGGGTGTCGGTGAGCGGCGGGAAACCGTTCATCTGACGCCAAATCTCGTAGCCAAGACGGACGGTGTTGAGGAGTACCCATCCTTGTGCCTGCGAACCGAAGCGGACGTAGGTGGCAGGGGGCCAAGGGTCGAGAGGGTCTTCCGTGACGAGCACGCGGAAACGACCATTCTGCTGCGCGTTAGGGTCCACGCTGTCGACGATGCCTCCGAAGGTGCCGATCGCACGCGCCGGCCAGCCACTCCACTGAATGGCTGGCCAGCCATCGAACATCAGTCGCACCTTGCGCCCCTTGTAAACGAGGGGCGCATCCACTCCGGTCACAAAGATCTCGACGGCTCGCCGTGCATCGCGCGGCAGGAAAGTGGCGAGCGACTGTCCGGGTTTGACCATCGTGGCGACATCGCCTGCCAGGATACCGAGCACCGTGCCATCTCGTGGTGCCGTCACCTTCCGCGTGGCCTGCTGGCTCAGGATGATCTCGGCCTTGTTGAGGTCTGCCTTGGCCGCCGCCTCCCGAGCCTGGTGCTCCTGATATCTGATCTTCGCCCCCTCGAAGGTGCTGCGCGCCGAGAGCCCGTCCTTGAACAGTCGCTCCTGGCGCCGGTAGTCGATTAGCGCGGTCTGGCTCGCGATCTGCGCTGCCCGGTAGCGCTCGAATACCGCCTGACGCTCGGCCGCCAGACGATCCACCAACAGTGGATCGAGATCCTCGATCTCGACGATGGGATCTCCCGCCTTGACCAAGCTACCCTCCTGTACATACCAGCGCTTGATGCGTCCCTCCACCAGTGCAGTGACGATCTGTAGACGATCGGCCGGGTTGAGGGCCGTGATACGGCCAAGACCCGTAGCGGTCTGCACCCATGGAACGGCATAGAGTGCGATGCCGATGGTGAGCACGACCAGGACCATGAGCCCGGTGAAGGCCCGTAACACGGAGGGAACGCGAACCGGCCGCGAAGGCTTCAGCCGCGCCAGATGCTCGCGGTGCACGAACTGCGGGAGCGGAAGGACCGTGAGTTCATCATTGGCAGCACCCATCGGTCACCCTCCGAGTGGTGCGCCTTCGGCGACCACACTGGACGCGTAGCCCAGTTCCTCCGCTGCGAGCCAGGTTGCCTCTGCTTCGATCAGGGCGGCGAGCGTTGGATGGCAATCCTGCCGCGTGGGTGTCAGGAGCCAGTACTCACTCATATTCGCCAGATCTCTTCGATTGCTGAAGTACAGCACCGTGGTACGCCCCCCCCGGCGCAGACTCTCCAGCAAGCGATCCCGATAAGCCACATGGACTGAATCCATGAGCGGCGAGATCACCAGGACAGAGGGTTGCGCCAGCAGCGCATAGACCAGACGCAGGCGCAAGGTTTCGGAGACCGACAACGGGTAACCATCGCCAAGCAGTCGTTCGTCCAGTTCATGCTCGAGTCCGTCTACGACGCGGGTCAGTCCGGCCAGATCAAGGCAATCGCGCATCTGGCTGCGGGTCACCCCCGGCCGTGCCAGCGCAAGGTACTCCGCAATCGTGGTGTGGGGTATCGTCGCCGAGTCGATCAGTTGCACCCGCTCGCGTAAATACTCACGTGGCAAATCGGTCACGGGCTCCATACCGAGCAGCACCCGACCACCCTTGGCCTCGCGCATGTCGAGCAACTGCTCGATACAGGCCTTGACCAGCGCGCTACTTGAAGTGGCAAGCAAGGCCACCGAGCCGGCGCGGATGGAGAAGTCGAGCAGATAATCCCGCCCATACTCCTGGACCTTGGTATTCCGAAAGCACACCGAGCCCGGCAGATCGGCCGGCGGCGCCGCTCTCTGGTCTACCTCGACCGGGATGCGATAGAGATAACCGAGTTTCTGCAGTGCGGCCATCAGTTCATAGTAGAGGCGCAGCAGATAGCCGACTCGCATGACCCCAGCGAACACGGCCGAGAGGATCAACTCGGCGGCGACGAGCTGGCCGAGGCTGAGTTCCCCGGTCACCACCAGCGCACCACCCACACCGAGCAGGGTGGCGCTGCCGACGGCATAGAGCAGCAGGAAACCGATCGCCTGGGCGAAGGTGTAGTGGAAGTGTTCGCGATGGGTGGTCACGTAGGTGTCGATGTGATCACGTGATCGCGCGATGGCGTACTCGCGATGCGCCCTGGCCTTGAAGAAGAGATCCTGCCGGGCGAGCAATTCGATCCAGGCTGCCACTTGGTATTTCTCAGTTGAATTGGCCACAGCCGTGCGCATGGCGGCATCGTGGAACAGCCGCCAGACCAGCAACGCGATGGTCACGTAAACCAGAGAAAACACCAGGAAATACGGATGATAGAGCGACACCACGGCAAAGCCCACGATCATCTGGAATATGAGCGCCAGGCCGCTGGTGATGAGCGGTGGAACGTTCTTCTTCACCGTCATGATGTCGAAGTAGCGGTTGAAGAGGTCCTCCCGGTTGACCGATTCCAGATAGCCGTGCTTGGCGTGCAACGCCCTTAGCGCGATCTCACTGGCTACGCGGAAATAGAACTGCCGCTCGAACAGGTCGATCACGTAGATCTGCAGGGCGTTCAGCAGCACGTAGAACAGCAGCATCCCGAGCAGGATCAACGCCAGGATGGTGACCGGGAGCAGCACTCCGGTGTGGGCCACGGTATCCACCAGGATCTGCACCGAGAAGGGGACCGCCAGGGTGAGAACGGAGACCGCAAGCCCGTAGAGCAAAGCCAACCCGAAGAGGCGCGTGTCGGGCAGTAGAATGAGTCGGGCGAGATATGCGTGGGAGGGCGAAGCCATGTCGATCTCTGAAACTCGGTTCCCCAGTTTGCGAAGCGGTCGGCGCTCGGTCAGAAACGCGCTGCTGGCGTACCCGGCGGCCAGAGGCCGACCGACCGGGCTTCGTATGGCTCCGGGCCTGAAGGCTCGGGCGGCGGCCAGTCATCCGCTCAATCTACCCCGGACGGCCCCGGCTGACCACGAAATGGTCCGCCGGGTTCACGATGAGGACCGAGCCATCCACATCCACCACCGTCACCTGCGACCCCGCCGGCAGGTCCTGACCTCGCACCTTCCAGGTGGTGTCGTCCACCCGCACCCGACCGTGGCCGTTGACGATGGGCTCGTTGAGGGTGAGCACACGTCCGACGTA
>DBNU01000057.1 GCA_002299125.1 Proteobacteria bacterium UBA664
TAGCTGATGCCTCTGGCCCAGAAAGAACAACCTCGCCCCGAGCGAGATCCTGTGGCGTGTTTCTCTTGGTGCCGTATGCCTGTCCAAGGAGGTAGCGTGACCTGATACGCAGGTCAGCGTACCCAGCGGCGGGCGTCCTTCAACAGCAGTAGCAGTTGCCGCTCACGCAGCGGCGAGGCAATGAAGCCGAAGCGGGAATAAAACTTCGCGGCCCCCTCATCGATGGGGTGCGTCAACATTGCCCGGATGCCGGCCTGCTCGCCTACAAGCAGCGTGCGACGAATTGCATCCTGCAACAGCCCGAAGCCTATTCCCTGGCCGTGATCCTGCGTCGAGACCGCCAAACGCGCGAGGATCATGACCGGTATCGGGTATTGCCCCATTCCTCTGCGGATGCGATCCGGCGCATCCAGCGCGTCGATCTGACCGACAGTCAGACTGAAGTAGCCCACCACCCGGTCAGCATCGGTCACGATGAAGGTGCGGGCCGAGCCGCTGCCCTGGGCCTGACAAGCGTGGCGCAGCAACCAATCGTTTAGCACCGGTTTGCCGCAGTCGAATCCTTCCAGCCGATGTTGGCTCCCCAAAGGTTCAGGTCCGCGCCACCTCACTTCGCATCCCAGGGTGCCTTGCGCGCAAACAGGTCACGCAAACCTGCATTGGGCTGTTCCGGTTGTTCCAGCAGATCCATCAGCGCTTGATACTGGCTGTCCGAAACCATGAAGAGGCGTTGGTCCAACAGCGTCTGTTCGGCGGCAAGGCAGGCGCTGTCCAGAATGAAGTCGGTCAGGGATTTGTGCGCCACCGCGGCGGCACGGCGCAGCACCGCTTCC
Source organism: Proteobacteria bacterium UBA664 (assembly GCA_002299125.1). GTDB lineage: Bacteria > Pseudomonadota > Gammaproteobacteria > UBA7966 > UBA7966 > UBA7966. Next base: position 834 of record DBNU01000057.1, read on the forward strand.
TGTTCGGGTGTGGCGCGCAAGCCCAGGCGGGCAGTCCTGGAAGCCGGAGAGGATGTAGTGGGGGCCACGGCGATGCCTCTTGATGTCTGTTTCCATGTGGCGACGTTAGTACACAAGACAAACACGATCCAGCCCGAGTCGGTTATTCGATGACCACTGATCGGCTGTGATCCGAGTCGGCCCTGCCAAGTCCTCGGCAGGCCCGCCGGGATGGGCGCGCCGCAGTCTATCGATAGGTACTGGCGGCTGGCCGGCCCGCCGCCGTTGCAGGGAGGGGGCACGACACCTGGCATCCATGGGGCATGTGGTCGGGAGGTTCGCGCGCGGGTTGCGTCCTGCCAGAAATGGCGCACCTCGGCACTCCCCTGCGGTCACTCAGGCGCAAATCCCAGCTTGGCAACGGGTTTTACAGGGAGCACGCATGAACATTGAAGAACTGGAAGCTGCCGTGGCACGTCTGCCTCCGTCCGACCTCGCTCGCTTTTCGCAATGGTTCGAGGAGTTCATGGCGGAACACTGGGACAGCAAGATCGAGTCCGACATTCTGTCGGGTCGTCTGGACGCGGCTGGCAAGCGGGCCGATGAGGCCTTTTCAGCGGGTCGCTGCACTCCTCTTTGAATCATCTCGCTTCACCAGAGTTCGGGCTCCATTACCGCCAGATGCCCGACGACATTCAACGACTGGCGGACAAGAACTTCACCTTGCTCAAGGCCGATCCTCGCCATCCGGCGATTCGCCTGAAGAAGGTTGGCAACTTCTGGTCGGCCCGCGTCGGTTTACGCTACCGCGCTTTGGCGAAGGAACGCGCGGAAGGGCTCGTGTGGTTCTGGATCGATCCGCACTCGGCCTATGACCAACTCACGTCGCGCGCAGTAGAGTGGTCTCGCTGAAAGGCTGGACAGAGGCACGCGATGCAGCAGACGTTTACCGCAGTCGTCTATCGCGCTGGGCTTCCAGCGCCTCGACCTCCGCAGGGCTGAGCTTGCTGGATCTGGAGGGCACGGCGGATCTCCTTCAGCACGCTGAGCGGGAGGTTCTCTCGCGTGGACTTGGCAAACAGGGTCAGCAGATAGACCTCATCGTGCCCGGCTCGCAGCAGGTAAACGACCCGCACTCCGCCGGACTCGCCGCTGCCCGGCCGAGAGGCGCGCGCGCCCGGCGAGCATAGGCGGCAAACGCATGCCGCCGGGTAGTGACAAGGCCAAACGTCCCCCTCGGAGTCGTTCCGTCATCCCGCAGTGCCGCCGTCATCCCCGCGCCCTCCGTCATCCCCGCGCAGGCGGGGATCCAGTGCTTGCACGGTCACCGCCGGAGGCCCCGCTGCCGCCGTCTCCGGTACTCCGGGCGGGGCGGGCATGAGGGCCGGCGATGAAAGACGAGCACTTGGGGCGGAGTAAGTGCGCGACAGTCATGCCGCAATGCCTTCAACGACGAGATGGCTCACGTCAGTTCTCTGGCTCGCATGCTCAAACGTGATGGCGCAGACGTTTCCCTGTGCATCGACATCCAGAATGGTGTTGTCATCCAGGTCCCTGGATTCGGCTATGCCACTGTCGCGGAATTCGATGTACAGCGTGTCGGTGTCTTCAAAGTAGCTGACCTTCATGATTCGCACCCTCTATTGATGACAGGGCTTGTAGGTTGGGGTGGGCGTGCGTGCCCCAACGGAGGATGGTCGTTGCCGTGCAGGGGCGCTACCCCGCGGCGACTGCGGTGGGGACCCAGTTCCTTGCCCAGCGACGGCGGCACGACACTGGATTCCCGCCTGCGCGGGAAGGACGATGATGACTGTCATCCCCGAGTGCCCGTAATCCCTGCCCCCGAGTGCCCTTGTCGGGGGCGGGGATGACGGTGAGTTGCCATCCCCGCGCCTGGGAATTCGTCCTGACTTGCGCGGGCGATGTCGGGGGTAGTGGCGTAGGGGCAGCGGCTGGAGGTCGCAGGGGCCGGCGCGGTCGGTGCTGGGCCAGGCGCGGGTGCTTCGGGTCGGTGCGCATCGGGCAAGGGCGGGTGCGGGGGGGATCCAGCCCGTCAATCCGCGCACTTGGGGCGCGGGGGGCGGCCTTGCCGGGGGCATCGGGCAGCCGGTCGCGCAGGGGGCGTTGCGGGGGCAGGGTGCGGTGCCCGGGCGGGCGGCCCCAAGAAATGTGCGCGAGTTCACAGATCCGTGAACGGCTGTAACAAAATCTTCATAAAACTGTAACGACACGGTCGCAATCCGGAGGTATCTTCCGCCCCGTGTCCAGAGGAGATGCATCGGCACACCGGGTTTGGCACGCCGGCAGCGTGCAGGGCCCGGGGCCTCCCGGAAGGGGGCAGCCGGTGTTTGGCTATGGGATCTGGTGTCTCACCCTTGGCACGGGTGCCACCCGGCCCGGTGGGCGGCCCGCACAGTACGGCGGGCGCCTCGATGCGGGTCGCAATGTCCTTGAGTACGGTCTTCAGTCCTTCGTCAGTTCAGGTACAGACATCTCATCTTCCGGAGCGGGCCTGCCGCAGCCGGGCAATCTCTACCGGGGCTTGCGCCCGGGTGGTCGGCCTTCCGGCCGGCGCTCTACCCAACTTTCATACCTCAGGAGTCACCCTCATGAATTCCAGCCTCAAGGCCCTGGCCGTTGCCGTGGCCTTCGCCGCCGGCACCGCCCCTGCCGCTGCCCAGACCACCTTCTTCGACAGCACCGGCGCGCTCGGTAGCTCCATGATCCTGGCCGTGTGGGACGACGTGCGCGACGTCTCCTATGTGCGCGACCTCGGCATCCGCTACGCGCAGTTCCTGCCGACCGTGCAGCCGCTGCAATCCTGGGCCCCTTCCGCGCTGTTCGGTGAGACCTTCCTCGGCCAGGGCACGGGCCCGGTGTGGTCTGTGGCCTCCAATCTCGCCAATCTGCAGTGGACGGTGTTCGGCGGTGAGACGCTCGCCCCCAATAACATGGCTTTGACGCGTCGGGTCGGCGAGGCGCTGCCCCTCAACAACACGAACACCTTTCTTGCCACTGCGCTCGGGGCGGCATTCAGCATCATCAACCAGGGGCGCCTGCTGGACGTGAACGCCACCAGCTTTAGCAGTGGCCCGGACAAGAACGGCATCGAACACTCCGTCAACGACGAGCGCCTGCTTTTGACGCCAACCGTCTTCGGCACCTACTGGGGCTCCATCGGCGAGAACATGGCCTTAATCAACTACACCGGCAGTCTTTCGGGAGCGGCAAATCGGCCTGCCCCGCAGCGCTACAACGCCTTCATGCGCCTGGATGGTGACGGCACGCTGCACTATGTGCCGGTGCCGGCCGCCGTGTGGCTGCTCGGCTCCGCCCTGGTGGGCATGGCCGGCGTGGCCCGCCGCCGCGCCGCCTGAGGCCATCCGCCCTCGCGTCGTCAGCCACCCTTGTTGCAAGCCCGCCCGGATTTCCGAGCGGGCTGACCGAAAAAAGAGGCGGCCGGTACGCCGGCCGCCCGCCCCAAGCTCGCTTCAAGTCTCCAGCGCCTCGCCCAGCCGTTCCGTTGATCACCCATCCATTCCGTCATTCAGGAGTCTTCGCATGAACTTCCTCCGCACCTCGCTCGCCGCTGCCCTGGCCGTCGCCACCGTGCCCGCCAGCGCCCTGCCGCTCACCCACGCCTTCAATCTGCGCCTCGATATCTCCGGCGCCACGGCGCAGGAGGCCTCCCTTGTGCTCGCCATGGTCGACATCTGCAACCAGGCAGACCTCGACGTGTGGGTCCAGGGCAATCACCAGGTCGTCACCTGCACCATCAACGCCGCCGGCGCGCCGCTCGATGGCCAGTCCGTAATCATGCGCAAGTCCGGTGTGGGTGGTTCCGGCAACGGCATCGCCCCCGTGTTCCAGCAGACCGGCGTGCCCTTCGCCACCGACGCCGCCTGGGCCACCTGCACCACCACCACCGCCACCACCCGCACCGTATCCAGCGGCACCAAGACCTTCAACACCCGCAGCGGCTGCACCATCACCACCGCCGCTCGCGTGCCCGGTGCCGGTCTGTCGGATGTGGAGCCGCGCCTGTTCGCCGCCGAGTTCGGTGCCGCCGCCGTCACGCCCGGCGCCGGTGATCGTGTGATCGGCACCTCCGCGCTGGCCTTCGGCGTGGTCGCCACCACCACCCTGCGCGATGCCATGCAGACTGCCCAGGGCCTGACGGTCGGCAGTGATGATGTCGCCCAGATGCCGAACATCTCCACCGCCGAACTGGCCTCCGTGCTCACCGGCAACCTGGGCCTCGCCAATCAGCTCGCCGGGGCACCGGTGGTGGCCGCCAACGGCGGTGCCATCAACCTCGCCCGCCGCGTGAACACCTCCGGCAGCCAGAAGATCGCCGAGGTCGCCCTGCTGAACCAGGGCTGTGCCGCCGGTGTGAGCCTGATGCAGTTCACTGCGGGTCCCAATGGCTTCGGTGGCGTGGTCTCGCTCGGCAGCGGCACCAGCGACCTGCTGAACGCCCTGCGCGATGCCAACCTGGCCGGGCGTGCCGGCATCGGCTTCGTCTCCACCGAGTCCGCGCCGAACGTGAACGTGAAGTACCTGAAGATCGACGGCTTCGCGCCCTCCATCGAGCACCTCATCAACGGCAACTACCGCTTCTACTCCATGAACGCCGCCACGGTGGATGCCTCGGTGACGGGCAATCTCGCGACCCTGTTCGATGCCCTGGCCGCCCGCCTTTCGGCCAGCCCCACCATCCAGGCCTCCAACGCCGCCTTCAACCGCACCTCCTGGCAGGGTGGTTTCGTCGGTGGTTTCGGTGCCACGCTGGCCGGCGCCGTGCCGGATGCCCGCCCGGTGAGCCTCACCCAGGCCCGCGGCAACCCGGTCTTCGCCGGCAGCAAGGACGCCTTCGGCGAAGGCTCACTCAACAACTGCGACTCCCTGCAGCTCGTTCAGTAAGCCAGGCCCTGGCCCGGCCCGCTGCGCCCTCGGGTGTGCCGGGCCGGGTGCTGCAAGCCTGGTGTGTTCTTGGACGGCCCGGGGTCTCTCCGGGCCGTCTTTTTTGGTGGCAACCGCCACGCCGCCCGGGCACACTGCCCAGCGCCGTGTCGCCCCGGCCGCAAGGCCCAGAATCCTGGCAATACCCGCAGATGCCCAGACACCAGCCGCCCAAGCGACCCTGCCCCCCCCTGGCCGCTCTGGCCCTGCTGGGGCTGCTGCTGGCCTGTGGCCCTGCTTGGGCCGAGATCGCCCCGCCTGCACCGCAGCCTGCCGCCGAGGCACCCGCCGTCGCCACGGATGAGGCCCAGGGCACTGCCTCGCCCCCGGTCGAGGATGCCGCTGCCGCGCCCCTCGCCGATGCCGATGCCGATGCCGATGCCGACGTTGACATTGACGCCAACGCCGACGCCGACGCCCCGCCCGCGGTCGAGCGCTTCGACATCTGGGAGTACCGCATCAGCGGCACGACCCGCCTGCCGCGCCAGACGGTGGAGCGGCTGGTCTACCCCTTCCTGGGGCCTGGGCGCGTGTTCGAGGACGTGGAGGGCGCGCGCGCGGCGCTGGAGGAGGCCTATCGCGCCGCCGGTTACGGCACGGCGCTGGTCACCATTCCGCT
>DBNU01000161.1 GCA_002299125.1 Proteobacteria bacterium UBA664
CGGATTCGATGAGTCGCCCGGCGAAGTCTCCGGGAGGGTTGCGGAACACCGAGCCGCAACTTGCCATGCCCGTTGGTTGGGTACGGTTGCGGTGTTCGAGGAGCTCGCGGATCCGTGCCTCGGCCTGCACCGTGTCGCCTGCCTCAAGCCTGAGCCAGCAGCGGGTGAAGCCCTGTCCGTTCGGCAGCTCGGCATGACGGTAGCCCCAGCGCATCGAGGTCACGGGCAACCGAGTGATCTGGCCCTGATGATCGATGGTCTCGTAGTGTTCCACCAGGGGCCAGGTCTCGCCCCCATGGGCACCGGCATTCATGACCAGGGCCCCACCCATGGTGCCTGGTATGCCACAGAGGAATTCCGCCCCCCGCGCAGCTCCCCGCGCAGTCAGGCGTGCGACCCGGGCGCATGGGGCTCCGGACTCGACGAGCCAGAGTTGATCGCCCAGGTTTTCGATGCGGTTCAGGCGTGCCGTGCAGATCACGGTGCCGCGAACGCCCCCATCACGAATCAGCAGATTGCTGCCAAGACCGATCCACGTGATGGGCTCGCCGACCGGGATCTGCTCCAGCAGTGCTGCCAGATCATCGATATCCACCGGCTGGGCCCAGCAATCGGCGGTTCCACCCACACGCCAGGAACTGTGCCGGGCCATTGGCTCGTCGCGGCGCAGTTCGCCGCGGAAGAATTGCGGGACGGGCAGGGCGTTCATCGCGCGCCTCCGGCAATCTGCGGGGGCACCGTAGCCTGGACGAGGCGCGGCGCCAGATGTCCCACGCTGCCAGCCCCGAGGACGAGAAGAATGTCGCCGTCCGCAAGTGCAGCGGCAAGCGGGACTTCTGCATCATCCAGCTCCGGGATGAGGATCGGCTCCACTCGCCCGCGTCCGCGCAGAGCACGGGCCAGACCGCGCGCATCGGCACCAGCGATGGGAGGTTCACCTGCCGCGTAGACCTCTGCAATCAGGACTCGGTCACATTCCGAAAGCACCAGGGCGAAGTCGTCGAGCAAATCGCGCGTGCGGCTGTAACGATGGGGTTGGAACAGGGCCACAACGCGCCGGCCTGGCCAACCCGAGCGGCATGCCTCCAGCACCGCGGCGATCTCGCGTGGATGGTGGGCATAATCGTCGATGAGCAGGACCCGATGGCCGGCAACGGCGACCTCGCCGTAGTTGTGGAAGCGGCGCGCGATGCCCTGGAAACGAGCCACTGCCTGCTGCCAGTGCGCTGTCGCCACCCCGATCTCGCGGGCGACGGCGATGGCCGCCAGCGCGTTTCGCACGTTGTGCAGACCCGGCAATGCGAGTTCGACCGGCAGGCCATCGACGTCGCTGGCATGCAGCCGAAAGCGGGTGCGTCCACGCTCCTGCTGGATGTCGCTTGCGCGCAAGTCCCAGGGGCCATCGATACCATAGGTGATGACCCGTCGTGGCAGGTCCAGGATCAGATCTCGATTACCCGGATCGTCTGCACACACCACGGCGAGCCCGTAGAACGGCAGGCGCATCACGAACTCGCGGAAGGCGTGCAGCAGTCGCCGTGGATCGCCGCCGTAGGTCTCGAGATGATCATGGTCGATGTTGGTGACGACCGCGAGCATGGGCGCGAGCAGCAGGAAGCTGGCGTCGCTCTCGTCCGCCTCCGCCACCAGATAACGACTGGCACCGAGTCGCGCATGGCTGCCGGTGCTGTTCAGTCGTCCACCAATGACAAAGGTTGGGTCGAGCCCGCCCTCGGCCAGTACGCTTGCGACCAATGAAGTCGTAGTGGTCTTGCCGTGGGTACCGGCAATGGCCACGCCGAAGCGGAAGCGCATCAGCTCGGCGAGCATCTCTGCACGCCGTACCAGCGGCACGCGCCTCCTGCGCGCCTCCTGCACCTCGGGATTATCGGACAGCACGGCGGTCGAGGTGACGACGACATCCGCATCGACCACCAGAGCCGGGTCGTGGCCTATGTGTACTTGCAGGCCCAGTCCAACGAGATGGCGGGTCATCGCATTGGCTTGACGATCCGAGCCACTCACGATGAAGCCCAGGGTGTGCAATACCTCGGCGATGCCACCCATGCCGGATCCACCGATGCCGACGAAGTGCACTCGCCGTACTTGCTCCATGCCTGGCCCACGGTGATCAGGTGTCACGGCAGAACTCCAGGCAATGCGCCGTGACGGCAGCAGTCGCCGCACCTTGCGCCAGCGCGAGGGCCCGCATGGCCATGGCATGGCGGCGTGCCGGTTCACCGATGAGACGCGCGAGGGCTGTTGTGAGATCGCCCTCACGCACAGTCTGCTGGCTGAGTACTTCGGCTGCGCCGGTGCTGGCGAGCCAAGTGGCATTGGCCTGCTGATGATTGTCGGTCGCGTGCGGGAAGGGCACCAGGATCGACGGCAAGCCAACTGTGGCGAGTTCGCTCACTGTGAGTGCCCCGGCACGGCAGACCGCGGCATCGGCCCATGCGTACTGCTCGGCCATGTCATCGAAGAAGTCGTGCACCTCGGCAGTGAGACCACAGGCCGCATAGCGGGCAGCAGTTGCCGCACGCTCCGCCCCGCCCGACTGGTGCCGTATCTCGATGGGGAGATCACCCAGTGCCGCCAGAGCAGCCGGTAGGGACTCATTCAACCACCGCGCACCCTGACTACCGCCCAGCACGAGCAGTCGCACCCTACCGCTTGGGTACGGCTCACGCGCCGCGCGCGAGCGGACGTCCGCGATCGTTGCCCGCACCGGGTTGCCGGTCGTGATGGCACCGAGACGGCGCGGGAAGGCGTCGGGCATGGCCTGTAGTACCCGGTTTGCCAGGCGCGCGAGCAGGCGATTGGTGGTGCCGGGAACGGCGTTCTGTTCGTGGATGATGAGGGGCACGCCGAGCAGGCGTGCGGCAACGCCACCCGGACCGGAGGCGAACCCACCCATGCCCACGGCGAGGCGTGGCCGCAGACGGTGCACGATGCAGAGGCACTGCAGCAGGGCCAGAGCGAGGTTGAGCGGTGCACAGAGCCAGGCAACGATGCCGCGCCCGCGCAGACCCTCGATGGACAGCAGATGCAGCGGATAGGGCCGCTGCGCCAGCAGGCGGGCTTCCATACCCCGGGTCGTGCCGAGCCAGGCGACCTCGAGCCCTTCGGCACGCAGGGCATCCGCCACCGCCAGAGCCGGGAACACATGCCCTCCGGTACCGCCCGCCATCATCAGCACGGCGCTCATGCGCGCGACCTCATTGTGGGCCGCAGGTTCAGCAGGCGCGTGCTCTCGTGGGAGGCGCGGACCACACAACCGAGCGCGGTCAGGGTCATGACGAGGCTGTTGCTGCCGTAACTGATGAGCGGCAGCGTCAGACCCTTGGTGGGCAGCAGACCGAGGGCGACGCCGATGTTGATGAAGGCCTGCAACCCAATGAAGAGCCCTACGCCATAGCACAGATAGGCGGCGAAGCCGTGGCCGACTGCCGCGCAGCGTTCGGCCACATGGAAGATGCGCCAGACCAGGAAGCCGAAGGCGATGAGCACGCCGAGCGTGCCGATGACACCGAGTTCCTCCCCCACCACGGCGAAGATGAAGTCGGTGTGCACCTCCGGCAGGTAGAGCAGTTTCTGCACACTGCCACCCAGACCCACGCCAAACCAGCCGCCGCGCCCGAAGGCCATGAGCGAGTTAACGAGTTGATAGCCGCTGTTCTGTGGATCGGCCCAGGGGTCGAGGTAGGCCAGGAGACGCAGCATGCGGTAACCCTGGGTAAGGATGAGCACAGGCAGGATGGCGATCACCGGCAGCAACCAGAGCATGAATCGGGACAGCGGTACGCCACCGACCCAGAGCAACCCCAGGGCGGTGGCGAAAGCGACCGCAGCGCCACCCAGGTCGCGCTCGGCCAGGATGAGGGCACTGATGGCACCAGCCACCGCGACTGGGACGATGAAGCCGCGAATCTCGGTGCGTACCGGATCGCGTTGCCGCACGAGGTAGCTCGCGAGCCAGATCACCAGGAAGAGCTTGATGGGCTCTGACACCTGCACGGAGACCCCAGCTACTGAGAGCCAACGCGTACTGCCGTTGACCGTCTTGCCGAAGGCGAGCACGAGGATGGCGAGCAGGAAGGACAGCAGCATGAGACTGCCGGCCACCTTCTGCAGATCAGCCAGTGGCGTGCGCACAGCCAGGTAGGCGAGCAGGAGTCCAAGGCCAGCCGCGACCGCCTGTCGGATGGCGAAATGGAAGGGGTTGTCGGGCCGCATGGCGATGGAGGCCGACAGCACCATCAGCAATCCGAAGCCGAGCAATGCCAGCACGCAACCGATGAGCCAACCATCGGCCCCTTCCGGCAACCAGGCGGACCTGGGTTGGCCGCGCGCTGGCGGCTCCGGTGGGGGCACGGCCGGAGAACGGGCGTCCTCGGCGTTCCAGGCAGCCGGCCCCGGTAGCCGGATCGTGTCGGCAGTTTCCGCGAATTCGCTGGACAGGGTGCTCATGCCGTGGCCACCGCGCGTGCAGCCGCAGCGAAGCGCGTGCCCCGTTCGACATAGGACTGGAACATGTCGAGGCTGGCGCAGGCGGGTGACAGCAGCACGGCATCCCCCGGACTGGCGAGGCTGGCGGCGACCTGCACCGCGGACTCGATGTCATCCACACACTCGATGGGGCAGGTGCCGGCGCAGATCCGGGCGATGAACGGGGCATCGGCACCGAGCAATACCAGGGCGCGCACCCGCCCCCTCAGCGCCGCGGCCAGCGGCGCGAAATCCTGTCCCTTGCCCTGCCCGCCGGCGATGAGGATGAGCGGGCGTCCGGCGAAACCCTCGATGGCTGCCACGGCTGCGCCGACATTGGTCGCCTTGGAGTCGTCATACCAGTCCACACCCTGCGCGCTCGCCACCCGCGTGCAGCGATGAGGCAGACCAGTGAAACGAGCAAGGGCAGATCGAATCGCGGCTTCATGACCCACGAGCCAGGGCCAGGCCAGCGCGAGGGTTGCCAGGGTATTCGCCTGATTGTGGCGACCGGTGATGGTGAGTTCACGCACCGGCATGAAGGGTGAGCCATCACACCAGAGCCAGTCCTCGTGCGCATGACGGCCGCTGCGGAAGGGCAGGGTCGGGTCGTCGCTGAGGCTGAAGGGAATGGCCCCGGGATGGGCACCGGCGAGTGCCACTACTCGGTCATCGTCACGATTGAAGACCATGCGTTCTGCGGCTGACCAGATGCGGGCCTTCGCCGCCGCATAGGCCGCCATGCTGCCATGGTGATCGAGATGGTCCTCGCTCAGATTGAGGATGGCGGCCGCGGCCAGACGCGGGGCCTCACAACTCTCGAGCTGGAAACTGGAGAGCTCCAGCACGTAGATCTCCGCTGCGGGTTCAACGAGCAGATCGAGGGCCGGCGGGGCGAGGTTGCCGCCGGCCTGCA
>DBNU01000195.1:0-1173 GCA_002299125.1 Proteobacteria bacterium UBA664
TCGGCATCGTCGAGTGCATTGCTGAACAGGAAGGCGGGGCTGCCATCCTCGCGCACGATGACGAAATCCCCGATGAGGCCACGCTCGAAGCGTTGCGGGCCGTGTACCAGATCCACGAAGGTGACGACCTCCCCCGGCGCGACGCGGAAGCGCCAGCAAGCCATGTCCCCGGCCGCGAGCCGGGCGGCGGCGGCGGACTCGGTCAATTGCGCACAGCGACCCTCGTAGCGCGGCGGGCGACCGGCCAGCAACTGGGCGCGGCGGCTCGCCTCGAGCATCTCGCGGGTACAGAAGCAGGGATAGGCGTGCCCCGCCTGCCGGAGGGCGGCGAGACCACGCCGATAGTGCGTCGAGCGTTCGCTCTGCCGATAGGGTCCGGCACCTCCGCCCTGCTCGGGCCCCTCGTCCGGTTCGAGACCAAACCAGGCGAGGTCTTCGTAGAGATCGGCCAGCACCGATTCATCGTGACGCGAGACGTCGGTGTCCTCGATCCGGAGGATGAAACGGCCCTGATGGCGTCGGGCAAGCAGGGCGGCGAACAGCGCGGTACGCAGGTTGCCGACGTGGATGCGGCCGGTGGGGCTCGGGGCAAAACGGGTACGTACGTTCTCGGCGCGCATGGGGCACCTAGTGTACTGTAAGCGTCGCCTGGGCATGGCCTGCGCCACGCCCCTCATTCGCCCGGAGACTCTCCATGCAGGTCCGCTTCATCACCAGCCACGGCCCTTTCGATGTCGAACTCGACGCCACCCGGGCACCCGGTACGGTGGCCAACTTCCTGGGCTACGTGCAGAGCGGCTTCTACGATGGCACCCTGTTCCACCGCGTGATCCCAAACTTCATGGTGCAGGGCGGTGGTCTGGAACCGGGCCTGCGCACTCGCCCGACCGGCGCGCCCATCCAGAACGAATCCGGCAATGGTCTCTCGAATCGCGCGGGCACCATCGCCATGGCGCGCACCTCGGCACCCCACTCCGCCACCGCCCAGTTCTTCATCAACGTGGTCGACAATGCCTTCCTCGACAAGGAATCGCCGCATGGCGACGGCTGGGGCTACTGCGTCTTCGGTCACGTGGTCGCGGGCATGGATGTAATCGAGCGCATTCGTCGTGTACCCACCGGGAACCGCGGCGGCCAGCAGGACGTACCCATCGAGGACGTCATCATCCAGTC
>DBNU01000195.1:1594-3418 GCA_002299125.1 Proteobacteria bacterium UBA664
CCGATCTGCACCTGAGCGAGGAACGTCCGGATCAAATCGAGCGCTTCGACGCCCTCATCGACCGTGCGTGCATCGAGGCTGAACGGGTGTTCCTGCTCGGGGATCTCGTCGAGGCCTGGCTCGGAGACGACGATGACCGACCGCCGCACCCGCAACTCCGGCGCGGTCTATGCCGGCTGACGGCCGCGGGGGTTCAGGTCTTCGTCGCGCACGGCAACCGCGACTTCCTCATGGGTGAGCGATTCGCCGCCAGCACGGGGGTCTCTCTCATCCCGGAGTCCTTGCGCATCGATGTGAACGGCCAGCCCGCTCTGGTCATGCACGGGGATGCCCTGTGCACACTCGATGTCTCCTATCAGCAGATCCGCCGCACGCTGCGGGATCCTGCCTGGCAGGCGCGCATGCTGGCATTGCCGTTCGAGCAACGTCTGGCGCTCGCGCAGCAATATCGCGACCAGAGTCTCATGGTCAGTTCGCGCAAGGACGAAAGCATCATGGATGTGACCCCGGCCGCGGTCGAGGCGAGCATGCGTGAGGCAGGGGTGCGCCTGCTCATCCACGGTCACACCCATCGTCCGGCCCGGCATCTGCTGGAACTCGACGGCGCAGCGGCCGAGCGCATCGTGCTCGGCGACTGGTACGGCGAGGCAGCGAGCGTGCTGGTGGCGGACGGCGAGACGCTCGTCCTGACCCCGTTGGCGCAGTACCTCTCCGGATCGAGGCCGGGATAAGGGTTCAGCTCAGGGGTGCTGTGACCGGCTCGACTTCGACGATTTCTTCACACCCCCTCCGCGGCAATCCCGAGCAGTGCGTGCAGATGCCCCCAGTCGAAGTAGGGTCCGGGATCGGTCTTGCGCCCTGGCGCGATGTCGCTGTGCCCCACGATGCACTCTGGCGTGATACGCGGATAGCGCCGCACGATGGTGCGGATGAGGTGTGCAAGCGCCTGGTACTGAACCGCCTCGAAGGCACTGCCGTCGTCACCTTCCAGTTCGATGCCGATGGAAAAATCATTGCAGGCCGACCGCCCGCGGAAGCTCGATACCCCCGCATGCCAGGCCCGGTCAGGCAACGCCACGAACTGCACCAGCGCGCCCGTCCGGCGCACCAGCAGGTGCGCCGAGACCCTGAGATCGGCGATTCCCCGAAAGTAGGGATGCGCGGTCGGGTCCAGCCGGTTGAGGAAGAGATCTTCGATGTACGACCCGCCGAACTGGCCAGGAGGCAGGCTGATCGCATGCACGACCAGCAGCTCGGGCTCGCTGTCTGGCGGGCGTGCATCACAGTTGGGCGACGGCAGCCACAACGCTGACTGAATCCGCCCCTCGGGATCGAGCACTGCTTCGTGCATCATGGCAGGATTCTGACGACCGCTGGCCGCCCTCCGAGACCGAGTAGCTCCGCATGCAGGATGCCCCCCAGCCACTGCCCGAGGATCTGGACGCCACGGTCAGTCTTGCCCTCGCCGAGGACGTTGGCAGTGGTGACGTCAGCGCAGGGATCCTTGCGCCGGAGACGTGGGCTGAGGCAACCGTGGTCACGCGTGAGGACACCACCGTGGCTGGCGGGCCATGGTTCGACGCGGTGTTCCGTCAGCTCGACCGTCGAGTGGTGGTGGCCTGGCTGGTGGCAGAGGGTGCGCAGGTAAAGGCCGGGCACCTCCTCTGCCGGCTGTCCGGACCAGCACGCGCCCTCTTGACCGGCGAGCGCACGGCGCTCAACTTTCTGCAGACACTTTGCGGCACCGCCAGTGCGGCGCGGCGCTACGCCGAGGCCATCGCAGGTTCTTCCTGTCGCATCCTCGATACGCGCAAGACCCTGCCC
>DBNU01000123.1 GCA_002299125.1 Proteobacteria bacterium UBA664
GTCGGCAAGACGACCATCCTGCGCAGCCTCGCTCGAACCATCGGCGGTGCCTACGAGCGCATCGAGGGCACCATCGACCTGATGCCCGGCGACATCATCTACCACACTTACATCGCCGACGATGGCCGCCCGCGTGTCGACCCGGGTCCGATACTCCGCCAGGGCGAGGCCTTGTCGGTGTTCTTTTTCAACGAAGTCAATCGTGCCCGGCCGCAGGTGCACTCGCTTCTGCTGCGTATCATGGCCGAGCGTCGGGTGACGGCCTTCAATGCGGAACACGCCTTCCCGCATCTGACGGTGTTCGCAGATCGTAATCGCATCGAACGCGAAGAGACCTTCGAGCTTCCTGCGGCTGCACGGGATCGCTTCCTGATGGAGGTCTCGGTCAGCGTCCCGGCAGAGGAAGCCTCACTGCGGGCGCTGATGTTCGACCCTCGCTTCCACGATGTGGATGTTCTCATCGATGCGTTGCCCGAGGGCATCGTGCCCTACCGGGATCTCAATGCGCTCGGAACCAGACTACAACGAACGATTCACATCTCGCAGAGCCTGCAGGATTACTTGTTCCGGCTTTGGGGTGCGCTCCGCAATCCGGACCGCAACGGCGTGCGCTTCGATGCGGCCGACACCAAGCGGCTCGTTGCCGGTGGTGGCAGCCCCCGCGGGATGTCCTTTCTGGTCCGGGCCGCCCGGGTGCATGCGTGGCTCGAGGGCCGCGAACATGTACTGCCGGAGGATGTGCACGCAGTGTTCTTCGAGTGTGTCGCGCATCGAATGTTCTTTCACCCCGTGTATGAGCATCGGCGTGAGGAAATTGCTCGCCCCTTCCTCGAGGCGGTATTGAACGCGGTGCCGGCGCCCTGACAGATGCGCGATTCAGTTGGATCTCCGGCGGCGACCGTTCAGCGTGTACCGGAATTTGAATACCGCCGAGGATGGGCCGGACGTGGCTTGCTGCCCGGAGGACATCGCAGCCGCATGCGCGGCGCCGGCGAGCTATTCCGCGAGTACGTTCCGCTCCAGCAATTTCCTGATCCCCGTCGGCTCGATCTGCGAGCCATGGCACGGGATCCAATGGAAGGCGTACACGTGCGTGTGTTCGAACGACGCACCGCCATTCGCGTGTATCTGGTGGCGGACTTGAGTCGTTCGATGCTCTTTGCACCTGGTGGTGAGAGCGTGCGCGATTGGCTGCTCGCTCTCGCTCGCTCGATTGCGGCGTCGGCCCATGCCGTCGGTGATCGCTTCGGCTTTGTTGGCTGCGCATCTGCCGAACGGGAGCTGCCGCACTGGCCCGCACAACGGGCACGAACGGCGGCGTTCGAGGCCATAGACTCCTTGCGCGAGATTAGCCCGGGCAGCACGTCGGATGGGCTGGTCGACGCGGCGCATCATCTGCCTCGTGAGCGCGCCCTGGTGTTTCTGGCCTCGGATTTTCACTGGCCGACGACATTACTCGACCGGGTACTCGATGCACTCGGTCACCACGATTGCGTGCCCGTCTGGTTCCAGACGCGGCAAGCCTTTGACTGGTTGCCGCGTTGGGGCCTGTGCCGCCTCAGGGATCTGGAGTCAGGGAGTTCCCGTCTCGTCGTGCTGCGCCCCCGGCTGCGAGAGCGGGTGCTCGAGGCCGCCCGCGAGCACCAACAGGCGCTGGGCAGGGTCTTCCTCAGTCATGGTCTTGCACCCTGTGTGATGGAGGGAGGCTTCGAATGCGATCGCCTCAGCACCTGGTTTCTGGAGGCATGAGCGTGCGGATTGCGCGTCTGCTGCTACTGCTGGCGCTGGTCCCGCTCGCGCACGCGGCGGAGCCCACGGCCGTTCTGCGGCTTGAACGGGCAGTCGAGCGTCCCTTCGGCGTGATGCTGGGTGATCTGGTCCATACGGATGTCCTCATCGAGCTGAATCATCCCTGGAGGTTGGACGTCGCCTCGCTGGGCGGGCCCGGAGCACGCGATTACTGGGTGGATCTGGTGGCGCAGTCGGTCAGGGAAGAGACTCTGCCCGAGAGTCACCGCTACATCATCAGTCAGACCTACCAGATGTTCCACTTCAGTCGTGAATCGAAGGCAGTAGCGGTTCCGCCCGTCAACGTGCGCCTCATCGGTGGCGGCGAGCCCATGCTGGTGACCTTGCCAACGCTTGAGGTCACGAGTTCCCCCCTCATCGAGACAGCGGGCCTCAGGCGCGTTGAGCAGGGTTACTACATGCGCCCTGATTCTCGTCCGCCCTTGCGCGACCCCGAGCCGCACCGGCAGCGCGCTGCGCTCTATACCCTGCTCGCTGTGTTGCCAGCGCTTTTGCTTGCCTGGCAGGCAGGCTGGTTCAGCCGACAGCTGCGGCCTTTCGCGCGCGCTTGGCGTGCGGTGCGTCGGCAGCCGCGGGATGGTGCGCAACTCACGGTACTGCGCGCGGCCCTGTTGCACCTACATCGTGCCCTCGACGAAACGGCGGGACGGCCGGTATTCCTGTCCGATCTTCCGGGCTTCCTGGAGGGATTCCCCGCCTACGCCGATCTGCGCTCGAGGCTCGAGGCGTTCTATGCGGACTCGCGTCTGGTGTTCTTTGGCACCCAGGATGAGGCCTCGAGCAGCGTCGCCGAGAGACTCGACGCGGCGCGGGATCTGCTCGCCCGCCTCGCCCGAGTGGAAGCGCGCGCGTGATACCGCTCGGCCTCGACAATCCAGTCTGGCTCCTGCTGCTGCCGCTGGCACTGTTGCCTTGGTTCGGCAACCCCGAGCGTGCGGTACAACACCCCGCGCTGGGATTGCTCCCCCCCGATGCCCTGTCGCGCTGGGTCTTCCTCGCCCTGCGCGTGACCGCCTCGGTTACCGTGATCGCGCTGAGTCTTGCCCTGTCCGGGCTGCATCTGCGCGAGCAGGTCGTGAGCCGGTTCGGTCAGGGGGCACATATGGTGTTCCTGCTCGATCGCAGCTCCAGCATGGACGCTGACTTTGCCGGTCGTAACCCCGAGGGTGACAAGGAGTCCAAGGCGGCCACCGCCCGTCGCCTGCTCCGTCCATTCCTGGCACGTCGGCCCCATGACCTCGTGGGAGTGGTGTCCTTCAGCACGGCGGCCATCCCTGTGTTACCGCTCACCGATCGCCGGCCGGCCGTGGAGGCTGCACTCGATGTGCTCGACACGCGCGGCTTGGCACTCAGCAACGTGGGTCGTGGCCTCTATCGCGCCCTGGAGGAGTTCAGTCTCGATGCGCGGGTGGCTTCCCGGGCTATCGTGCTCGTTTCGGATGGTGCGGCGACCATCGGTGCGCGCGCGCAGGAACTGATCAGGCGACGCTTCAACGAGCGCGATGTGAATCTGTACTGGCTTTTCCTGCACACGGCCGGCGGTGGTGGCCCCCTGGACGAACCCGAGTCAGCGCGTGATGACAAGCCAAGCGCCATGCCAGAGCGCTTTCTGCACAAATTCTTCGGCACCCTGGATGTCGAGTATCACCTTTTCGATGTGGCCAACGCCGCGGAGGTCGAGAAGGCGCTCGAAATGATCGGCA
>DBNU01000239.1 GCA_002299125.1 Proteobacteria bacterium UBA664
AGGCCAGCCTGAGGAAGTGATGTGCTTTCGCAACAACCGCGCGGCCGGCGACAGCTCGCGCCGGCGGACAAGGTGGGGTCACTGCCGAGGGGCGTTTCCGCGGCCGATTGAGAGGTAACAGGGGCTCAAGGGGCCCGAACCGGNNATGGTGCCGGCGGCCCTCGCGCCGACCTCGTGCCTGCTCACCCGCCCCACGGCCACTTGCAGCCTGCGTCTGCCGGAGGGCGAGGCCCCTCGGTGTTGCTTTACAGCACTCGACGCAGAGACCGGGTCGGGTTCGACGTCACCCCTAGCACCCGCAGTGCCACCCGAGAAAAAACTTTTTAATCAATCAGTTGAGCGTAACCCTGCGGCCGGCACGCCTCCGGAAGCCCTATTCTTGTGCAGCGCACTCGCTTGCTGCACCACGGTGCGGCATCCACAACAGGCCAGCCTGAGGAAGTGATGCGCTTTCGCAACAACCAAGCGGCTGGCGACAGCTTGGGCCGGCGGGCAAGGTGAGGTCACTGCCGAGGAGCGTTTCCGCGGCCGATGGGGAGGTAGCAGACGGGCTCAAGGGGCCCGAACCGGGCGCGTGCGAGCGAGGCCCGCAGGCGAGCAGGCGTCAGTCCTTGCTGCGCCGGCGGCTGATGAGCCGCTTGCGCTTGTGCATCTGCCGGGGGGTGAGCTCGTTGCGCCGGCCGGCGAAGGGATTCTCACCCTGCCGATATTCGATCCGCACGGGCGTACCCTCGAGCTTGAAGGTGGTGCGGAAGTACTTCTCGAGGTAGCGGGTGTAGGCCGTCGGTACGGCCTCCACCTGGTTGCCGTGGATGACGATGGTCGGCGGATGAGTGCCACCGGGGTGCGCAAACCGCATCTTGATACGCCGGCCATTCACCAGCGGTGGCTGGTGCGCCTCGAGTGCGGTCTCGAGTGCGTCGTTGAGCTGCGCGGTCGGGATCGCGGTTGCGGCCGAGTGGTGCGCCCGACGGATCGAAGCGAACAGATCGCCGACACCGGTACCGTGCCGGGCCGAGATGAAATGCACGCGGGCGAAATCGATGAAGCGCAGCTTGCGATCCAGTTCCACGCGCACCCGCTCCCGGTGCCCGGCTTCGAGGCCATCCCACTTGTTCACCGCGATCACCAGTGCCCGGCCACTGTCGAGCACGAGCCCGAGCAAGTGGGTGTCCTGCACGGTGATGGTCTCGGCGGCGTCGATGAGCAACAGCGCCACATGGGCCTCGTCGATGGCCTGCAGCGTTTTGACGATGCTGAACTTCTCGATGACGTGCTCGACGCGGCCCTTGCGCCGCACCCCGGCGGTGTCGATGAGCGTATAGGCGATGCCGTCGCGTTCGAACGGCACCCGGATGGCATCGCGGGTGGTTCCCGGTGCGTCAAAGGCCAGCACCCGGTCCTCGCCCACCATGCGATTGATGAGTGTGGACTTGCCCACATTGGGCCGCCCGACCACGGTCACGCGGATGCTGGCCGAATCGCCCAGGGCATCCGCCTCGTCCGCAGCGTCTGCTGCCATCGCTTCGGCCGACGCCCCGGCGAGGGCCTCGAGGATGTCCTCGATGAGCAGATCGACACCACCGCCATGCGCAGCGGAGATCGCCAGGGGTGGCCCGAGACCGAGGGAGTGGAACTCCGCACACGCAAGCCCGGCATCCATCCCTTCGGCCTTGTTGACCGCCAGCCACAGCGGCCGCTTGAGCGGACGCAGCGCAGCGGCGAGTTCCACGTCTTCGGCCATCAGGCCGGCGCGTGCATCGACCACCAGCACGATGGCGTCGGCCTCGGCCGCTGCCTTCAGGGAGTGGCGTTCCACCAGTGCGGCCAGTTCCTCTGGCTGTTCCTGCCCGACACCGGCCGTGTCCACCACCAGGTAACCACCGCCCGCGACACGCCCCTCACCCACCTTGCGATCACGGGTCAGACCCGGGAAGTCCGCGACCAGCGCATCACGAGTGCGAGTGATGCGATTGAACAGGGTGGACTTGCCGACGTTCGGGCGCCCGATGAGGGCGATCACGGGTTTCATCGCCCATCCGGCCCGTAGGCGGTGATGTCGCCGCCCGCTGTGTAGACCAGCAGCAGTTCGTCCTCCACCACCAGCGGGGCGGTGATGACGGGGCTGGAATCCGCCCGCTCCCGCGCGGCGAACTCACCGGTGCTGACATCCAGCCAGTGTACATAGCCCTTGAAGTCACCGACCACGACATGCTCTCCGACCACTGCGGGAGCGGACGTGCTGCGGTTGCGCAGCCCCTCCTGCTTCCAGATGGCCTCACCGTTGCTGCGGTCAATGGCCCACACGACACCGGCATCGTCACTCACGAAGACGTGATCGCGCCCAACCGCCACACCGCTGTAGCTCGAGATCTGGTGGGTCCACTGCACCTGGCCGGTGTCCACATCGTAGGCACCGAGACTGCCCTGGAAGCTCGCGACATACAGCGTGCCGTCGGCGACGGTGAGATCGCCATCGATGTCCACCATCCGTTCGAGGTCCGTGCGCCCACGCGGCACACCGACATTCGCCTCCCACAACGCCGTGCCCTCGAGCAGATCCAGGCCCACCAATCGACCGTTGTCGAAGCCGATCATGACGATTGAACCCGAGATTACCGGCGCACTGCTGCCCCGCAGGGACAGCGTGGGCACGATGCGGTCGTAACTCCAGCGCCGACGTCCGTCACCGGCGTCGAGGCCGAAGACCTTGCCATCCGCCGAACGCACCACGACGACGCCAAGCCCAACGGCTGGCTCTGCGAGCACCTCGCTCGTCACCTGGGCACGCCAGAGCACCGCACCCTGGTCGGCCGAGAGGGCGGTGATCTCGCCATCCCGACTGCCGACCACGACCAGGCCTTCGCCCACCCCGGGACCGCCAGTGATATGCGTCTGGGTATCCATGGACCACAGCCGCCGCCCGCCTTCCAGTGTGAAGGCAAAGACATCGCCGTCGAATTCGGCCGCGAACACACGCCCGTGGTCCAGCACCGGACGCAGTCGGAGATAGCGTCCGTCAGTACCCCCGCCAACCGAGGAAGACCACAACTCCCGGGGCCGATGCGTGATGAGGAATTCGCCCAGTTCAGTCGGCTGAGCGAGTTTGCGTGCCGCCTTGGTGGCCGCGACGGCCTCGGGCGTCTGTTCCTCGTCGTCGAAGAGACCGGTGATGCCCCGGGTGAGGGAATCCACCGTGCCGCAGCCGGCAAGCAACGACACCCAGCCAGCCAGGAGGATCGCGCGGAGCGGAGCGCCGCCGACCGGCACCGCGATGCCGCGCAGGAAGTGCCCCGCGGCGACGCAACCGCACTTCCCATTTGCCTCCCGGGTCCGCAACGGCCGCATGTTCACGGGCCGCTCCCGGGGGCCTCGCTCCCCGACTCTGTGGCGGCATCATTCGTCGCTGGTGCCAGTGCCGCCCTCTGTTCGAGCAGCCGCAGCAGTTCGTCCGCCGCGGCCTGTGTGTGCTCGCCGACCGCGTCGCCCGCGGCATCGGCGGCATCGGCGGCATCGGCGGCGGGCCCACCCAGGGCATCGAGCTTGAGCGCGAGCGGGCTGTTCTCGTCGACGAGGGCGACCGGGTCGAGGCTGGCGGCGAGTTCGTAGGCCCTCCGCGCCTCGTCGAAGCGCCCAAGGGCCCGGTAGACATCGGCACGGGTCTCGGCAGTCAGCCTGGTGTTCGGCAGACTGACCGTGGGGCCGACCAGGGTGAGCGCATCGGTTGGTCGACCCAGTTCGAGATAGGCCGCGGCCAGACGCGTGCGGGCGACCGACACGAGCGGATCGTCCGGACGCTCCTCGATGAGTCGCTCGAGGTGGCCAGCGGCCACCTCCCAGTTGCCTGCCCGGGCCTCCAGGCCCGCCAGTGCCAGGGCAGCAAAGGCGGCGTAGGCCGTGCCCTTGGCACTGCCGAGCAGTTCGCGCGCGATGGCGCGGCCGCCTTCCGTGTCACCCGCCTCCATGGCGTTACTCAAGCGATTGAACTGCAGGGAGGCGGCCTCCTGGTTGTGACGCGTGGATTCCTCCCAGTAACGCCAGCCGAACAGCCCGGCGAGACCCAGCACGAGCCCCGTCACCAGGGCACTGCCGTGCCGGGCGAACCAGCGCTTGATGGCCTCCAGTTGTTCGCGTTCGCTGTTGAAGTCGTCCATTGCGGTGTCCTTGAGTAGCGGGGCGGGCAAAACCCGACCACCGAGGGTCAGACCGTGGGGCACTGATCATGCCGCCGACTGAGGCGTGGCAGCGATCTCGCCCGCGCAGAAAATTCGATGTTCAGACGCAAGGTGTCTCAGGCCGGCACCAGCAGGGCGTCGAGGTGGGTTACCAGGGCCGTCTCTGCCACTTGTTGCTGGTCGCCACCCTCCTCGCGCAGGGCCTTCAGCGTGACCGAGCCCCGGGCGAGCTCCTCCTCACCCAGCACCAGGGCCACGCGGGCACCCGACTGATCCGCTCGGCGGAATTGCTTGCCCAAAGGGCCACCGGCACAGTCGACCTGCACCCTGAGCCCAGGTCGCTGGGCGCGCAGCCGATCACCGAGGGTCAGAGCGTGCGCCAGTGCCACCTCGCCCGCGCTGACGAGATAGACATCCGCAGTGGCGGTGCCGGCGGGCTGACTATCCCGGGCCGACATCAGCGCGAGCAGTCGCTCGAGACCGAAGGCGCAACCCACCGCCGGGGTGGACTGCCCGCCGAACTGGGCGATGAGGCCATCGTATCGACCGCCAGCGCAGACCGTGCCCTGGGCACCGAGTTCGTCCGTGATCCACTCAAAGACCGTCCGGTTGTAGTAGTCGAGTCCGCGCACCAGGCGCGGATTGATGCGGCATTCGATCCCGAGGTTGTCGAGCAGACCGAGCAGGGCTTCGAAGTGTTCACGCGAGGCCGCATCAAGGAAGCCACTGAAACCGGGCGCCGCCGCGATGATCTCGGCGAGATTGGGATTCTTGCTGTCGAGGATGCGCAGCGGATTGGTCGCAAGCCGACGCCGGGAATCCTCATCCAGCGACGACTCGTGCGCGCGGAAGTAGTCCACCAGCCGATCCCGCCAGGCGGCACGCGCCTCTGGGTCCCCCAGCGTGTTGATCTCGAGCCGCAGCCCACTGAGCCCGAGTCGCGCCCACAGCCGTGCCCCGAGCAGGATGACCTCCGCATCGATGGCGGGGCCCATCATGCCGAAGGCCTCCACACCGATCTGGTGAAACTGCCGGTAGCGACCGGCCTGCGGGCGCTCGTGACGGAACATGGGACCGCCGTACCAGAGCCGCTGTACCGGTCGCTCACGCAGGAGCCGATGCTCCAGCACCGCCCGCACGCAACTGGCTGTACCTTCCGGACGCAGGGCGAGCGCATCGCCACTGCGATCGGTGAACTCGTACATTTCCTTCTCGACGATGTCGGTGCCCGCACCCACGCCGCGGCGGAACAGTGCGAGTGGCTCCACTACCGGCATGCGGATCTCGGCGTAGCCATGGGTGGCGAGGAGTTCACGCGCCGCCGCTTCCAGCGCCTGCCATGCGGGCGCTGCCGCCGGCAGCACGTCGTTCATGCCGCGCACGGCCTTGATCGGGTTGTTCATTCAGCGAGTCTCGGGATGGACGGCGCAGGTCGCTGCTCGATCTGCCGAGCATTCGCAGTGCGAGCAGTGCCTCTCACCGAGCCGGTCGGGGCAAGGGCTCGGCACCCGCTTGCGTGACCAGCAGGCGCGCGACACCTTCGCGGGCAAGTGGCAAGAGGGGTACGTCCTGGCCTTCTACGCTGAGGCGCGCAGCGCGGATATTGCCGATGATGACCCGGAGCGGCCCATCGCCCCGCGTGGCGATGGTCTGGCCCCCACTCGCCATGTTGAAGAAGAGACGACGATCGTTTGCGTCGTAGACCTCCACCCAGGACTGGGCGCTGAGGCCGATGGTGATGCTCACCTGACCACTGCCGCCGGCAGTCGTGACACCGGCGGCGGCTGTGCCTGCCTCCGCGACGCTGCCCGAAGCCGCCGTGGCCGGCACACCTTCCGCGTTCGCGGCGGTTGCCTGGGGATCCAGACCAATGGCGACGTCATCACCCGGGGGGACGACGCCGCTGGCAACCGCGCCGGGAGCCACCCCGTCGCCGGTGCCCGCATCGGTCGCAGCCTCTCCCGACGGCCGGTAGGCCAGCGAGGTGTCGCCCGTCGGAGCACCGGCCGAGTCGACCACAGCCGGATCGACGATGGGGTAACGGTAGGGGACACCGCCGGATTCGGCCTGGCCCACCACCGGGATGGGGGGTGGGGTGTCCGCAGGCAGTTCGGCCACGATGGGGGCCTCGCCCGGGGCCGGGGCCCGCGCCGTCCACCAGACGAAGGCCAGGCCGAGGACGACGACCGCCACCAGCACCGCGGCCAGGCGCACGCCATTGTGGGAGGTGTCGGCCTGGGCGGCCGGCTGGGAGGGGAAGGGGTGCAGGGGCGGCGGCGGGGCCTGCCCTGCTCTGGTCTCGTAGGCCCGCACCAGCGTGTCCCCGTCCAGCCCCACCTGCCGCCCATAGGAGCGCAGGTAGCCGCAGACGTAGGCCGGTGCGCGCAGTTCCTCGTAACGATCCGCCTCCAGCGCCTCGATGATGCGCAAGTCCAGATGCAGGCGTGCAGCAATATCCGGGGCGGTGAGATGCATGGCCTCGCGCGCGCTGCGGAGTTGTGTGCCCGGGGTGGGTTGTCGCGCGGGAGCGGCACCCTCCGTGGGGACGGTATCGGGAAGATCGGGATCGCGGTCAGTCATCGGATGCGCCCCTCGGTGGCCAAGGCCATGGCCTCCGGGGAATCGGGGAAATTGTTGCGCAGGGCCACGGCGTAGGCGAACTCGGCGTCGCGATCACCCAAGGCCCGCTCAATGCGCACACCCAGCCAGAGCGCCTCTGCCGTGGGCGCCATAACCCCGGAAAGGCGTTGCAGGAAGGCACGGGCACGCAAGTGATCACCCTTCTCGAAATGGATGCGGCAAAGATTCAACAGGGCGGGCGGCATGCGCGGATTGGATTGCAGGGCCCGTTCGAAACGCTCGACGGCCGCCATGCGATCACTGGCCGCAAGGAGACAAAGCCCCGCGTTCGTGTGGGCGTTCTCCGGAGTGGCGTAAAGCGGATTCGCGATGGCCCGATCGAAGAGGGCCAACCCTTCCTGTACTCGACCCTGCGCGCACAGGAACTGCCCATAGTTGTTGAGGGCCCCGGATCCGTTCGGCTGCAGTTGTACCGAACGCTGGAAATGCCGGTCGGCATCCTGCTCTTGGCCCAGACGGGCGTAGAGCAAGCCGAGTGCGTCATGGGCCGGACCATATTTTTCATCGATCTGCACGGCGCGCTCCAGGCGCATCAGGGCCGTCTCGAAGTTGCCCTGGCGGAAGTACTCGATACCGAGCTGAGTGTTCAGCACGGCCATGGAATCACCCTCTTCGGCACGCGCGAGCGAGGGCCTTTCCTGCGCGCCTGTCTGACAGCCGGCGAGCAGGATCGCGAGCAGGAATATGGGCAGGGCCGGCATGGGCCTCATCCGGCGTGAGCCTCCGGAAAGGCCGGCGAGAGCGGCACGTCGCGGGGCACAGCCTCCGCGCGATGCCGGGCGGCACGGGCCATCACCTTGCCCACGAGTTGCCCACAGGCGGCGTCGATGTCGTCGCCGCGGGTGCGACGGGTGATGCAGATGAGGCCCAGCGCCCGCAGGACTTCCCGGAAGGCGTCGATCACCGGTGGCGGTGAGCGCCTGAAACCGGCCCCGGCGAAGGGATTGAAGGGAATCAGATTGACCTTCGCCGGCATCCCCCTGAGCAACCTGGCCAAGGCCCGGGCATGGGCCGGTGAATCATTCACGCCGTCAAGCATCACGTACTCGAAGGTAATCGAACGATGGGGGTCGAGGGTGGCGTAGCGCCGGCAGGCGGCCAGCAGTTCAGCGATGGGGTAGGTCCGGTTGATGGGCATCAGGCGATCTCGCAGTGTGTCGTCCGTTGCGTGCAGCGACACGGCGAGGCTCACTCCCGAAAGCTCACGCAGCCGATCGATGGCCGGAACGATCCCCGCGGTGGAGAGGGTCACCCGCTTGCGCGCCAGGCCGTAGGCGCAGTCATCCATCATCAGATCCATCGCCCGCACAACGTTGTCGAAATTCATCAGGGGCTCACCCATGCCCATCATCACCACGTTGGTGATACGCCGGTTGTCGTGCGGGTGATGTTCCAGGGCCTCGGCGGCGCGCCACACCTGGCCGATGATTTCCGCGGTGCTGAGATTGCGACTGAAGCCTTGGGTGGCCGTGGCGCAGAAGCCGCAGGCCATGGCGCAGCCCACCTGGGACGAGACACACAGCGTGCCGCGATCAGGCTCCGGGATGAAGACCGTCTCGACCCGGTTGCCCGCGTCCACCTGCATGACCCACTTGCGCGTGCCATCCGCGGAGAGGTGGTCGAGCACGACCTCGGGTGCCCGGATCTCGGTAGCGGATTCGAGCTTGCCACGCAGGACCTTGCCGATGTTGGTCATGCCGCCATAGGCGGCGTGGCGTTCGTGGTACACCCAGCGCATGATCTGGGTAGACCGCCAGGGCTTCTCTCCCAGATCCCCCAGCAGCCGGCCAAGCCCGACGCGATCGCAGTCGAGGACATTGACCCGCGCGCCCGCAATGGCGGCTGGGTGAAGGCTGGAGGGAGAGGGCTCGGCGAGTTGCATCGTGATGCCGTGCCTCAGGCGCGCGGGCAGATCTCAAGGCCGGAGAAGAAGTAGGCGATCTCGCCCGCGGCCGTCTCTGCTCCGTCGGAGCCATGCACGGCGTTGGCGGAGATATCGGCCGCGAAGTCTGCCCGAATGGTGCCGGGTGCGGCTTCTTTCGGGTTGGTGGCCCCCATCAGTTCGCGATTCCTGAGGATGGCGTTCTCGCCCTCCAGTACCTGCACCATCACCGGCCCGCTCACCATGAAGTCGACCAGCTCACCAAAGAAGGGACGATGGCGATGCACGGCGTAGAAGCCTTCGGCCTGCGTCCGTGAAAGCTGCATCATGCGGGCGGCCACGATGCGAAGCCCCGCCTGCTCGAAGCGCGCGTAGATCT
>DBNU01000038.1 GCA_002299125.1 Proteobacteria bacterium UBA664
AGTGACGGGGATCCGGTCGCCCCATCGCCGCCGGTCGATGCGGCCTCTGGAGCCGCACTCGCCTCGCTGGTGAGATCCTCGCTACTGCGACGGAGCATGTCGGCCTTGAAGGCGGGCAGGCGATAGACCCAGCCGGTGGTGCGTGCTGTCAGTGCCGCGGCCTGTGCTGCGGCGTCGGGGGCGGATGTTGCCAGCGCCGGATCCGCTGCAGGCACGTCTGCGGCAGATGGCGCATCCGCGGGCGTTGCCACGGGAGCATCCGTCGGGCTGGCTGCCGGCGATTCGTGGGCGAACTCGAAACGAGCCCAGACACCATCGTCGCGCTCGGCCGTGTGTACGGTGACGGCGAGGCCGTCGAAGGTGACGAACCGCGTCGCCCGCAGTGTCTCGCCCGCGAGCGGACGGGCCGCCGCGGCGTCGACGTCGTCGATGCGCAACTCGGCCAGGGCGGTCGCGAGGCTGTTGACCATGGCCTGCGAGCGCAGTCGGCGGCCTTGCGGGATCGGTGCGAGGGTGAAATCGGCGGCCGTCGGTCGCTCCCGGCTGGCGGCGAGGGACGCACCCAGTTCGATTCGTTGCACGCGCTCGGCCGGGAGGTCGAGCAGCATGCGTTCGATCCAGTCGGCAGGCGCGGGGGAAGCAAACAGTTCGCCCTCCACCAGCAGGGCCTGCGCCTCGCCCTCGCGCCGCACATACAGGCCCCGTAGGGTGGTCAGCCCGCCTTCGCGCGCCTCGCGCGTCTCGCCGACGAGGAAATCGGCCAGGATCTGGCCGTCGGCCGTGGACAGGCGCACCTGCCGGGCACGCGAGCCGGGCGCATCGAGCGGCTCCACCCCCAGGCGTGGGTAGAGCTCCGGGTTGCTGGTCTTGCCCTCCAGTACGCGCAGGGTAGAGGCGGCGACCACCAAGGCCTTCACCGGCTCGAAGAGGGCCGGGTGCCCGCCCCGGTTGGCCACTACCCAAAGCTCCCCCTCGCGGATGATCTCGGTGTGGCTGCGCGCATCACGGATCTCGATGCGGGTGATGTCGTTGGCGCGGGCGGCCAGCCCGGGGTAGAGCGGAGCGCGTTCGAGTTCGGTCGCGGGCCGGTGGATCTGTGCCAGGTAAATGGCCACCGCCACTGCTGCCACGGTGAGCAGGGCGAGGCCGAGATTGGAGCGTCGAGCCATGATAAGGAGCCTCCCTTGCCGCGCTCAGGCGAGTCGCGCACGCCGCCGCATGGCTGCCCGGCTCAGCGCGGCGAGCAGCGCGATGACCGCGATGATGAGCGGCACCAGGCCGATGTTGATGAACTTGAGCGTGTTGCCCATCTGCTCGATGTTGCGCTGCAGTTCACGCTGGACGTTGCGCAACTCGCGGCGCGTACGCAGTTGCTCCTCGCGGAAGCGCTCCAGTTCGGCGCGCTGCGCCTCGGTCAGCAGTACCTGGCCGGCACCCTCACCGGCGCCTGCCTGCTGCGGCGTCATCAGGGCCTCGATGCGCTTTTCGGTTTCCGCAAGACGTGCCTCCAACGCGCGTTCTTCATCGCGGAAGCGTGCCTCCGCCTCGCGCCGGATCTCCTCGACGCGGGTGAAGGGCCGGGCGTAAATGGCGCGACTGCGCAGCGAGATGAGGTCCTCACTGCCGCCGAGCTGGTCGAGCAGGTTGATGAAGAAGCTGGCGTTGTCGGCGATGGGGGTCGGCGTCGTGGCACCAGCCGGGGTCTGCTGGAAGCGCACCCAGAAGCGATCGGCGAGGATGTCGGTGTCAGCCACCACGACCACATTAACCGGCCCGGCGGACTCGGCACGGAAGTCCGGATCGGCCTCCATCAGGCCTTCGATCTTCGGTCGGCCCTCGGGGAAGGAACTGGCGACCTGCCCACTCAGGCGCACGGCGATGTGCCGACGCTTGTCCTCTGGCTGGAAGAGTCCGAGCAGTCGGGCCGGATCGCGCTGGAAGATGACGGCGTCGGTCTCGAGCAGCATGGACTGTGGCCCGGTGCTCAGGAGCGGGATCAGCTCGGTGCCGGCGGCGGGGTCGATCACGAGTTCACCCGCGTTGCCCAGATGCACGCGCGCGAGCTGATTGGTGGAGAACTCCTCCTGCGACAGCCCGCGTTCTCCCAGCGCCAACCAGGGCAGGAACTCTACTTCCTGCTGGCCGCGACCACCGGCGTACTGCACCCGGATGGCGTGGCTAACGTCGGTGACGATCATCGAGGTGTCGAGCGACAGGCCCCAGGCGGCGAAGAGTTCCGGCATGTTGGAACTGCGCGAGGGCAGGATGAGCGGACGCGCCGGATCGGGCTGCACCGGGTCTTCCTCGGAGAGCGGATCGACAAAAATCATCGCGCGACCGCCGCGCAGAATGAATTGATCGATGGCGTAGCGCGTGAGCTTGCCGACCTCCTTCGGATGGATCACGACCAGCGTGTCGATGTCGGCACCGATGTTGCGGGTGTCCTTCGGCAGCCAGGTGATGTCATAGCCCTCGGCCACCAGGCGCAGCAGGGCGGCGTTGCCACCTTCTGCGAACTGCGGCAACCAGCTCATGACGCCGACCTTGCGCTTCACCGGATGGGCAAGCCCGTGGATGAGGCGCGAGAGTTCGTACTCCAGCGAGGCCTCGCGCCCGGGCTGGAAGACGGGAATGACGAGTTCGTCGTCGGTCAGGTTGCTGCCGACCAGACCGAAGTAGCCCATCTCGCCCGCCTGGCCGATGGGGATCTGCTGCACACCGGCAGCCACCGCCTCGTCCTCGGTCTCGGAGAAGGGTTCCGGGTCGATGATGGTGAGTTCGAGCTTGCCGTCGGCCGCACGCACGTACTCACGCAGCAGTTCGCGCACCCGATCACCGTAAGTTGCGATCTGGGGCACGTCGGCGAACAGCGCGGACGAGTAGTAGAACCGTAAGCGGATGGGCTCGTCGATGCCGGCGAGCACCCTGCGTGTGCCGTCCGACAGGGTGTAGAGCTGCGCCGCAGTGAGATCGATGCGCAGTCCGGTGAGAAGGGCGTTGCTCACCGTGATGACGGCGAGAAACAGGATGGCCGCGAGCAGCAGGCCGGTACTGGAGAGTGCCTTGCGATTCATGTGCTACTCCGCCTTCTTCAGCTCGATGACCACGGTGTTGG
>DBNU01000056.1 GCA_002299125.1 Proteobacteria bacterium UBA664
AGACCATCCGCAGGTCGCGATTTGCCGGCGGGCCCTCGACAAGCTGCTCAACCTCGATGAAGCGAATGATTCAGCCTACTGCCAGCCCTGCCTGTCTCCGGTATGGGACACCGGGCTTGCCTGTCAGGCACTGCAAGAGGTCGGCACACCTGCGGCCGAAACGGGTGTGGCCCATGCGCTCGCCTGGCTCGCCGGGCGCCAGCTCAGTGACGAGCCGGGAGACTGGCGCCGCAACCGCCCGAACCTTCCCGGCGGTGGTTGGGCCTTCCAGTACAACAACCCTCACTACCCCGACCTCGACGATACATCCATGATCGCGTGGGTCATGCATGTTGCAGGGGCGGAGGAATATCGTGACCGCGTGCAGCGCGCAGCCCGCTGGGTGCTCGGCATGCGCTCTGCGGGTGGCGGCTTCGCCTCCTTCGACGTCGACAACACCTACCATTACCTCAACCACGTCCCCTTCGCGGACCACGGCGCGCTGCTCGACCCGCCGACCGCCGACCTCACTGCTCGTTGCATGGCCTTGCTCGCCATGACCGATCGCGCAGGCAACGAGGCGGTGGTGCAGAAGGCCAAGGCGTTCCTGTTCGAGGATCAAGAAGCGGACGGCTCCTGGTTCGGCCGCTGGGGTACCAACTACCTGTACGGGACCTGGTCGGTGCTTTGCGCACTCGAGTTGGTCGGGCACGACATGCGGGAAGCGCGCGTCCGGCGCGCTGTCGATTGGATCTTCGCCCAGCAGAATCCCGATGGCGGCTGGGGTGAGTCCAACGACAGCTACTACCCGGAACGTCGCGGAGAGACTCACCCCAGCACGCCGTTCCAGACGGCCTGGGCGCTGCTTGGGCTCATGGCCGCCGGCGAGGTCCGTTCGCTCGCAGTGCGTCGTGGTGTGGATCACCTGCTCAGGATTCAGCAAAGCGACGGCCTCTGGTCGCACCCTGATTTCACCGCGCCAGGCTTTCCACGGGTGTTCTATCTGCGCTACCACGGCTACGCCCGCTACTTCCCGCTGTGGGCGTTGGCGCGTTTCCGCAACCTTTCCGGCGGCGCGCCGACACTTGTCGGAGAGTGAGTTCGAGCCGACCTCGACGGGTAGGCGCGGGATCGTCGCGCCGCTCTTGACCGAGGCGCGCTGCCTGCTGCCCAGCGCACGGCCCGGTGCTTTGCACCACTCCGGCAACTGCCTCGTGGTCGTGAGTGGCATGGGTCCCGCCAGAGCCGCCACGGCCGCGGAGGCCTTGGCTGACGAAGGCTGCACCTTGCTCGTGAGCTTCGGCACGGCCGGAGCCCTCGATGCGTCACTCGCAAGCGGAGATCTCCTGCTGACCACCCGCTACTCGGGAGCTACCGCCCGCAACATCGGCGATGCCCGGCAGGCAGCCGACGCAGCGTGGTCCGGCAGCGCCGCAACAGCGACACTCATCGAGGCACTCGCCGCATCCGCTCAAGCCGCGCTGCCCGAGGTCCGAATCCTGAAGCAGGCAGAACTCCTGACGCTGTCCGAAGTGGTCGAGGACGAAACGACCCGCCGTTCACTGGCGCGGCAGAGCGGTGCCGTGGCCGTCGACATGGAGAGCGCCGCCATCGCCGCAGTCGCCAGACGACGCGGGATCGGCTTCCTGGCCGTGCGCACCATCGTCGACACGGTTGCTGCCCCCCTGCCGCCGGGACTCCTCCACCACGTGGATCCCTGGGGACGCCCGCGCGCAACACTCGCCCTGGCCCTGCTTTGCCAGCCCACGCGCCTGCTGGCCTTGTTGGACCTTGCGCGCCGCATGGCCACCGCGCGGCGGAGTCTCGTGGCCTGCGCCAAGAATCTACTCACGACAGACATCCGCACGGCAACGACGGCATGATCCGGCCGCCGTCTCAGGGCAATGACGCCGCTGCGGTCCGCTCGAGGCGGCGGCTCGCCGTCACTCACAGTCACCCGTCCGGGCATCCACTCTCGCAGGCATGGAATCGGGGAATCACGGCATGACGACGACGCTGGTGACGGGCGCGACGGGCTTCGTCGGGGCGGCGGTGGTCCGCCAACTGCTGGCGGCAGAGCGGGCGGTGCGGGTCCTTGCTCGCCCTGACAGCGATCGGCGCAACCTGCAGGGCCTGCCGGTCACGGTCGTGGAGGGCGATCTGCGCGAACCGGCCAGCCTTGGCCCCGCCCTGCGCGGCTGCCGGGTGCTCTATCACGTCGCCGCAGACTATCGCCTGTGGACGCCGGACCCGGCCGTGCTCTACGAGACCAACGTGCGCGGTACCGAGCACCTGCTGCTCGCCGCCGCCGAGGCCGGCATCGAACGGATCGTCTACACGGGCAGTGTGGCAACCCTGGGCACCACCGCGGATGGCAGTCCGGCCAACGAAGACACACCCGCCACCATCCAGCAGATGGTGGGACACTACAAGCGCTCGAAGTATCTCGCCGAGGAGGCCGTGACGCGGCTGATACGGGAGCGGGGCCTGCCGGTGGTCATCGTGAACCCGTCCACCCCGGTCGGACCCGGCGACATCAAGCCCACGCCTACGGGCCGCCTCGTGCGCGATGCCGCCGCCGGACGGATCCCGGCCTTCGTCGACACCGGACTCAACATCGTGCACGTGGATGATGTCGCGACCGGGCACCTCCTGGCCGAGACACAGGGGGCGGTGGGCCGACGTTACGTGCTGGGAGGCGAGGACCTCAGTCTGCGCGAGATCCTCGCGATCATCGCCGGGTTGACTGGTCGCCCGGCCCCGCGCATCGAACTGCCCCGTGCGCCCCTCTATCCGCTCGCCTGGCTCACGGAAACCTTCGCCCGGCTCAGTGGCGGGCCGGAACCGCAACTCACCCTGGATGGGCTGCGCATGTCACGCAAACGGATGTGGTTCAGCAGTGCGCGTGCCGAGCAGGAACTCGGCTATCGGGCGCGACCGGCGCGCGCCGCGCTGGCGGACGCGGTGGCGTGGTTCCAGCGCCGGGGCTGATCCCGGGGGCTGCCCGTCAGCAACGCATCACCGACCCTCAGACCGCCTGACGCGCGCCCTCGCCCGTGCGGGTAGCCGGGTCGTGACGCCGGATGAAGGCCGCCAGTTCGGCGGCGGTGAGGCCGGCCTCACGCAGCATGTCCTCACGCGAACCGTGCTCGAGGA
>DBNU01000253.1 GCA_002299125.1 Proteobacteria bacterium UBA664
AAGGCGCTCGAAATGATCGGCAAGCTCGAGTCGCACAAGCTGCTGGTGGAGGAGCGCACACCCCGCGTCGATCTCGGGCCGATCTGCATCGGTCTCGCCTTGGCTGGGCTCTGCGCACTGGTAGCGGCTCGTCTCAGTGAGGTGTCGGCATGGGCGGTTTGAAGCGCGTTCGGGGGGAGATCCTGTACCGGCTGCCACTCCTGGCCTTCCTGTTTTTGCTGCTGCTCTCCGCACTGGAGGGCTGGTATGCCTGGAGTGCGTTGCGGGTGAATGACCGGATCATCAATGCCTGGCGGCTTGCGGACGATCCCCAGCCGGCCGACGCGCCGGAATGGCAAATCGCCCACGCGCTTGGTCTGGTCGAGGCCGGGCGGGTGGAGGACGCACTGAAGCTATATCAGACGGTAGTCGCCCGCCCGGATCTGGCGCAGGAGTTCGCCGCCATGGCCTGGTACAACTCCGGCAATGTCTATCTGCGCCAAGTGATGCAGGAAATGGAAGCCGGGCGCCATGAGACGGCCTTCGCCCGCGCGGACCGTGCCAAGCATGCCTACCGCCGGGCACTGCGAATGCAGCCCGCGCATTGGGACGCCAAGTACAACCTGGAAACCGTGATGCATCTTCGGCCAGACCTCCCGCCGGTTGGCGGCGGCAAGGAGGAGAAGCCGGGTGAGAAGCCAGAGGACGCCCCACCGGAAATCTTCGGCCTGCCCGAGGGGCATCCCTGATGCAGATCCGGAGTGCAATCAGGGATCGCTGGTTTCTCCTGCTGGTGGGTTCGGCACTGACGCTGCTCATCGCCCTGGTCGGTCCGCGCTGGCCGGCACAGCAGCCCGTGTGGTCGCACCTGTTCATCCTCGACATCACACGCAGCATGAACACCGAGGACTACAGCCTCGGGGGGCGACCGGTATCCCGGCTTGAATACCTGCGGCAGGCGCTGCTGTCCACGCTCGCGGAACTCCCCTGTGGTTCACACGCGGGCATCGGCGTCTTCACCGAGCGCAACGGCACCATCCTCGTGATGCCGGTGGAGGTCTGCGAGAATTTCGGTGCCATCGAGCAGACGGTGCGTCAGCTCGACTGGCGCACAGCCTGGGCCGGAGACAGCAACATCGGCAGGGGCCTCTACAACACCCTGCAACTCGTGCTGGATGCCCGCAACCGCGGCCTTCTGCCTGCACATACGGGTCTCGTGTTCATGACCGACGGGCATGAGGCACCGCCGGTGAATCCCAACTACGAGCCCGACTTCAGCGATCTGGCGGCGGGCGGAGGCGGGGTGGTGGCCGGTGCCGTGGCGCTCGCCGCCCAGCACGAGCGCGCTGCCGCAGAGCAACCTGCCTTCGAGGGCGAGAAGGGGCTTGTGCAGGGCTTGCTCGTGGGTGTTGGTGGTCGGGGTTTGAGTCCCATCCCGCGACTGCGCGAAGACGGCACCCAGGATGGCTACTATGACCAGGCGGACGTGCAGCAAGCCACGCGCTTCGGCGACCCCACGCCAGAGGAGCGGGCCGAAATCGTGGGCTTCGAGGCGCGCAACGCCCCCTGGGGCCGGGATGCTGCGACCGGCACCGAGCACTACTCCTCGGTACGCGAGGAGCACCTGCGCATGCTGGCCCAGTCCAGCGGTCTCACCTACCACTACCTCGAGCACGCAGCCGGTCTCGGCGCCGCGCTGGCCCGCGAAGAATGGGCCCTGCCCATACGGACGACCGTGCCCCTGCGCAGCTATTTCGTGATCATTGCGTTGTTGCTGCTGTGCGCGGGTCTGGTGGCCGCCCTGCCACGATTGCGGTTTGCTTCGCCTACCTCGACAGCCGCCCATGGCACGCCACAAGGCGCTGCAACCACCCCGCTACACCTATCCACCTGAGACCAGAGAGAGGAGTCCCCGACCGTGCCCCGTTCCCTGTCCATCTGTAAACCACTGCTGTTCGTCGCTGCCCTGTTCCTGCCCGCGCTCGCCCAGGCCCATGGACCCACCCCACAGAAGGTGGACGAGGAGATCGCGATTGCGGCGAGTCCCGATGTGGTCTGGGGCCTGGTTGGTGACTTTGGTGCGATCGCCGCCTGGCATCCCGGGGTCAAGGAGGCACGCGCGAGCGGTGGCAATGAGGCCGGTAAGGCCGAACGCGAACTCACGCTCGCCAACGGTGAGCGCATCGTGGAAGGCCTCGACGAGTACGAGGCTGACCGGCGCATGCTCGGTTATCGCCTTTCCCGCGAAAATCACGCGGCTTTGCCAGTGAGCTTCTACTCCGCCACCCTCGAGGTGGTGGACGACGGCAAGGGCGGCTCGGTGGTCAAGTGGGGTGGCCGCTTCTATCGCGCTGATACCGGCAACTTCCCGCCCGAACACCTGAATGATGCCGCGGCGGTGGCAGCCATGACCGACTTCTTCCGCAGTGGCCTCGAATCCTTGCGCGTCGTGGCGGAGAAGGCACCCTGATGCGGACCGTCTCCTGTCCAACCCCGGTACCAGACTGGGTGGCGGGAGGCGCATCATGTACTCCGTACCGAGGCGAACGCCTCGCTGTGGAGACTGCATCCGCAACACAAGGGGGTCAGGGTATGGCCGATGGCGGGCGGAAAGACGTGGCCGGCTTGCCATCGATGGTGCCTCCGGGCCGAACCTGGTCGCTTGCGTTCTCCATGCTGGCGACCACCCTGGGTATCGTGTTGCTGGGGCTCATCGCCTCTTTCCTGCTGCTGCTTTCCCAGGCCCCGGGCAGAGTGCACGCAGAGTGCGAATCAGCCATGGACCTCGCAAGACGGCTGATTCGCTCTGCGGAGCGTTCAACCTTTGGAGCCCCGGCTGCCGATAGGCTGCACGACACCATCCTTGCCCTGCGTGAATTCCGGCATCTGGAGGTGCAGATTCAGGGTGGAACGGGTCTTGGGGCTGCGGCCCAGGCGGGAGCGAGCGGTCCATTGCTGCTCCCTCACGACAATCAATCCAGTGTCCGTCGACCACCGCAGGAGGTCCCGGCCTGGCTGCTGGGTTGGATGGGGCGGGCGGTACGAGATATCCCCCCGCTCAGGGTGGGACACCATCCACTCATTGGTACGGTGCTCGTGCATCCCCAGCCCTACGATGAGGCCAGAGAGTTCTGGGAAGAGCTGCGCGTCGCGATCGGCTATCACCTCATGTTGTTCCTGTTGGTCTCGATAGTGCTGTTCCTGGTGATTCAGCGCGGCCTGCGCCCCCTGCGAGAGCTGCAAGCGGCCTTCGAGCGGCTGGGGAGGGGCGATTTCTCCCGCCCGGTGGTCGAGGACGTCCCCGCCGAGCTGCGCGCGATCCACGTGTCCTTCAACCATACGGCACAGCTTCTGGAGCACGCGCAGCGCGAGCATGCGTCGCTGTCCCGGCAACTGCTGCGTCTGCAGGAGGAGGAGCGCGCCTCGATCGCTCGGGAGCTGCATGACGAACTGGCCCCCTACCTCTTCTGCATCCGGCTCGATGCCTCGTCCAATCTGGCACTCGAGGACGAAACCCCAATGGAGGAGGTCCGCGAGACCTTTGCTTCCATCGACGAGAACGTCTCGCAGATCCAGGCCCGCATCCGCGATCTGCTGCATCGTCTGCGACCCGTGGACATCGACGTACATGGCTGGCCCGAGGCCCTGGTCACGCTGCTCGATGGTTTCAGGACACGCTTCCCCTGCATCGATTTCGACCTGGACGCGGACGGCCTCGACGTCGTGAGTGACGACACCCTACGGGTGTCCATCTACCGCATCGTCCAGGAGTGCCTGACCAACGTCGTGCGGCATGCGGATGCCGAGCGGGCATGCGTGGCAGTGCGTTGCCTGCCGCAAGCGGTGGGCGGGCCGGGGATCGAGATCGAGGTGACGGATGACGGGCGCGGTCCCCCGGCCCAGACGGCCTGGGGGCGCGGCTTGATCGGGATGCGCGAACGGGCGCAGGCCCTGGGTGGCTCGCTCGATGTGCTGGCGGCCTCACCCCGTGGGACCCGCGTCATGGGACGGATACCGCTACCGGCCTGAGCCGTGCGTGCACGGCCGGCAAACTACGGATGATGACCGGCGCCTGGTACACGGCGCCGTTCCCGGCGCAGGGAGCAGCCGGATGATTCGGGATCGGGGCTAACGCCAGACGGAGGCAATCGAGGCATGAGCGCAGCAGGCGTAACAGAAGTCTCACCCCCCACCAATCGGGCATGGGTCCATCGCCGCATGCGTGGCCCCTTGCTGGCGCTGCTCGCGACTGCGATGTTGCCCTTGGCCGACACCCTCGCCGCCGGGCCCGAGGGAGAGCCTCCAAGCCCGGAAGCAGTGTGGGAAGCCATCAAGACCCAGCACTTCGGCAGTCGTCCGATCGAGTCAGGCGAGGGGATCATCACGCTTGAGGCACCCACACGTGCCGAGGAGCCCGCCTTCACTCCCATTCACATCGGCTTGCCTGCGCAGGTGCTGAGTGGCGCACGCCAGCTCAGTCGCGTCCTGCTTTTTGTCGACATGAATCCCGAGCCGCTGGCACTGGAACTCCGTGGCGGCTACGCCGGCCTGCCGGCCACGCTCGCCACCCGGGTGCGGGTCGAGCGTTACTCGCATGTGCGGGCGATTGCCGAAACGAACGAGGGGCGGCTGCACATGGCAGAGGCCTTCGTCGAGGCCAGTGGAGGCTGCTCAGCCCCACCCCAGGCACGTGCGGGGGAGGGCTCAGTCGGCGAGATGCGCTTCAGCAGTCCGCTCGGAGAGGGCAAGCAGGTGCAGGTTTCGATCCGGCACCCCAATGCCTCAGGCCTGCAACGGGATCCCTGGACCCACGACTGGATCCCGCCGCATTTCATCCGCTCATTGGCGGTGAGTCACGCTGGCCAGTTGGTCTTTCACGCCCGAACCGGGATCTCCATGAGTGAGAATCCCACCCTGCGCTTCACGCTGCCGGGGAACGTGGGTGTTGCGCAACTGCAGGTGGATGCCATGGACTCCACCGGCGAGCTATATCAACAGGAGTGGCGTTCCTCGCCCTCCGCTGAGGAGGAATGAGTATGCGAGGCGTCTACCCAGGCCATGGTGCAGGCCAGAGCTGCGGCTCGGCCCGTCTCCTGAGTTCCCGGTATGGCTTGCGAGCCCTGCGGCAGGTCGCGCTGCTGCTTCTGACCTTCGGCCTGCTTGGTCCGGTGACCGCTGGTGAACTGGCCTGGATCACCAACCAGACCGCCGGCACGGTTTCGGTGCTCGATCTCGATGCCCTGCAGGTGATCGATACGGTGGCAGTGCCGGCCGGGCCGGCCGGTGTGGCAGTCACCCGCGATGGTAGTCGCGTGTACATCACGCATCCCGACCTCGGGTTGGTGAGCGAGATCGACGCCGCTACGCGCAAGTTGGTGCAGAGCATCGAAGTGGGTGGCTCGCCCTTCGGCATCGCCCTGGACGAGCGTGATCGGCGGCTGCTGTTCGTAACCGATTGGTCCCGTCACATCCTCATCGTCATCGACCCGAAGAAGGGCATCCCACTCGATCTGCTGGCAGTCGGGCAGTCGCCAGCGGGTATCGTGGTGGATGAACTGGCCCGGCGGGTCTACATCGCCGATCGCGAGAGCGACACGGTGACGGTGCTGGATGCCGATGTCGCCCGCGGCTTCGCCCAGATCAAGGTCGGCTCGCACCCCTTCGGGATCGCCTTCGATCAAGCAGCCAAGCGCGTCTATGTGGGCAACGTACGCTCGGGCTCGCTGAGCGTCATCGACACCGCAGATCTGAAGGAAACGCTCCAGATCCCGGTTGGTGAATTCCCTTACGGCATCGCAGTGGGTCGGGATGGCAAGGTCTACGTGGCGAACCAGCGGGACGACGAAATTGCGGCAATCGATCCGGTAACGGCGAGTGTGTCGGGGCGCCAGTCCGTGGGTCGCTACCCGGATGGTGTGGCCATCAACGCCGCCGGTGATCGACTGGTGGTTGCCAACTGGTTCGATGATTCCGTCACCGTGTTGAGTCTGCCCGGCCTTGAGACCCTCGCCAAGATCGAGGTCGGCGAGGGCTGTCGTGCCTTCGGGCAGTTCATCGGCCCTGCCCCGCCGGTCCCCTGAGGGATAGCGTTAGCGGTGCAGATCCGGGGAGCCTTCACCCCCCTTACCCGGTGTGGAAGGGGGGAGGGTCCGGTCCCCGCTCAGGTCACCACTCCCGCCCCCGGTCGTGTTTTTCGGGTGCGGGTGGCGCAACCCGCTTCGTCAGTCGAGGCCGGCGAGTTCGTAACGTCTTTCGCCCCCGTCCCAGGGGTCGACGAAGCTGAGCACCGTTGCACGCAGGCGCAGTCCGCGTGGATCGGGGCGGCCGCCATGGATCGGATCACCCAGGATCGGATGACCGATGCCGGCGAGGTGGCGCCTGATCTGGTGGTAGCGGCCGGTCTCGATGGCGACCCTGAGCACGCTGGCATCCCTGTCGGCGTCGTGCGACAGGACGTGGAAGCGGGTGCGCGATGGCTTGTCGTCGAGCGGACTGTCGATCACCCGCTCGCTGGTGTCAGCCGCCATCGCTGGACCATGGGGGGCGTCTGCCTCGCTTGCTGCAACGATGCCGACCGACGGATGACCGGACACTTCGGCATGGTACTGCTTGCTGATGACGCGCTCGCGAAAGAGTGCGGACAGACGCGCCGCACCGTCCCGCGTGTGCGCCACCAGGATGAGGCCGCCGGCATCACGGTCCAGCCGGTGTGGCAGCCAGACCGGGCGACCGGTGAGTTGGGCCACCAGACGCTCCACCGTGGCGTGATCCCCGAAGCGGGACCCTTCCATCAGCAGGCCCGGCGGTTTTTCCCAGACGCTGTAGTGGTGTTCGCTGGTGATGAGTCGCGGGCTGGGCGGCTTGCAGGCGAGCACCTGAGAGTCGTAGTAGAGCGATACCACATCGCCGCTCGCAAGCCGCCGGGTCACTCGCCGCACGCGCTCTGCGCGTCGCCCGACGGGTGCATGCCACACCGCCCCTTTCGCCAGGGCATCCTTGATACGCTCGTGCGACAACCCCGTGTGCTCTGCCAGCCAGTTTGTGAGTCGCGCAGGGGGCGGACTCGGCACGCGAATGGCCAACTCCTGACGCACGCGCCCGGGAGGCGACTGGCCATTGTCGGTGGGTGCACGGGACGAACTCATGCGCTCACGATAGCACCGGAGCTCGCCTGCCGAAGCCGTTGCCGACTGCTAACATCGCGCCCTTTCCCTCAACCTACTCACGAGGAAGTGACCATGGATCGTGCCGTCGTCGCTGCCGGTTGCCTGCGCGTATTGCGTGAGCACCTCGACCGCGAGTTCCCACCGCTGCCACCCGGCAACGCGCGGGACCCCGGGCCACTCGTGCTGCTGTACGAGCGTTGGGTCGTGAAAGAGCACTGGAACCTGGCTCGCGAGGTCTTGCCCCTGCTGCTCGGTTGCGACCCCGATATCTGGTTGACGCGCTGTGCGGAACTCGAGCTTCTGGCCGAGGCTGAGGAGTCCGCGCAGGCGCTGGCAGACGTGGCATCGAGCGGCATGGGCCTGCCGATCCTCAATCCCGAGGCACCGGAGCACGAATGGCGCGTGCGTCCTGCCGACGTCTACCTCTGGGCGATTGGCGTCGGCTACCAGGTGCCGGAGCCCTTCGCGACCCTGGTGCAGTACGTACTGCAGGTGGTGAAGCGCCCTGGTTTCGCGTCGTCATCGCCGGTGACGGGTGCGGCGGCAGGGGAGGCACGTGAGCGTGTGCTGGGTGCAGCGCTGGCCCTGCTGGCGCGCACACCACAGGCCTGCCGTGATGACAATGGCTTCATCGATCCGGGGCTGATGGCGCGCTGCATCGTCGAGCAGTCCGTGCGCTGGTTCGAGTCCACACAACCGCCCATGACCGAGGCCGAGATCGCGACGCTCATTGCCCAGTGGGTGGATTGAGGTTCCGCCGTGGCGACCATTTTCGCTCGTCACCACCCGCCCCATCTGCAATCGATCACGCTGCCAGTCTCTCGCCTCGGGGTCGGGACTTGAAACGCCACGCGGGGCACCCCATCTCGTTGGGGACGTGACGGAATCAACGCGTGCGGCCCAAGGCCCGACGGGACAGGCACGGCGCGCTGAGGTGTCAACCCGATCAGGGCGAAACCGACCCCGCTCAGGCAGGCCCGCCCCAAGCGCGGTGGATTTCTTCACGAGTTCTGAACCGAGATCAGGCCTGCCGGGACTCTGCTCCTGGTCGGCCTCCCCGACCGGAGGACCCTGACTACATGCGCCCCGACCGACTGACCACGCGCTTCCAGAGTGCCCTTGCCGATGCCCAGTCACTGGCACTCGGTCGCGACCACAACCAGCTCGAAGCCGAGCATGTGTTGCTCGCGCTCATCGACCAGCAGGGGGGTACCACGGCTGGGCTGTTGCGCCGGATCGGTGCCGATACGGCCAAGCTGCGCGTGGAGCTGCTGCAGGCGCTCGATGATCTGCCGCGCGTGACCGGCCAGCCCGGTGACCTGCGTCTCTCGCCTGCGCTGGCGCGGCTCTTCAACCAGACCGATCGACTGGCGCAGCAGCGTGGCGACCAGTTTGTGTCGAGCGAGATCTTCCTGCTCGCCGCCAGTCAGGACCAGGGTGCGCTCGGCCAGCGGCTTTCCCGCCACGGCCTCACTGCGGAGGCGGTCGGCGCGGCGGTGGAGGCCTTGCGTGGCGGTGAGAGCGTGCAGGACCCGGCGGCGGAGGAAACCCGCCAGGCCCTGGCGCGTTTCACCGTGGACATCACGGCGCGCGCCGAGGCGGGGAAGCTCGATCCGGTCATCGGGCGCGACGACGAGATCCGTCGCACGGTCCAGGTCCTGCAGCGGCGCACCAAGAACAATCCCGTCCTCATCGGCGAACCGGGTGTAGGCAAGACGGCCATCGTGGAGGGGCTGGCGCAACGCATCGTCAACGGTGAGGTGCCGGAAGGTCTGAAGAACAAGCGCCTGCTGGCCCTCGACATGGGCGCGCTCATTGCCGGCACCAAGTTCCGCGGCGAGTTCGAGGAGCGCCTGAAGGGCGTGCTCAATGAGCTCGCCAAGCAGGAAGGGCAGGTCATTCTTTTCATCGATGAGTTGCACACCATGGTGGGCGCAGGCAAGGCCGAGGGCTCGATGGACGCCGGCAACATGCTGAAGCCCGCCCTGGCCCGCGGCGAGCTGCACTGTGTGGGGGCCACCACGCTCAACGAATACCGCCAGTACCTGGAAAA
This sequence comes from Proteobacteria bacterium UBA664, assembly GCA_002299125.1. Lineage (GTDB taxonomy): Bacteria > Pseudomonadota > Gammaproteobacteria > UBA7966 > UBA7966 > UBA7966. The sequence goes on from DBNU01000253.1 coordinate 9,199, forward strand.
GGACGCCGCGCTCGAACGGCGCTTCCAGAAGGTGCTGGTGGACGAGCCATCCGTTGCCGACACCATCGCCATCCTGCGCGGATTGCAGGAACGCTATGAAGTGCATCATGGCGTGGACATCACCGATCCGGCCATCGTGGCCGCGGCCACCTTGTCCCACCGCTACATCACCGACCGTCAGTTACCGGACAAGGCCATCGATCTCATCGATGAGGCGGCCAGTCGCATCCGCATGGAGATCGATTCCAAGCCGGAGGCCATGGATCGTCTCGAGCGTCGGCTCATCCAGCTCAAGATGGAGCGGGAGTCGCTGCGCAAGGAATCGGACGAGGCCTCGCGCGGCCGCTTCCAGGCACTGGAGCAGGAGATCACCGCGGCCGAACGCGAGTTCGCCGATCTGGAAGAGATCTGGAAGGCCGAAAAGGCGGCGGTGCAGGGCACCAGCCACATCCGCGAGGCCCTGGAACAGGCGCGTCAGGAGTTCGAGGCGGCACGGCGAGCCAGTGATCTCAATCGCATGTCGGAGCTGCGCTATGGCCGGATCCCAGACCTCGAGCGACAGCTCGACATGGCCGCGCAGGCCGAGATGCAGGAGATGAAGCTGCTGCGCAACCGGGTCACCGAGGAGGAGATCGCCCTGGTGGTTGCCCGTGCCACGGGCATTCCGGTGGCACGCATGCTGGAAGGTGAGCGCGAAAAGCTCCTGCGCATGGAAGAGGCGCTGCACGCCCGCGTGGTCGGCCAGGACGCGGCCGTGCGAGCGGTGGCCAATGCCATCCGCCGCAGTCGGGCAGGACTCGCCGATCCGGCCCGGCCCAGCGGTTCCTTCCTCTTCCTCGGTCCGACCGGGGTCGGCAAGACGGAACTCTGCAAGGCGTTGGCCGGTTTCCTCTTCGACAGCGACGATGCCCTGGTGCGCATCGACATGTCCGAGTACATGGAGAAGCACGCCGTTGCCCGGCTCATCGGCGCACCTCCAGGCTACATCGGCTACGGGGAGGGCGGTCACCTGACCGAAGTGGTCCGTCGGCGGCCCTACTGCGTCATCCTGCTGGACGAGGTCGAGAAGGCCCACCCGGACGTCTTCAACGTGCTGTTGCAGGTACTGGACGACGGGCGTCTTACCGACGGGCAGGGACGCACCGTCGACTTCCGCAACACCGTCATCGTGATGACCTCCAATCTGGGTTCTCCGCTCATCCAGGAGCTGGCCGGTCAACCGCACGAGGTTCTGGTGAGTGCCGTGATGGGTGCCGTGTCGCAGCATTTCCGCCCGGAGTTCATCAACCGACTGGACGAGATCGTGGTCTTCCATGGTCTGGAACAGGGGCAGATCCGTGCCATCGCCGAACTCCAGGTGGCGCGTCTGCGCGAGCGTCTGGCGGTCCAGGACATCGGACTGACCGTATCGGTGGCGGCCCTCGATTATCTGGGCGAGGCGGGCTTCGATCCGGTTTATGGCGCGCGACCCCTGAAGCGGGCGGTCCAGTCACGGCTCGAGACACCGCTCGCCGAGGCCCTTCTGGCCGGGCGCTTCGGCCGCGGCGACGGCGTGTACGTCGATGTGCGGGATGGCGGGCTGGTGGTCGAGCGGGCGGGGTAGCGTGGGCCATCCCCCAGACGCCTGCTCAAAGCCTCCCGTCATCCCCGCGCCGGCGGGGGGGCAGTTCTTCCGGGCGGCAGCAGTGCGACGTCACGGGAGGCCCGCCTTCGCGGGGTTGACGATGTCGTCTCGACAGTGCCGGGCTGCCTGTGACAGCATTTCGTCATGGCCGTGAATCAGAAACCTCCGGGGGGGTTGCAGGGACTGGGTCGCAGTCTCGTGCAGGAGGGATTGCTGGCAGAGGACGTGGCCCTCAAAGCGGTCCGGGACGCGCAGACAGCCAAGGTGCCCTTCGTCGCTTGGCTGGTTGCCAACCGACTCTGCAGCTCCAGCGCGATAGCTTTGGTCGCGGCGCGCGCCTTCACCGTGCCGCTGCTCGATCTCGATGCCATCGAGATCGATCCGGATCTCACCAAGCGAGTCAAGCACGAGCTTTTGCAGAAGCACCACGTGCTGCCCTTGTATCTCCGTGGCCGCACCTTGTTTGTCGGCGTGCTGGACCCGGCGCAGCAGGGTGCCCTCGATGAACTCCGCTTCCAGCTCAAGTTCACCCCGGAGCCCGTGGTGGTGGAGTGCGACAAACTCGTCGCCCTGCTCGAGAAGCTCGCCGACACCAGTGGTGGTCTGGGCGCGCTGGATACAACGGACGGCGAGTTTGACCTTGGCGATCTCGATGGCTCGGGCACCGAGCAGGAAGAGGCCGCCGAAGAGAGCGAGGTCGATGACGCCCCGGTCGTGCGCTTCGTCAACCGCATGTTGATCGATGCCATCAAGCAGGGTGCCTCGGACCTCCACTTCGAACCCTACGAGAAGTTCTACCGGGTGCGTTTTCGTGTCGATGGCGAACTCTCGGAGATCTTCCGCCCGCCGACTCAGCTTGCGGGCAAGATCGCTGCCCGCATCAAGGTCATGGCGCGTCTGGATCTGGCCGAACGCCGGGTGCCGCAGGACGGTCGCATCAAGCTCAAGCTATCGAAGAACAAGGCCATCGACTTCCGCGTCAGCACCTGTCCCACGCTGTGGGGCGAGAAGGCGGTGATGCGTATCCTCGATTCCGACTCCGCGCGGCTTGGGATCGACATGCTCGGCTACGAGGAGGCGCAGAAGGCACTTTTCCTCAAGAACCTGCACAAGCCGTACGGGATGTTCCTGGTCACCGGCCCGACGGGTTCGGGCAAGACGGTCTCGCTCTACACGGGCATCAACCTGCTCAACAACCCCGACATCAACATTTCCACGGCCGAAGATCCGGTCGAGATCCAGTTACCCGGTGTGAATCAGGTCCAGGTGGACGAAAAGACCGGCATGACTTTCGCCAAGGCCCTGAAAAGCTTCCTGCGTCAGGATCCGGATGTCATTCTGGTCGGTGAGATCCGTGATCTCGAAACCGCTTCGATCGCCGTCAAGGCCGCCCAGACCGGCCACATGGTGATGTCCACCCTGCACACCAACGATGCGCCGCAGACCCTTACCCGTCTGCAGGACATGGGCGTTCCTCCGTTTGCGGTCGCCACCACCATCAACCTCATCGTGGCCCAGCGTCTGGCGCGTCGCCTGTGTCGCGAGTGCATGGTCGCCGACGAAGAGATCACTCCGGCCCAGCTCGCCACCGAGGGCTTCACCGAGGAGGAGATCGCGACGGGCTTCAAGGTTTTCAGGGCCAAGGGTTGCGGGCGCTGCAATAACGGCTACAAGGGACGTACGGGCATCTATCAGGTGATGCCCATTACCGATGCGTTGAGGCGGCTCATTATGTCCGGGGCCAATGCCGTCGAACTCGCCGATCAGGCCGCGCGCGAGGGTATCCCGGACCTGCGTCGCTCGGCGCTGACGAAGGTCCGCAACGGCGTTACCAGTCTCGAGGAGATCAACAGCGTCACCCTCGAGGGCTGATGGAAGCGCGGAAACACGGGCGGCCATGACTGACGCCCCCCGGCCTCAGCAGCAACGGCCCACGCGTTATCCCTTGCATCGATCGTGAAGACCACGGCACCAAGGGACGACACATACAGCGCCACGAGCCCCGCTGTGGGTCGCTCGATGCTTTTCTGGCAGTCAGCCCGGCGCAGCGCGCCCGGTATGGAGTGAAACCCGGACGATGGCTCAGCAAGCAGTCAAAAACGAGATGTTCGTCTGGGAGGGCAAGGACCTCCGCAGTGGCCGCAAGGTGAAGGGCGAGATGACCGGCACCTCGGATGCCCTCATCAAGGCGACCCTGCGACGCCAGGGCATCAATCCCACGGTGGTGAAGAAGAAGGCCCGCTCGCTCTTTGGCGGCGGCAAGGCCATCACCAGCAAGGACATCGCGGTCTTCAGCCGCCAGTTGGCGACGATGATGTCCTCGGGCGTGCCCATGGTGCAGGCCTTCGAGATCGTGGGACGTGGCCACGCCAACCCGAAAATGCAGGACCTCATCCTGGGGATCAAGGCGCACGTCGAACAGGGCGGCAATCTCGCCGATGGTCTGGCGAAGTACCCGCGGCAATTCGATGATCTGTTCGTGAATCTGGTTGCGGCCGGAGAGGCCTCCGGCATCCTCGAGTCCATCCTCGACAAGATCGCGACCTACAGGGAAAAAATGGAGGCGCTCAAGAGCAAGATCAAGGGCGCGCTGTTCTACCCGATTGCGGTCATCGTGGTGGCCTTCATCATCACCGCCATTCTGATGATTTTCGTCATCCCGCAGTTCGAGGAACTGTTCAAGGGCTTCGGCGCGGATCTCCCCTATCCCACCAAGATGGTCATTGCCACCTCGCAGATCTTCCAGGCCTACTGGTGGGCCATCTTCGGGGGTATCGGTGCCGCGATCTTCGGCGTGCTCGAGGCCAGGAAGCGCAGCCCCCGGGTGGCGCACTTCTTCGACCGAATGTCGCTCAAGATACCGGTAATGGGCGACATCCTGGAGAAATCGGCCATCGCCCGCTTTGCCCGCACGCTGTCGACGATGTTTGCGGCGGGCACGCCACTGGTAGAGGCCATGACCTCCGTGGCCGGGGCCTGCGGCAACATCATCTTCTACGAGGCCACGCTCAGGATGCGTGACGACGTGGCCACGGGCACCCAATTGCAGGTGGCCATGCGTGACTCCGGCCTGTTTCCCAACATGGTCGTGCAGATGGTGGCCATCGGTGAGGAGTCCGGCTCGCTGGACTCGATGCTGAGCAAGGTAGCCGACTGGTACGAGCAGGAGGTGGATGACGCAGTCGAGTCTCTCACCGCCCTGCTCGAACCCATCATCATGTCGGTGCTCGGCGTGCTGATCGGCGGCCTCGTCATTGCCATGTACCTGCCGATCTTCAAGATGGGGCAGGCGGTCTGAAGCCGTCCGTGGGGTGGGCCTGGGTCGGCGCACGCGCGCAGGCGGGGCGGAAGGACATGGGAGTCGGAACGTTCCCCGGCGCTGATTTCGTCCCGTGCTGGACCTGATCGTCAACCCGGTGGATACCGTGGCCACGGCTGTCGCCGGCACGTGGCGAGCGGAACCAGCCCTCTGGTATGCGACCTTGTTCGTCTTCGGCGCGGTCGTCGGCAGCTTTCTGAACGTGGTGGCGTTCCGCTTGCCGCGCATGCTCGAGGCCGGCTGGCAGCGCGACAGTGCCCAGTTCCTTGGTCTGTCACCGCCACCGACCGAATACCTGAGCCTCTCCTGGCCGCCGTCACGTTGCACACGCTGCGGCCACGCCATTCGTGCCTGGGACAACATACCCCTGCTCGGCTGGCTCCTGCTTGGCGGTCGCTGTCGCGATTGTCGCTCCACCATTTCGATCCGCTATCCGCTGGTCGAGCTTGCCGCGGCGTTGCTCGCGCTCGCCGTGGGCTGGCGCTTCGGCGTGAGCTGGCAGACGGCCTTCGCGCTGATACTGGTCTTCGGGCTGCTCGTGCTCGCCCTCATCGATCTCGATACGCAACTCCTGCCGGACGACATCACCCAGCCGCTGCTCTGGCTCGGCCTTTGGTGTGCGCTCTTCGACCTCTTCGTTCCGCTGCCGGCGGCGGTGACGGGCGCGATCGCCGGCTACCTTGGCCTGTGGCTGCTGTTCCATGGCTACCGGCTGCTGACCGGCAAGGAGGGTATGGGCTTTGGTGATTTCAAGCTGCTCGCCGTGCTCGGTGCCTGGCTCGGCTGGGAACGCTTGCCAATAGTGCTCCTGCTGGCATCGCTGGTGGGGGCGGTCGTGGGCATAGCGCTCATCGTTCTGCGTGGCCGCGACAGCCAGTTGCCCATGCCTTTCGGTCCCTTCCTGGCGGGAGCCGGCCTCATCGCATTGTTGCTGGGCGGCCCGCTGGAGGCCCTCTGGTTCCACTGGCTGGGGGTGTCCGTATGAGGGTGAACTCGGCGGATGGTCCGGTGCCGGTCACCTCCGGTTACTTCCGGAGCGTCTCCTGAATACGTCGCCCGCAATCCCACGGGCGGCCGGGCCGCTCATCGTGGCCATCACCGGTGGCATCGGCAGCGGCAAATCCACCGTAGCGGAATCCTTCGCCGCGCACGGCGTGCCGACGCTCGATGCCGATCAGATCGTGCGCGAGCTGACGGCCGATGGCACCCCGATGGCTCGCCGGATCGGTGAGCATTTCGGTGCGCCCGTGGCCGCAGGAGAGGCCTGCATCGATCGCCGCGCGCTACGCGAACGGGTGTTCTCGGACGCCGCTGCACGCGTTTGGCTCGAGGCGCTGCTGCATCCGCAGGTCTATGCGGAGATCGACCGGGTGGCGGCGATGTGGCCCAGCGGGACCTACGGGGTAGTGTGTATTCCATTGCTGGTGGAAACCGGGCAAGCTCAAGGACGCTTTCGGGTGCTGGTGGTCGACGCCCCTGAGTCCGCACAGATTGCCCGCGCCTGTCAGCGTGATGGGCTCGATGCTGCGACTGTCCGCGCCATTCTGTCGGCGCAGGCCACCCGCAGCGAGCGCCTGGCCCGGGCCGATGACATCCTCGACAACGGGGGCACGCGCGAAGCCCTCGATACCCAGGTCAGAGCCCTGCACGAGCGCTACTCCCGGGCCGCCTCCACCCGTTCGTAGTCACTCCCATGAGCCGTCACGAGTCTTCCCGACAACGCAGCCTGTTCAACCTCGCGGAGAGCCAGGTCTTCTACGAGCTGCCGCTCAACGAGCGGACGCGCAATTTCCTGCGCCTCGAGCATCTCTTTGCCAGTGTCGAGCAGGCGATGGAGCAGAATGGCGACCTCGATGGCCGCAACGCCATCGTCGGGCTCATCGACGTGACGGATCTGCTCGCGCGCTCGGATATCAAGTCGGATCTCATCAAGGAACTGGAGCGACAGCACGGCTTGTTGGTGCCGTTGAAAGGTAGCCCACAGGTGGATGCGGCCCGACTGGGCCACCTGCTCGAACGCCTGGGCGAGATCATCACCACACTCAAATCGCCGGCCTGTCAGCCCGGTCAGTGTCTGCGCTCGGATGAGCTGGTCACCGCCATCCGGCAACGCGTCTCCATCCCCGGCGGGGCCTGCAGCTTTGATCTGCCGGCCCTGCATCACTGGCTCTCGCGTGGCGCCGAGTTCCGGGCGCGGGAACTGGCACAATGGGCGTCCGATCTGCGCCCCATCAAGGAAGGAGTGCGTCTGGCCCTGAGCCTGCTCCGGGAAAGTGCCCATCCACGGCACGTCACCGCCGCATCCGGCTTCTTCAATCAGACCATCGACGCCACCCTGCCCTGTCATCTGGTACGGGTCGGCCTGCCCCTGACGGCCGACTGCTTCCCCGAGATCAGCGGCGGCAAGCACCGCTTCACCGTGCGTTTCATGCGCCAGGGGAGCACGACCTCTCGACCCTCGCAGGTGGAGCATGACGTCGATTTCGACCTGCAATGCTGCGTCTTCTGAAGGTGCAGCGCGGACCTTCGCCCGCCTGCCCTCATGGAGGCGGTGCGTGTCCGCAGGACGGCAGCCGCAGAGCCCATGAAGCACGACGCGCCCACCGGTTCGCCACGCACTGCCCGCTGCCCCCGCTGTCAGCGGCCGACGAGCCTTGCGCCGGACAATCCCTGGCGGCCCTTCTGTGGCGAGCGTTGTCGTCTGCTGGATTGCGGCGACTGGCTGAGCGGCGCGAATGCCCTGCCGGCGGAAGAGGTCCCGCCGGCCACGGAGGGGGAACTACCCGACGGTGGCACGGTGCACTGATCAGCCACCTGGCCAGAAGGCCCGGATACCTGCCACACCCTGGGCACCGACGGCGACCGCCTGCGGGCAATGCGAAGGGCCGAGTCCACCGATGAGGTAGACCGGCACTCCGGCCTCCCGCACGAGGGCGGCGGCACGGAGCCAGCCCATGGCGGCCTGCCCGGGGTGACTCGCGGTCGGCAACACCGCACCGAGGAGCACGAAATCAACGCCGATGCGGCGGGCGTGCTCCAGTTCCGCTTGCGTGTGGCAGGCGGCGGAAACCCAGCAGTGGCCAGACGGCGGGCGCACCCGCGACTGCAACAGCCGCTCGCTCGTCAGGTGCACACCATCGGCGCCAATGGCTTCTGCCTGTGCGGGCGTGGCGTTCGCTACGACCTGGGCCCCGGCCGCCCGGGCCCGACGCACGACCGCCTCGCCGAGTGCCTGCCAGGCGCCGGGGTGCTGTTGCAGGGTCTTCGCCCGCAGCAGCACCAGTTGAACCCCGGCCGCCAGGGCGGTAGCGAGGCCGTCGAACCAGCTTGCGTGCGCGCTTGGGCCAGCCTCCGGGCCCGGAGGCTCTGGCGTGACCAGACACCGGTCCGGCAGCCTGAGACCGTTGACGATGCCCCGGTTGGCGGCCGGGAAGGGGAGGGTGGAGAGCTCTTCGATGGGCACCCAGGCCAGGCGCTGGCCCTCCCGCCCGCGTGGAACACCCCGCCAGCGCAGCACCCGCCAGACCTCGAGTCGTACCCGACCCGAAGGGTAGACCCACGGAATGCTGCGCCAGGGTCTGGCCTCGAGGACCTCGATGCCCAGTTCCTCCGCCAATTCGCGGGCCAGGGCACGGGCGATGGGTTCTCCGGCTTCGACCTTGCCGCCGGGGAATTCCCAGCAGCCGCCATGGGGGCGGTGCGCCGGGCGCTGGGCCAGCAGGAAACGACCGTCGGGGCCTTGCAGTACGCCCACGGCCACGAGCGTCGTGCCGGGGGTTGAGCCCGGAATGGGGATATCGCCATGGGTCACCGTGCTCGACTCCGGCTGGCGCCCTGCTGGCGGGGGCTGACCCGACGCGAAACCGCGCAGACGTGGCTCAGCGGCTGGGCCGATGGTGCAATCTGGCGCCCAAACCCGCCTCGTTCAGCTTCGGTACTCGGCGTTGATGCGGACGTATTCATGACCGAGATCACAGGTCCAGACTTCGGCCTCGGCGGTTCCGCGTCCGAGGCCAATGGCCACCGTGATGTCGTCCGCCGCCATGGCGGCCTGGCCGGCGGCGTCGGTGTAGTCGGGGTGGCGGGCGCCACGCTCGACGATGGGAACGCCGTTCAAGGCCAGCGTCACGCCCTCGATGACGAGGTTCGGCAGGCCCGCCCGCCCGATGGCGGCGAGCAGTCGCCCCCAGTTGGCATCGGCGGCAAAGAAGGCCGTCTTCACCAGCGGCGAGTGGGCAATGGCGTAGGCCACCATGCGGCATTCGGCCTCATCACGACCGCCCGCGACCACCAGGCGGATGAATTTGGTAGCCCCCTCGCCGTCGCGCACGATCTCTTGTGCGAGCTCTGCACAGACCCACTCGATACCGGCTGCCAGGTTCCGGTAGCCCGCTGGATCTCCGGCGTGGCAGGTCGCACCACCACCGCCTCCGGTGGCCATCAGCACGCAGGCGTCGTTGGTCGATGTGTCACCGTCGACGGAGATGCGATTGAAGGAGCGTGCCATCGCGGCCTGCAGCAAAGAGCGCAGCAAACCGGCCTCGACCGGGGCATCGGTGGCGACGTAGGCCAACATGGTCGCCATGTCCGGACGGATCATGCCTGCACCCTTGGCGATGCCGGTCACCATCCAGGCCGGGTCCCCGGCGGCGGCGGGCCGGATCCGTACCGAACGGATCTTCGGCCGGGTATCGGTGGTCATGATGGCCCGGGCGGCGTGTTCCCAGCCGACGCCCGGGCCCTCTGCCGAGGCCGCGAGCGCGGGGAGCGCGGCCTCGATGCGGGCCACTGGCAGGGGTTCGCCGATGACGCCGGTGGAGAAGGGCAGCACGGCCGAGGCCTCGATGCCGAGCTGGCTGGCGAGCAGGGCGCAGGTCTGTCTTGCGGCCTCGATCCCCGGCTCACCCGTACCGGCGTTGGCGTTGCCGGAGTTGACCAGCAGCGCCTGTGGGGTCGTCAGGGCCAGATGCTGCTGGGCGAGGATGACCGGTGCGGCGCGGAAGGCGTTCTGCGTGAAGACCGCCGCCACGGAGCCACCCGGCGCGAGTCGCAGCAGCAGCAGGTCGTCGCGATCCGGCTTGCGGATGGCCGCGCGGGCGACACCGATGGCGAGACCGGCGATCGCGGCCGGTTCAGTGAGGATGTCGAAGGACGGGGCGCCCTTCGGGTGGTCAGGCGAGCCGGCCATGGCATTGCTTGTACTTGCGTCCAGAGCCACAGGGACAGGGCTCGTTGCGACCCACGCGTGGCACGGCTGCCGACGGGGCGGCGGGCTCCGTACCCGGAGCGGCGAGCGCGGCAGCGGCCTGGACGGCGGCAAGCGCGCTGGCCTGCGCCGCTGCGGCAGTGGCCGCGGCCGCGGCCTCGGCGCGGGCCTTCTCGGCGGCCTCGACCTCGGCCTGCGAGCGTACCGGGACGCGGGCGAGAATGCCGACCACCTCGCGCTTCAGGCTGTTGAGCATGCCGGTGAAGAGTTCGAAGGCCTCGCGCTTGTATTCCTGCTTGGGGTTCTTCTGCGCGTAGCCGCGCAGATGGATCCCCTGGCGCAGGTGATCCATGTTGGAGAGATGCTCCTTCCAGAGCGTATCGAGGACTTGCAGCATCACGACCCGCTCGAACTGCCGGAGCGTGTCGCCGCCGGCGAGGTTTTCCTTGGCCGCGTAGCTGTCCCGGGCCGCCTGCACCAGACGCTGGCGCAGGGTCTCTTCGTCGAGGTCGTCCTGCTCAATCCAGCGTTCCACCGGCACGTCGAGCGCGAGTTCGTCGCGCAGCGCGGTGGCGAGACCGGCGATGTTCCAGGTCTCTTGATAGGAGCCGGGCGTGACGTACTCGGAGACGACCTCGTTGACCACGTCCTCGCGGATACTCGCGACGGTTTCGGAGACATCTGCCGCGTCGAGCAGGTGGTTGCGCTGCTCGTAGACCACGCGACGCTGATCGTTGGCCACGTCGTCGAATTCCAGCAACTGCTTGCGGATATCGAAGTTGTAAGCTTCCACCTTGGCCTGGGCCTTCTCGATCTGGCGTGTGAGCAGCCAGTCCTCGAGGGCTTCGTCCTCCTTCATGCCGGCGGTGCGCAGCATCTTCTCCATGAAGGTCGGCGCGAAGCGGCGCATCAGGGTGTCCTGCAGGGACAGGTAAAAGCGCGAGGAGCCGGGATCGCCCTGACGGCCGGAACGACCGCGGAGCTGGTTGTCCACGCGCCGGGATTCGTGTCTTTCCGTGCCGATGATGTGCAGCCCGCCGGCGGCGACCACGGCATCGTGACGCTCCTGCCAGGCCGCCTGCGCGGCCGCGATGGCGTCAAGGTCCGCCGGATCGATGGTGGCGAGTTCGGCTTCGAGTGAGCCACCGAGCACGATGTCGGTGCCGCGACCGGCCATATTGGTAGCGATGGTGACGGTACCGGGGCGGCCGGCCTGGGCGATGATCTCGGCCTCCTGGGCGTGGAACTTGGCGTTCAGCACGCGATGCGGGATACCGTCGGCAGTCAGTGCCTGCGAGAGGAGTTCCGAGTTCTCGATGGAGGTGGTGCCCACCAGGACCGGCTGCTGGCGTTCTCGGCAGTCGCGGATGTCCTCGATGATGGCGCGGAACTTGGGCTCGGTGCTGAGGAACACCTGATCGCCCAGATCCTGCCGCACCATCGGTCGGTGGGTTGGGATGACGATGGTCTCGAGGCCATAGATCTCGAGGAACTCGGGGGCCTCGGTATCGGCCGTGCCGGTCATGCCGGCGAGCTTCTGGTAGAGGCGGAAATAGTTCTGGTAGGTGATGGAGGCGAAGGTCTGGTTCTCGCTCTGGATGCGCACGCCTTCCTTGGCCTCGACCGCCTGGTGCAGGCCCTCGGACCAGCGCCGCCCGGGCATGGTGCGCCCGGTGAACTCATCGACGATGACGACCTCACCATCACGCACCACGTAGTCCACGTCGCGGCGGAAGAGCGTGAGCGCGCGCAGCGCAGCGTTCACGTTGTGCATCAGCGAGATGTTGGTCGGGGCGTAGAGGCTGTCGCCCTCGTCGAGCAGGCCCGCTTCCACCATCAGCGCCTCGATGTGGGCATGACCGTCCTCGCTCAGATGGACCTGGCGCGTTTTCTCGTCGACGGAGTAGTCGCCTGGGCCGTCCTCCTCTTCCTGACGCACGAGGCGTCCAATGAAGGCGTTCACCTTCGCGTAGACTTCGCTGCGATCCTCGGCTGGCCCGGAGATGATGAGGGGCGTGCGCGCCTCGTCGATGAGGATGGAGTCCACCTCATCGACGATGGCGAACTGCAGACCGCGCTGCACGCGGTCGCCGGCCTGGAAAGCCATGTTGTCGCGCAGGTAATCGAAACCGAACTCGTTGTTCGTGCCGTAGGTGATGTCACAGACGTAGGCCTGGGCTCGCTCGCGCTGGCTCAGACCGCCCACGATGACGCCCGTGGTGAGTCCGAGGAATCCGTACAGCCGACCCATCCATTCGGCGTCGCGACGGGCCAGGTAGTCGTTGACCGTGACCACGTGTACGCCACGCCCGGGCAGCGCATTCAGATAAGCCGCGAGGGTGGCCACCAGTGTCTTGCCCTCACCGGTGCGCATCTCCGCGATCTTGCCTTCGTTGAGCACCATCGCGCCGATGAGCTGCACGTCGAAGTGCCGCATGCCGAGGGCGCGCTTGCCTGCTTCACGGACGACGGCAAAGGCCTCGGGCAGGATGGATTCCAGGGTCTCGCCCTGTGCCAGACGCGCGCGAAAGGCGACCGTCCGCTCAGCGAGCTCCGCATCAGAGAGCGGTGCGACGCTGTCCTCGAGGGTGTTG
>DBNU01000172.1 GCA_002299125.1 Proteobacteria bacterium UBA664
CCATGGAGAAGGTGGGCAAGGAAGGCGTCATCACCGTCGAGGACGGCTCGGGCCTCGAGAACGAACTCGATGTGGTCGAGGGCATGCAGTTCGACCGTGGCTACCTCTCGCCCTACTTCATCAACAACCAGCAGAACATGAGCGTCGAGCTCGAGAGCCCGCTCATCCTGCTGCACGACAAGAAGGTCTCGAACATCCGCGATCTGCTGCCGGTGCTCGAGGGCGTGGCCAAGTCCGGCAAGCCGCTGCTCATCGTCGCCGAAGACGTGGAAGGAGAGGCGCTGGCCACGCTGGTGGTGAACACCATGCGCGGCATCCTGAAGGTGGCGGCAGTCAAGGCACCGGGCTTCGGTGATCGGCGCAAGGCCATGCTGGAGGACATCGCCGTGCTCACCGGTGGTCGCGTGATCTCCGAAGAGATCGGCCTGTCGCTCGAGAAAGTGACGCTCGAGGACCTCGGCCGCGCCAAGCGCATCACCATCGACAAGGAGAACACCACCATCGTCGATGGGGCCGGTCGTTCCTCCGAGATCGAGGCGCGCATTGCGCAGATCCGTCGTCAGATCGAGGACACCAGCTCCGATTACGACCGCGAGAAGCTGCAGGAGCGGGTGGCGAAGCTGGCCGGTGGTGTGGCGGTGATCAAGGTGGGTGCGGCCACCGAGGTCGAGATGAAGGAGAAGAAGGCGCGGGTTGAAGACGCGCTGCACTCCACTCGTGCGGCGGTCGAGGAAGGCGTGGTGCCGGGCGGCGGTGTGGCCCTGGTGCGTGCGCTCACGGCCCTCGATGGCGTGATCGGCGACAACCACGATCAGAGCGCCGGCCTCGACATCCTGCGCCGCGCCATCACCGAACCGCTGCGCCAGATCGTCGGCAATGCCGGTGAAGAGCCCTCCGTCATCCTGAACAAGGTGCGCGAGGGGACGGGCAACTACGGCTACAACGCCGCCACCGGCGAGTACGGTGACGTGGTGGCCATGGGCATCCTGGACCCGACCAAGGTGACGCGTTTCGCCCTGCAGAACGCCGCGTCGATCGCCGGCCTCATGATCACCACCGAGGCCATGATCGCCGAGCTGCCGAAGGACGAGAAGGCGGACGGTGGCCATGGGCACGGCCACGGCATGGAAGACATGATGTAAGGCGAAGGGGCCCGGTCGCTGCACCGGGTCAGTCGCCCTGAAGGACCCGCCGTGGGCAACCGCGGCGGGTCTTTTGTTTTGTGGGCGGCGGTGCTGTGCGGGCCTCGAGTGGAGGGCCTGCCCGGGGTCAACCGCTGCCGAGCGCCGCGAGCCCGAGGCACAGCAGCACCACGAGGGTGAGCGGGGCGCGCAGTAGCGGGTACCAGGCCGGCAGGAGTCCCGCGCGGGTGCAGCGAAGATCGAAGACGAACAACAGCGTGAAGCCGGTGGCGAGCAGGGCGAACGCCGGCAACGGCGGCAGCAGCAACGCCAGCCAGGCGACGAGCGCCGGCAGCACACTGACGAGGTAAAGCTGCGTGGCGTGCGCCGGCTCCCGCAACGCAATGCCCCAGTGGATCGCGCCCATGAAGGACAGGATCACGGCTGCGTACGTCAGCAACAAGCGCTCGCCAAGGCCACGCCAACCGATATCCGGAACGAAGCAGAGTGCCGCGCCAACCACGAAAGGAATGAGCCCGGCATAGCCCAGTCGAGTGGCCACCACGGGCACGGCGGGATGGGCGGGGGCATCCGGGGCCGGGGCGTTCATGGCCGGCAGTCCACCACCCGACGCTCGCTGCGACGAGGCCGCAACCAGTCACCCACGGCCCGGTGTGCCGGGTGCTCGAGATAGGCGGCCAGCGCCTCGGCATCCTGGAATCGCGAGACCAGCACCACGTCGGCGCCATCGGTCACACCCGGCTCGATTGCCACCCCGACCTCGATGGACAGAAGCCCGGGCACACAGCCTCGGAGCCCGATCAATCGCTCCCTGAGCGGCTCGGCATCCTGGCGATCCACGAGCCTCCACATCACGACGTGCAACAGCATTTGCATGCCTCCTCACTCTCGGGGCCCTCATTGGGAGGCGCAGCGCGGCCCGGGTCAAGCCCACGTCAGTGCCGGCGTCACGCCGTATGTGGAGGGTCTTTGTCTGGCGACCGGCAAGCTGATGTGTCGTCCTGCCGTCCGTCCACCATCCCTGCCGTCCTGCCGTCCTGCCGTCCATCCCCGCGACCCACTCGTCATCCCCGCGACCCCTCGTCATCCCCGCCCCCGACAAAGGCACTCGGGGGCAGGCTGCGGCGGGGATCCAGCGTCGTCGCACTGACGCTGCGCAGGAACTGGATGCCCGCCCTCGCGGGCATGACGATGAACCGTCGTTCAGTGAAGACGGCCCCCCTCAACTCTGGAGCGGCAGCCGCTCCGACTCGCCAAGGGGCATCGACCCGGGTCACCATGCGCCCGCTGTCGGCGCGCACGCGCACGGACGATGAGGGGGCTGGCATGCGGCGGTGTTTCCATGGTGAGGGCATTCCCGCGGCACTCGAGGCCGAGGCCGCGACGCTGCCGGAGCGTCTTGGCGAATCACTCCTCGCGCGGTTGTCGGAGCAGGTGCCGTTCGCCGAGATCCGGGGTGTCTGCCTGAGCAGCCCGTGGCTCGCCGACTGGATCGCCCGGGAGCCGGCGGCGGCAATCGAGTTGGCGGCCTCCATCCACGCCGGCGTGCCCACCGATTGCCCCGTTGCGCTCGGCACCTGCGTCGACAACGAGGCCTTCGACGCCGAGCTGCGCCGCTTTCGCAATGCCGCGCTGGCGCGCATCGCCTGGCGCGACATCGCGGGCCACGCCACGCTCGCGCACACCCTGGCCGACACCTCGCGGCTGGCCGATCTCTGCATCGCCGCGGCAGTGGACCATCATCATCTCGATCTCACGGCACGCGAGGGCATGCCCTCCAGCGCCACCGGCGTGCCGCAGTCGCTCATCGTCCTGGCACTCGGCAAGCTCGGCGGCGGGGAGCTCAATTTCTCTTCCGACGTGGATCTCATCTTCGCCTACGAGGAGGCGGGCATGACCCGCGGCGGGCGCGGGGAACTCGACAACCAGGAGTACTTCACGCGCCTGGCGCGACGTGTGATTCGCAGCCTCGATGCCACCACCAGCGACGGCTTCGTGTTCCGGGTGGACACCCGCCTGCGGCCCTTCGGTGACAGTGGCCCGCTGGTGATGAGCCTCGCCGCCGCGCGCAACTACTACCTGAATCACGCACGCGACTGGGAGCGCTACGCGCTGATCAAGGCACGGGCCGTCACCGGGTCGGCACCGGCTGTCGCGCGCTTCGAGGAAGAGCTGCGCCCCTTCGTCTATCGCCGCTATCTGGATTTCGGTGCCATCGACGCACTCCGCACCATGAAGGCATCCATCGAGTCTGAGGTCGAGCGCAAGGGGTTGCGGGATGACGTCAAGCGCGGGCCCGGCGGGATCCGCGAGGTCGAGTTCATCGTGCAGTGCCTGCAACTCATTCGCGGTGGTCGGCTGCCCGCGCTGCGCACACGCTCCTTCCACGAGGCACTCGCCGCGTCCGCTACGCACGGGCTGATCGCGCCTGCGGTAGCCACGGCCCTCGCCCAGGCCTACTGCTTCCTGCGCTGCACGGAGCATCGCCTGCAGCAGGTCGCCGATCGGCAGACGCAACGCCTGCCGCGCGATGCGCTCGGCCGGGCCCGACTTGCCTTCAGTCTCGGCCATCCCGACTGGGCCGCGCTGGAGGCAGAGCTCGGCGCGGAGCGCGCCACCATCGCCGGCGAGTTCGCGCGCCTGCTCGCAGCGGAGGCCGCCCCCGAAGATCGGGCCACCGTGCTGAAACAAGGTGCGGATTGGCGCGAGGGCTCAGAGGCGTCGATTGCGCGGCTCTTGCTGGCGAGCGGCCATGAGGCCGACCCACTCATCATGCAGGC
>DBNU01000212.1 GCA_002299125.1 Proteobacteria bacterium UBA664
GGGCGAGCGACCGGGAGCAGGGCGTCTGCCGGCAGTTCCACCCACAACAGGAGCGTGCGTTGCAGGGCGCTCTGGTTGTCGTCGGTGACGAGAAACACATGCCGGCCGTCGTGGTGCAGGGCGACGCCCTCGAAGTTGTCCATGCGAAAGCCGGCGGTACTGTCGAAGCGCAGCAGCTCCCGCGCCTCGATCTCGCCACCCCCCGCGGCCAGGGTCAGGTAGTGCAGGGCAGCGATGAAGGGCCGGAAGGGGCCGCCAAAGACCCGTTCCAGTGCGAGTACACCGCTACCCGCTCGCACCATGTCCGCGAGGCTGGAGTGGCGGGCGTCGATGGGGCGCAGCCACCAATGGGTGCCGTCCGCGAGGGCGTAGAGATGGAGGCGGTCTTTCTCGGTGCCGCTGAGTGGCCGTTGCGGGCTGACGACGAGTCCCTGCGGACTGTCGGTGATGGCCTCGAGGCCATCGTTGCTGCTGGCGTAGCGCCGCGGATCGGCGAGCACCGCAGGCAGGGGCAGGCGCGCAAGTTCGCGACCGTCGAGTGCATGGCGTGCCACCCGCGCCGGGGCCTCGAACGACACCACGATCTCGGCGTCGCCAGGTCTGCCGTTCGCGCCGCCTTCGATGACCAGCCCCTCGGCATCGACCGGCTGTCGCAGACGGGTACCGTCTGCGGTCGTCAGCCAACGGCCCTCGCCCCGGATTACATCCACCAGACGCCCGTCCTCGAAGCGGGGCAGCAGTGTGAGCAGATAGCCGCGATCCGAGACGGTGTGTAGACGACCCTCGTCGGCGTCCCAGGCCAGTCCGGAGAGCTCCGAAGCCGGGAATTCGTCAGCGGGGCCGGTGCGTGCAAGGTCGAAGACGGCACGCAGGTGCACGCCGCGCGGCAGGCGCGCGCGGCCCGGATCGGCAATGAGGTCGAAGGGGCGGGCGAAGGGGCGATCCGGCAGGCCCTCATCGGCGTGGCTGGCGAGCGACGCGACCATGAGTACCCAGGTCAAGATCTGCACAGGGAGACCCAAGAGCCGAGAGTGGGGCGCGCGCAAGCTCCTTCCGATCTGTCCGGAGATGGAAACATCAGTCGCGCCGTTCGATGCCGGGTGGTGCCTGATCATCCTCTGTCCTCGGGTTCAATGTCAGTGGGTGGCTTGCCGGCTGGAAAGTGCAAGGTCGAGCTTCCATCCTAGGGGGTAAGGCCGCGCACTGTGTGATCCGGATCGTCTTCCCGCCCGCAGTGCAGTGCCCGAAGTTCCAACCCTCGCCTCGCAGGAGCGCGGGCGGCAATGGCCAGGCTGGTTCACCCCTGCCGGAGGAGGTCTGTCCCCATGCAAGCATTTCCGGTCGTGCAACAAGCCAGGCATACGCTGCGTTTCGCGCGCCTGGTGTCGTACCTTCGATTCAGGGCGCGGGCGTTGCTCTGCGCGGTGCTTGTTCAAGTCGCACCCGGTTGGGTCGTGGCCGAGGATTGCTGCATTGATGAGTTCGGCGCGTGGCTTCCCGACGACGACGCGCCGAGCCTGCCCTTCGGGCGACCTGATCTTCCAGGTGGAGGCACTGGGGTGACGCTGCCCTTCGGCGATGGGGGTTTCATTCACGGTGATGGTTCGGTGACGCTGCCCTTCGGCGATGGGGGTTTCATCCACAGTGATGGTTCGGTCACGCTGCCCTTCGGCGATGGGGGTTTCATCCACAGTGATGGTTCGGTGATGCTGCCCTTCGGCAACGGGGGTTTCATCCACGATGATGGTTCGGTCACGCTGCCCTTCGGCGATGGGGGTTTCATCCACGGTGATGGTTCGGTCACGCTGCCCTTCGGTAACGGGGGGTTCATCCACTCTCGCTGAGGCCGATGCGATTCGCCCGCACGGCATGACATGGCATGAGCAAGACGTTATCGACTGCCGTGTGGGGTATCCGCCGGTCGGGATTTTCCTCTGAACGACGCGCAAGGTGACATGCACGGCTGGTTGGTGATGGGTGCGATCCTGATGGCCATCGGGGTAATGGCCGGTGCCTTTGGTGCGCATGGTTTAAGGGCGCACCTCTCGGCCGATCTCCTCGCCATCTATCAGACTGGAGTGCTCTACCATCTGATACACGCGCTGGCGATGACGGCCCTCGGTGGGCTTCGACTCGTGCTGGCGCGGGCCGGACGAGAAACACCAATGCCGTTGCAACGCGGGCTTGGCCACGTCTGCCTGCTGCTGTGTCTCGGGATCAGCGTCTTCTCGGGCAGCCTGTATGCGCTGGCGCTGACGGGCGAACGCTGGCTCGGCATGGTGACGCCCGTAGGTGGCATCGCCTTCATCGCGGCCTGGCTGCTGCTCGCCGTGGTCGGCGCGCGCCATGGTGGAGCGCGGGCGTAGTGAACGGGGCGGGTGAGCAGTCGGTGGTGGCGCTCGAGAGGGGAGGAGGCACACCGATCGCTCGCCCACGCACAGCGGGCAAGGGCGGGCGCCGGTGGTGGAGGGCAGTGGGCGGTATGGCTGTGCCCGTTCTGGTGACGCTCCTGGGTGGCTGCGACGCCACCCCACCTTTGCGCCACTGGTCGCTGGTGCCTGGTGACTGGTTTCTCTACGCCGCCGAGCGCGCGACTCAGGTCGAGGTTTCCCGTCAGCGTCTGTGGATCCGCAATGTTGGAGCGGTCACGGGCGCGGATGGACAGCCTGCCTGGCTGCGCGAGATCGGCAGCGGCAGCGCAGAGCTGTTGCGCCTGGATCCCCGCGGCTTGTTTCGCATCGCCTGGTTGGGTAGCGCCGCCGAGGGCAGGCGCGCGCGCGCAGTGGACCAGAGCCTGCTGTTGCCCTTGCGCGCTACCCTGGATACCCGCTGGGAGTCCCCGGATCGCACCCGACTGCTCGAACGCAAGGTCGACGGTTACGGCAGGCTCTTCGTGGTGGACGAGGTGGTACGGATCGACTGGCAGGTGAGTGCGGTGGACGATTCGGTCGCCGTGCCCGGCGGTCGCTTCTCGCACTGTCTGCGGCTCGAGGGGCGGGGCTCAGGTCGCTTCAAAGGTGACCGCTCGGTCACCGGCAGCCGATTCACCGTCACCGAGACGCAGTGGCTTGCTCCAGCCGTCGGGCTGGTGCGGCTGGAGCGCGAGGAGACTACCGATGGCGGGATCATCCCAATCGGCCGCTATCGGCTGGAACTCATCAAACGCGGACCGGACTAGACCTCTGCGGTCCAGCCGCACAACATGTGCGGATCCGGTCGCTGAACCAGACTGGCGGGCGCGTTAGCGCCAGCCCCAATCGAGATGACTCGCCCGATGCAAAGATGCCGTTCTCACCCTGTCAGTCCCGGTCTGCTCGCTGGCCTCCTTGCCTGTGCCCTGGCCCTGAACGCCTTCGGCGCCCGGGCGGCCGCACTCCGCATCACGCCGGGCGAAGACCTCGTGGGTCAGTTGGATGTCGTCAGCACCCGGCACGAGGACACGCTCCCGGACATCGCCTACCTCAAGAGCAGCGGCTTCCGTGAGATCAAGCTCGCCAATCCGGGCGTGGACACCTGGCTACCCGGCGAGGGGACCGAGGTGCTGGTGCCGAGTCGTTACGTGCTGCCCCAGGTCCCGCGCGAAGGGATCGTGGTGAATGTTCCGGAGATGCGGCTCTATTTCTTCGCGCCTGCGGCGAAGGGCCAGCCGGCCATGGTCCACACCTATGCCATCGGGGTGGGCCGCGAGGATTGGGTCACTCCGCACACCGTCACGAAGATCACGGCCAAGACCAAGGACCCGGCCTGGTATCCGCCCGAGTCCATCCGCCGCGAACACGCGGCCGAAGGCGACCTTCTGCCCAAGGTCGTGCCGGCGGGGCCAGACAACCCGCTCGGTGCCTATGCCATGCGTCTGGGCCTGCAGAGCTACCTGATCCACGGCACCAACAATCCCTACGGGATCGGCATGCGCGTGACGCACGGCTGCATCCGCCTGACCCCGCGCGACATCGCCGATCTCTTCCATCGGGTGAAGGTGGGCACGCCGGTGCGCATCATCAATCAGCCGGTGAAGGTGGGCGTCGCGGCTGGGCGGGTATACCTCGAGGCCCATCCGCGTTTCGCCGAGGACAAGCTCACCTTCGATGCCCAGTTCCGCCCCGTGGTGGAGCAGTTGCTTACCGCGCTCGCCGGGCGCCCGGCGCACATCGACTGGAACCGCGTACGCACCATCCTGGTGAATCCGGATGGGATACCTGCGGAGATCGGCAGGATCCTGGCCGGGCCCCTGGCAGCCTCTGCCGGGGCGGGCCCCAAGCGCTGAGCGACCCCACGCAGGGCCAGAATAAAAAAGCCCCGGCGTAAAAAAGCCCCGGAGACATTGCGGCCTCCGGGGCTTGACGGAGAAAAACGGCTCCGTTACTTCTTCAGCGTCTTCTCGAACATGCGGTCGATCTTGGCCGTGTTGTCGCGGCAGCACTGCGCG
>DBNU01000142.1 GCA_002299125.1 Proteobacteria bacterium UBA664
ACCACGATGCTGCCCTTCACCAGCAGGCGTTCGAGGATCTTGCGGATGTCGAAGCGGGGCAGGCCCGCATCGCGCACGCCGAGGGCAAGGTTTTCGAAGTCGCAGAAGAGCGCCATCGCGTCGATATCACTGCTGTTGGCCATCAGGATGGCTCCTCCGTGTCGTGACCCGGATCGGGAATGGCATGGGTGCTTGCCGTCGGCGGACCGCCGGCGGGGCTTTTCGGGATCGGGTCCTGGGGTGCAGGCGTCGCGGCCGCCGCCACCGGGCCTGGGCTTGCGACTGCTGGCGCGAGCGGGGCATCGGCCTCTGGTGCGGATTGGGTCCACTCGCGCAGCAGGTTGTAGCCGAGTGCGAGCAGTGTCGGCCCGAAGAACAGGCCGATCAAGCCGAAGGCGAGCAGCCCACCGACCACACCGAGCAACACGAGCATGAAGGGCAGTCGGGCACCGGCCCCGATGATGATCGGGCGAAGGATGTTGTCGATGGTGCTCACGAACACGCCACCCCAGATCACCATGCCGACGGCAGCCATGACTTGGCCCTCGTTGAAGAGCCAGATGGCCGCTCCGCCCCACACGAGCGGCGTGCCCATGGGCAGGGGCGCGAGCAGGAAGGTGAGCAGTCCGAGCAACAAGGGAGCGGGAACGCCAGCCACCCAGAAGCCAAGCGCGGAGAGCATGGCCTGCGCCAGTGACGTGCCGATGACGCCGTAGATGACACCGCGCACGGTGTTGCCGGCGATGATCAGCATGCGTTCCGCGCGCTGCCCGCCGATGCGGGTGAGCGCCGTGCGCATCTCCTGGGCAACGTACTCGCCATCGCGATACAGGAAGAAGCTCGTGATGACGGACAGTAGAAGCTGCAGAAGGCCACCGCCGAAGGCCATCCCGGCGTCGATGAGCCCACGCGTCAGCGGTGCCACCTGCAACCGCATGAGTTCGAAAAGCTGAGCACTGTCCCCACGCAGGTAATCCCATTGCCGGGCGATCTCGCCACCGACGAAGGGCAGACCCGCGACCCAGGGCGGAACCGCCGGGAGTTCGCGCGCCGCAAGCTGGCGCAGCAGGTCCTCGATGGTCGCGGCGTATTCCCGCAGACCGATCACCACCGCCGCCATCGGTATCACGATGACCACCAACTGCAACAGAGTCAGGAGCAGGGCGGCGAGATTGCGCCGACCGCCGAGCGCTTCCCGCAACTGCGTGTAGATGGTCCAGGTGGCGAAGCAGAGGATTACGGCCCACAACAAGGCCGTGGCGAAGGGCAGCAGGATCCAGATGCAGCCCAGGATGAGGAGGCCGAAGAGGATGGTCGCGAGCAGACGTTCGGTTCGCAGGTCGCGCGGGGCACTGGTGCCTGAACCATGGAGATGACCGTTCACGGGTGTTTGAGTCCGATGTCCTTGCGATGGTCCGCTCAGGGTCCGACCGGCGCGGCCTCGAGCCGGGCCAGCGCTCGATGACCGATATCGGAGCGGTAGAACATGCCGTCCCAGCGGATCTGGGCGACGCGGCCGTAGGCGGCCATACGGGCATCGGCCACGGTGGGTCCGGTGCCGACGACACACAATACACGGCCACCGGCAGTGCGCACGGTGCCATCCTGGCCCTTGGTGCCGGAATGGAAGACCCGGCTGTTCGGGCCCGTCGCCTCCAGGCCCTGGATGGGCTGCCCGCTCTGCACTGGTCCGGGATAGCCCGCCGCCGCCAGCACCACACCAAGGGCGGCCTCGGCAGACCAGGTCATGCGTGCCCCCGCCAGGCGGCCATCCCGCACCGCCAGGCACAGGCTGGCGAGGTCGGAGGTGAGGCGGGCGAGGATGGGCTGGGTCTCCGGATCGCCCATGCGACAGTTGAACTCCAGCACCGAGAGACTGCCGTCCGGCGCGATCATCAGGCCGGCGTAGAGGAAGCCCCGGTAGCGGCGCCCCTCGGCGGCGAGTCCAGCGAGTGCCGGCTCGATCACCTCCCGAGCGATGCGCGCCTCTATTGCGGGTGTGACCACGGGGGCCGGGGAGTAGGCGCCCATGCCACCGGTGTTGGGGCCGCGGTCCCCGGCGTCGCGGGCCTTGTGGTCCTGCGCGGAGGCGAAGGGCTGCCAGTCGGTCCCGTCGGCAAGGACGATGTAGCTCGCCTCCTCACCCGGCAGGAAGGCCTCGACCACGACCTCCGCCCCGGCCTTGCCATGCTCTCCTTCGAGCAGCATCGCGCGCAGCGCCAGCTCGGCCTCACCCAGCGTGCGCGCCACCACCACCCCCTTGCCGGCGGCCAGGCCCGAGGCCTTCACCACCAGCGGCGCACCGAGTTCGGCGGCATAGGCCCGGGCTGCGTCGAAGTCGCTGAAGGTGCCGAAGCGGGCGGTGGGGATGCCATGGCGCTGCATGAAGGCCTTGGCGAAGGCCTTGGAGCCCTCGAGTTCGGCGGCCGCAGCCGTGGGACCGAGGCAGAACAGGCCCGCCGCCGCGAAGGCATCCACCACGCCCGCGACCAGCGGCTGTTCAGGGCCGACTACCGTGAGGGCCGGTTGCTCGCGACGGGCGAAATCCACCAACGCCGGGATGTCATCGGCCGGGATCGCGACGTTGCAGACCTTGGCCTCGCGCGCAGTGCCCGCGTTGCCCGGGGCTACGAAGACCCGCGTGACCGCCGGCGAGGCGGCGAGCTTCCAGGCCAGTGCGTGCTCGCGCCCGCCGCCACCGATGACCATCACCTGCATTCGCCAACCTCCCGCAAGTCTTGCGCTGAAAAGGCATTTCCCGAGCCTCACCCCAACCCACGGGGGAGAGGGGCTTCAACTGGCCGCAAAGCTCCCGGGGAGGAGCTTCGATCTTCGGCTGCGGCTCAGTGGCGGAAATGTCGCTGCCCGGTGAACACCATCGCGATGTCGTGTTCGTCCGCTGCCGCGATGACTTCGGGATCGCGCACCGAGCCACCGGGCTGGATGACAGCGCGGATGCCGGCAGCAGCGGCGGCGTCGAGGCCATCGCGGAAGGGCAGGAAGGCATCCGAGGCCATCACCGCACCGGCGAGCCCCGGCCCGCGCTCGCTGGCCTTGAGCGCCGCAAGCCGGGTAGCGTCCACCCGGCTTGACTGGCCGGCACCGATGCCAAGGGTGCACAGACCGGCGGCATAGACGATGGCATTGGACTTCACCGCCCGGCAGACACGCCAGGCAAAGCGCAGGTCGGCCCATTCGGCGGCATCCGGCTGCCGGCGCGTGACCACCCGGGTGACGCCGGGCTCCACCGGCTCATCGCCCAGGTCCGCCTGCTGCAACAGGAGACCGCCTGAGATGCTGCGCCAGTTGACCTCGGGCGTGGACCTGGCCTGGTGTGGTCCGCAGGTCAGGATGCGCAGATCCGGCTTGCGCGTCGCCAGGCTGAGCGCGGCCTCGGCGACCTCGGGGGCGAGGATGACCTCGGCGAACTGCTGTTCGAGGATGGCCTGCAGGAGCTCGGCGGTGAGTGGCCGGTTGAAGGCGATGACGCCCCCGAAGGCCGAGAGCGGATCGGTGGCATGGGCGGCACGATAGGCCGCGAGGCCGTCACTGCCGAGCGCGACCCCACAGGGATTGGCGTGTTTGACGATGACGCAGGCCGGTTCCGTGAACGGACGCAGAGCGTCCCAGGCCGCATCGGCATCGAGCAGGTTGTTGTAGGACAACGCCTTGCCGGCCAGGCATTCGCCACCGGCCACGGTGCCGGGTACGCGCGGCGAGGCTGCCAGCAGGACGGCTGCCTGATGCGGGTTCTCGCCGTAGCGCAGGGGCTCGGCTGCGCCATAACCGACCACACCGGGAACGGTGAGGGCAGCACTCTGGCCACCCTCGGCGGCGAGCGTGGCACCGAGCCAGCCGGCGACGATGCCATCGTAACGCGCGGTGTGGGCGAAGGCCTTCACCGCCAGCCGCCGACGCTGCCCGAGACTGGTGCCGCCCTCGGTGAGTGCGGCCATCAGCTCGGGATAGTCTGCCGGATCGACCACCACCGTGACATCCGCGTGATTCTTGGCTGCCGCGCGCAGCATGGCGGGGCCGCCGATGTCGATCTGTTCGACCGCCGTGGCCCACGAACAGTCGGGGCGGGCGATCGTGGCCTCGAAGGGGTAGAGGTTCACGATCAGCAGATCGATGGGCTCGATGCCGTGCTGGGCGAGGGTCGCGTCGTCCTGGCCGCGGCGGGCGAGCAGACCGGCGTGAATGAACGGGTGCAGGGTCTTCACCCGCCCGTCCAGCAGTTCCGGGAAACCGGTGACGCTGGCGACGTCGGTCACCGCCAGCCCCGACTCCCGGAGCAGCCGCGCCGTGCCGCCGGTGGAGAGGATCTCGATGCCGAGCGAAACGAGCGCGCGGGCGAGCTCGCTGAGGCCCGTCTTGTCGGACACGCTCAGGAGGGCGCGGCGGATGCGGGTGGGGGCTGTAGGTAGGCTCGACATGGGCTTCCGGTTGTGGGTGGGACCGGCGCTCTTTGGGAGCGGCGTCAGTTGCCGCTGGGACAGCTCAGCCCGTACTGGACGAGCTTGCGGCGCACGGTGGCGCGGTTGAGCCCCAGCAGGGCGGCAGCGGCGGTGAGATTGCCATCGCAATGCGCCATCACCGTGACCAGCAGCGGGCGCTCCACCTCGGCGATGACCAGCCGGTGCAGGTCGTGCGCGGCGTGCCCGTCCAGCGCCGCGAGATAGCGCTCCACGGCGGCCGTCACGCAGGCCGCCACCGTGGCCTCGCTGCCGCCACTGGTCGTGGGTTCGGCGGCGGACATGTGGGTGGCAACCTCAGGCGGCGAGCCGGTCATGTCCGCGGTGCCAGTCGTCGAGCGCAGCGAGCTGCGCGGTCACGTCGTCCATGCAAAGCACTTGGGCGCGCAGGCCCTCGGTGCCTGGCTCGCGGGCCAGATACCACCCGAGGTGCTTGCGGGCGATGCGGGCCCCGAGCGCACGGCCGTAGAGCGCGCCGAGCGCATCGATGTGCTCCCGCAGCGTCTGCATACGCAGCGCAAGTGAGGGCTCACTCCATGGCAGCCCGGACAGCCCCGCCTGCACACGGCCGAAGATGAAGGGGTCGCCCTGAGAACCGCGACCGATCATCACGGCGTCGGCACCGGTATCGGCAAGGACCTGGCGGGCGATCCCGGGCGTGGTGATGTCGCCGTTGGCGATCACCGGGATGCCCACCGCAGCCTTCACCGCCGCGATGGTGGCGTACTCGGCGACACCGCGAAAGGCGTCCGCGCGTGTGCGTCCGTGCACCGTGAGGGCGGCGATACCGCTGGCCTCGGCGATGCGTGCAATCGTTGGCGCGTTGCGGTTCCCTGGGTGCGGACCGGTACGGATCTTGAGCGTGACCGGCACCCGAACCGCGGCCACGACCGCTTCGAGGATCCGGGTCACCAGCGCCTCGTCGGCCAACAGGGCCGAACCGGCCGCCTTGCGGCAGACCTTTTTCGCCGGACAACCCATGTTGATGTCGATGATGTCGGCCCCTGACGCCTCGTTCACGCGCGCGGCCTCGGCCAGCCAACCCGGCTCCGCACCGACGAGCTGCACGGCGTGCAGGCCAGACTCACCGTGATGGCCGCGCCGGCGGGTGGTCTTGTGGTGCAGGAGGAGATCGGGGCGAGAGCTCGTCATCTCGGTGAAGGCCAGGGCCGCACCGTGCCGCAGGCACTGCGCGCGGTGCGCGCGGTCGCTCACCCCGACCATCGGGGCCAGCAGGACACGACCGGCGAGGACGTGAGGACCGATCTGCACCGACGCGCACCTGACACCGAAAGAGGGGCGGCGAGGATAGCGCGAAACGTCAGGGCGGGTAAGCGCCCGGCGGGCCCGCCGGGCAGGCCAGCTTGGCAGCACGAAGTCGAGCGCACGCAGAGCGATCTGCCGCACCGCACAGCTCGCCCACGCTCAGTGCAGTTTGATGGTGAAGGCAGCCGCCTGATCGTGACTGCTGGCCAATTCAAGGACGACATCCACCGGCACGCCGATTGGCATGAACGCCGGCTGCCGCCACTCGGGGCCAAGATAGATCGCGGGCTCGAAGCGCCGGTGCCCCACCAGTGTTTGCGCGGCATCACCAAGGGTGAGTTCGATCAGCGGGAAGGGCTGCTCGAACAGGGCCTCGTTCAGCAGGGTGACCGTAACGAGCAGGGTGCCCGGTCGCTGCGGGTTTTCACGGACATCACTGCGAAGCACGCGCAGCCGGTCGACCTCGCGTTGCCACGGGGGTTCATGCCCCAGTTGCTGCCACAGTTGCGCGATGTAGGGGCGCACCGGTGGCCAGATCGCGGCCAGAGGGCCGGCCTGCATGATGGCGAGCTGGGTGACGAGCGCGAGGAGCAGAGCGACCAGCGCCAGCCGCCACAGGATCCCAAGCCCGCTGCCACGGCGTGGATGCGGCGCGCGGATCCAATCCGGGTCGCGCAGCCCCCGTGCCCCAGCCGCCAGCAGCACCTCGGCCGGACGCCCCGCGTCGCTGAGCGGTGCGCGCAGTTCCCGGTCCAAGGCCGCATCGGCTGACTCGGTCTCTTCCAGCACGTCCCGCAGGGGCAGCGAGGGTGGGGCATCCTCCGGGGTGGCGCTCGCGGCGGTGCCCGACCGTGACGCCGGGGTCAGCGGCACCAGGCCCGGCGTGACCGCCGGCGCCGGCATCTGCGCCGACATCACTTCTGCACCGCCCAGAGACGCGGAGTGAGTGACCACTCCCGGCTCAACGCCTGCAGAGTCAGCCGGCGAGGTGACTGCGGTCGGGCCGCTGGCTGCCGGCGCAGGGTCCTCTTCGAAGCGCCAGGGAATGGCGGCCTCAGGCGTGACAGAGTTCCCGGGCGCTGACCGGCGGGATTCGGACGTCTGCTGCAAAGTGTCCGCTGGCGACGGCGCGGTTGGTGGGGGGGCGGAGGGCGATGACTCAGCAACCCCGGGGCAGGACTCCGAGGCAACGGCCAGCAGCGGCGGCCGTGCATCCGAATCCACGGGTGCTGCCGGCTCGGGCACCTCGACCCGGGGCTCGGAGTGAGTGGTCGCTGCGGTCACCGCCGCGGTGTTCTCGACAGGCGGGCGAGCAGGTTCCCAGGCGAAGCCCTCGGTGCTTTCGGCGATCTCGGCGACGAAGGCGGTGGCGGGCGGATCCAGCAGGTGGGCCCAGGCCGGGAACAGGGCGCGGCAGGCCCCGCAGCGGCACAGACCTCGGGCCGCGCGCAGGGCCGCGGCCGTAACCGCGAGATGCGCGCCACAACGCGGGCAGGCCGTCAGCATGGCCGAAACACCACGCGGGCCCAGCCCT
>DBNU01000054.1 GCA_002299125.1 Proteobacteria bacterium UBA664
TGCTGGCCTCTTCGGCCAGCCGATCGGGCAAGGTTAGGGTGACTTGGGCCATGGGGGTTCTCCTTCCGGGGACGCGCGGCCAGTGGGCCGCACTGCATCCCGACGCGGGTGACCTGAGCGCCGCACAGCAGGCCGGCGAGCATGACGATCACGGGCTGTTGCTCGCGACTGGGCAAGGTCGACGCGCTGCAGCATACGACGGCCCTGCACGATGATCCTGCACGGAGCGTCATCCTCGGTCCCGGCAGCAAATCAGTGTGGTCAATGTTGTTGATTCTTTGCGATGGCAGAAATCCATGACTCTGGCCCCGTTGATACAGGCCTCGAGCTCTGCCTCGCCGGTGCCTGTGTGGATGAGTGCGCGCAGGACGTCGTCTATGGCCACAAACTCGAACACGGGATGCTCGGTGAAGGCTCGCGTCCTGCAGAGTCGGTGCCTACGCTGGAACAGGCAAGCTTCCCGAACAAGAGTGTTGACGAGCCGAACCCATGAATTACCAAGAGGCGCTACAGATCGCCAGGGAAAATCCGGGCTGTAGAGTCAGGCGCAGCGCTGCTGGTGAATTTGAGGTAGTGCGGCCAGATGGATCCGTCCTGCCCGATGTCATTGCGGTGGGCGGTGTCCCTGCTGCGGGGGCTACGCCCCCCAGGGACTTGCAACATCAGTACGACGGGGCGCTGGCTAAACTCGAAACGGCAAGGCGCGAAATCCAGATGTTGCAGGGTGCGATTCACCGCCTGGAGAGGGAAAATGCAAAATTACAAGTGAGTATTAACGGCTTGCAGAATCGAGCCCATAAGATGCAGGAGTTGATGGCAGCACGACGTAAACAGCATGATGCGAAAGAGAGAGAAAGATCCAATCGCGCTGCGCGGGTTAGCCAGTTGGAGTCGAAACTTGCGAGAGTCAGCCCAGAGGAATTGCAGCGTATCGAAGCCGCCGAGCAGGAAGAGTTTGCCCTGAATGCGAGAAATCTTAGCAACCAACGCCGGGAAATTGTTTGCCGCTGTAGAGGCGAGAACGAAGGCTGCGTGCATTGCTTCGGGCGAGGGGTCTACACGACCGATGGCCACGGCCATGAGGTGTAAAGGCACCAGGACGCAGGGGACTTACACGCCAAGCTTCGGCAGAGGCCGAGCGGATGGTTCAGGCACTTCGCACGCCCAGAACAGGCTTAAGGCTGCACTCCTGCCTGAGATCTTGATCGCTACACCAGGCAGGATCAACGGGGTCAGTGTCATTAGATTCGGCGGTCGCTGTCCCTGGGCAACGGGGTGGTGCTGAACCGGACGGTGGACGCGGGCGGGCGTGTAACGGCGCAGACGGCAAATGATGCGCGGACGCTATCGCGGGGTGGTCCTGGCAGGGGTGGTTTCATCGACGGGGTCACGGTGCTGCCCAAGGTGCGCACGCGGCCGCTGCGGTGGCTCACCTGGCTGCTCCTGCTGGCGCTGTTGCTGAGCCCGCCTACGGTAGAGGCGCTCGCGATCGGCTACACGCATGATGGCCGTGGCAATGTGGCGACCCGGACCTTCGATGGGCAGGTGCAAAGCTTCACGCACGATGCGCTGGATCGGCTGGCGTCCGAGAGCGGCCTGGCGCGGATCAATGGGGTCAGCGTCATTGATTCTTGGTTTACCTGAACGCGGCCGACATCTATCTCCGCCCCTTCCCCGGAATCAATCGCTCTGACCCCTTTGATGTGATGTGATGCACATGGGGCCGCACGGTGTGGCACTGGCGGGGCGACGCCTTTGGTGCCATCTGGGCGGAGGATGTTTGTCCGCCGATTCCTGTGGCTGAGCCGCAACGTACGTCTGTCGTCGGAGAGTAGGTCCTGATGCAATCTTCCACGACCGTAGTACGCGACGATGGCTCGGCCTTCGGAGTCGGTGCCGTCGTAGGTGTCCTCGGCGGCTTGATCGGCCTGGGTGGTGCGGAGTTCCGGCTTCCTGTGCTGGTGGGCTGGTTCCGATATCCGCTGCTTCTGGCGATCATGATCAACCTGCTCGTGAGCCTGGTCACTGTGGTGGCGTCGCTTGGGTTTCGCGCGCAGTCGCAGGGGGTGGCACCGCTTCTGCTTCAGTGGCCCGTCGCCCTGAATATTCTGGCCGGCTCGCTGATCGGTGCCTATGCCGGGGTGCACTTCGCCTCCCGTGTGTCCGAGCGGGTCCTGGCGGGGGCCGTCGCCGCCCTGCTGGTGTTTCTGGGGCTGCTGCTGATCGGCCACGAGTGGTTGTTCTCGCACGAACCCTTCGTTTTGGCACCCATTCTGCGTGTGGTGCTGGGCTTTCTGGCTGGCTTGGTGATCGGTGTGGTGAGCAGTCTGCTGGGGGTTGCCGGAGGCGAATTGATCATTCCGACGCTGGTGCTCCTGTTCGGTCTGGACATCAAGCTTGCCGGAAGTGTCAGCCTGATGATCAGCGTTCCTACCGTACTGGTGGGGATTCTGCGCTATCGCAGTCGCCCGGTGTTCCGACAGTTGCAGCCGGAGCGTCGTGTTGTCGTGTTCATGGCCCTCGGCTCAGTGCTCGGCGCCTGGGTCGGGAGTGGACTGTTGCCGTACGCGCCCTCTGCGCTCCTGCAGGTCTTCCTGGGCGCTATCCTGCTGTTCTCGGCAATCAAGATGGCGCGTTCCGAATGGCACGCGCGCGCCAGGAGGGTGTCGGCATAGTGAAGAGCGACGCGCTCCTGCCCCCCCCCGCCGCGACCGATGACCGGGGCCGCACGATGTGGCCTTGGCAGATGTGATCAATGGGGTCAGCGATCATTGGGTCAGCGTCATTGATTCTTGGTTTTCCAAGCTCTGACCCCTCGCTCGTGCTACACCGCAAGTGACCGCATGACGAAGTCAGGGGGCGGTCGAGAAAACTGCGGATCAGCTACCGGACGACAAAGGAAGTACGGCTTTGGGCGCAAGCGCTGCTCGAAGGTCGCGAGATTGATGACCTTGATGGTGGGGTCGACGATAACTCTGCCACGCGCTCGATTCGTACGGGCCCGCCGCCGATTCACCACCATTTCAGCGAGGCGCGCCAGCAAGGGCTTTGGCTGGTTGATTTTGCTCGGAATGCAGGCGGCCTTGGCACGCCACTGCAGGGCATTTGCGTCGTTGCGAGAACGAGCCATCATCGTGAGGAGGCGCGGCGGGCGCTCGACGGTGCGGGCATTCCGACGGTGGTTCTGGATGCGGAACTGGATGATCAGGCGACCCCGGGTGTGCGCCTGGCAACCATGCATCGCGTGAAGGGATTGGAGTTCGACCATGTGATCGTCGTTGCCGCTAACGATGGCACGCTGCCACTGCCCGCGGTGCTCTCGGCGGCGGGGGATGAAGCGGAAAGGCAGCGCCTGGAAGTGGAGGAGCGATCCCTCCTGTACGTCGCGGCAACGCGGGCACGGCAGCAGCTATACATCCTGAGTTTCGGTGCTCCCAGCAGTTTCATCGCCGATCTCGGTGGTCATGCCGAGCGGGACAGGGATCGGTTTCGCGGGCAAGGGCTGCGCAGCTCAACCGCCATCACCCGCAGCCATTCCTTGCCGGCGACACTGGCCAGAGCCCGCGCGATCAGCGGGTATCGAAGGTGAGGATCAGCGAGGCGATCGCCAGATGCTGGCCGCCGATGAGGCCGATGGCCCCGGTGAGCGGATCCCGGCGGCCGAAGAAGCCGCCCTCGGGCCCGGTGGACTGGTCATAGCGGTGTTCGAGCCTGAAGATGGCGCCTGCCCCTGATGCGCGCCCGGACAGGCGGTACTCGAAGGTGCTGGTCACGGCGCGCACGAGTTGCCGCGCGCCGGTCAGCAGGCCGTCCGGATCCCAGAAGACCTCCGGGCGCACCGCCACACTGAAGGGGCCGGCAACGTTCCAGCGAGCCGAGAGCGTGGCACCGGTCCAGAAGCTGCGCGGGCCGCCCGGCAAGGCGCTCTGCTCGGTGCCGGCCTGATGACCGAAGGCCACGGTGGTGGCATCGCCGTGCCATTCCGCCACCGTGTCGAGGAAGAAGCGCCAGTGTTCGATGCCGGTCGCGGCCTGCTCCGGCCCGTAGTAGACGGTCTCGCGCAGCATCCAGCGCGAAGATGGCCGGAAGGCCAGTTGCGCGCCATAGCCGGGTGCCGCATTGGCCTGCGAGAGATGGAAGTAACCGTTCACGACATAGGCCGTGGCGGTGAAGCGTTCCCCGAGCGGCACACTCGCATTGAGGCCAAACATCAGGTAGGGCGAGTAATCCGCGATCCAGGAGCGGGTGTAGTGCAGGTTGTCCCTGGCATAGAGTGACTCGTAGCCGATGAGGCTGCCGAAGAGCCCGGCCTGCAGCTTGAGTCCGTTACCAGTGGGTGCCAGCCAGGAGACGTTCGCACGCCCGAAGTGGCGCAGCGCCTCGGCGTGGTCCACCTCGGGCTGGTTGCTGTGGAAGCCGAAGGCCAGCGCATCCCGCCCGGCGTGGGCAAGCAGTTCCATGCCCCAGGGTGAAGCGGCCGTGGCCGCCTTCGTCACGGCTACCCCGGCCATGTTGAGCTGGGTCTCGTTCAGGCGGGGGGTGGTGCCACGGCTGCGCCACTGGCGCTCGGCCGGATGCTGGAGGCTCAGGGCGTGGCCGAAGTCGAGGAAGGCGTCGAAGGACCAAAGGGCGCGTTGCTCTGCCGGTGCGTCGGTACTGACCTCCACTGACCCTGCAGGCAGGGTACCGGCAGTCTCGGCGCCGCCCGCGCTGCTCGTGAGCGCGCCGAGGGCGCACAGCAGCAGCCTGCTCAACCGCCGCCTGGCGAGGGTGATCATCGACGATCTGCAGAGTGCCTGGCGGTGCCTAATTCAGCAGCAGGGATGCGAGTCGCGAGCGCGCCGTCCGCACCCGTGGGTCATCCGCGCCCAGCACGATGAAGACATCCAGCAGGGCCTTGCGGGCGGCGTCGTCACGATAGGCGCGGTGCTCGGTCACCTGAGAGAGCAAGGCCTCCATGCAGCCCTCGCTGTCCCCGGCGACGAAGGCCGCGAGGGCCCGACGGTAGTGTGCGCCCGCGGCGTCATCCGCAGCGGAGTCGATGATCGAAGCGGCCTCCTGATGCAGACGCAGACGACTCTGCGCCACTTCGCAACGCTCATCGAGATCGGCCAGCGGTACCTGCTCGAGGAGTGCTGCCGCCGCCGCGAGGTTGCCGGCGCGGATCTGGCAATCGGCCAGTGGGGCGAGGAGCCGCGTCTGTCTGGGGTCGGCGGCCAATGCCGCTGCCAGCAGCGCGATGGCACCGCTGAGGTCGCCGCTGGCCAGCAGTGCGTCCGCCTCCACGCGCGGGTCAGGTCGTGCCGGCGCCAGATGCGGCGCGAGGAAGCGGCGCACCTCGCCCTCGGGCAGGGCACCCATGAAGTGGTCCACGGGGGCACCGTCCCGGAACAGCAGGACCGTGGGCAGGCTCCTGATGCCGTAGCGCGTGGCTAGGGCCGGCTCCCGGTCCACGTCCACCTTGGCGAGCAGCACTTGTCCGGCCAGTTGGTCCACCAGCCGGCTAAGAATGGGGGTCAGGGTGCGGCAGGGGCCGCACCAGGCGGCCCAGAAGTCGACCAGCACCAGACGCTCACGCGAGGCCTCGATCACCTGCTCGTTGAAACCGAAGCCGTCGACATCGCGCACGTGTTCGCTCATTGGCGGCATTCTCCTCAGGCGCTGGAGTGGGGGCAGGGCCCGGGGGATCGGGCACGACTTGCGCGGTTCACCCTCGGGGAACGGATTTGTACCTGAGGCGGAGCGGTCCCGATAGCCGAGCGCGCCGAGTGTGCCGCCATTCGGTTGGCTGCCCCACGCCGACGGCCTCCACACGGCCCGAGTTCCCTGCCGACGCGGCCAGTTGCGGTAACCTTGGCGGGGTGCGCACCCCCTTCACCAAGATGCAGGCCCTGGGCAACGATTTCGTCCTGCTCGATCGTCTGGGCGCGGACGCACCACCGCTGCCCGCTGCCGCGGCGCTGGCGCGACTCGCAGATCGCCATCGCGGCGTCGGCTGTGACCAGGTCCTCGTGCTCTCCCCGCCTGCCTCCTCCGCGGCCGAGGTCGGCTATCGCATCTTCAACGCGGACGGGAGTGAAGTCGGTCAGTGCGGCAATGGGGTGCGCTGCGTCGCCCGTTACCTCTGGGAGCGGGTCGGCATGGCGGCTGATGGCCTTCGGATCGCCGCGCCCGGGGGCGTGACCCGCGTCTTTCGTGCCGGCCCGGGGCAGGTGCGCGTGGACATGGGTGTGCCCCGGCTGGAACCGCGCGACGTGCCCTTCCGCGCTGAGTCTGCACAGGCCGGTCCAGCCGGCCAGCGCCGCCTGCGCCTCGCGGATGGTAGCGTGGTGTCGCTCGGTGTCTGCTCGATGGGCAATCCGCACGCGGTGCTGGAATGCAGCGCCATCGAGGATGCGCCCATTGCCCGTCTCGGGCCGCTCATCGAGACCGATCCGGCCTTCCCCGAGCGGGTGAACGTGGGTTTCGTGCAGCAGCTCGCCCGCGATCGCCTGCGGCTCCGTGTCTGGGAGCGTGGGGTCGGCGAGACGCTCGCCTGCGGCACCGGGGCCTGTGCGGCCGTGGCCGTCCTGCGCGCCCGGGGCGCGGTTGAACCCGTCGTTGCGGTCGGCCTGCCGGGCGGTGAGCTGCTGATCGAGTGGGAGGGGGCGCGGGCGCCACTGTGGATGAGTGGTCCTGCGGAGTTCGTATTCGATGGCACCATCGACCTGTGAGCGGAGCGCGCCAGACACCCTCGGCAAGTGCCCACCGCACCCCGATTCACAACGCGTGAGACGCAGCCGACGGCTGCGCTGGATGGCTTGATTGCAGGATGGATTGAACCGTGAAAAACCCGAACGAGGGGCTTGAAGGCCCCGATCTCCAGGCCCTGCAGGTGGCCGACTTCCTGCGTGCGCACCCCGGCTTCCTGCTCGAACACCCGGATCTGCTGGCGCAACTGGAACTGGCGGTGGCGCCCAGCGGTGCGGCCTCGCTCACTGGCCGTCAGGTGGCGGCCCTGCGCGAGCAGAACCACGAGTTGCGCACCCGGCTGCGCGAACTCATCGCCGTGGCGCGAGCGAACGACATGCTCACCGCCGCCATGCACGCACTGGCCCTCGGTGTGCTGAGGCTCGCCGACCCCGGCGCCTTGTTGGCCACCTGTAGACGTGGCTTCGCCGGGCCCTCGGGGCTCGAGCCCCCGGTGGCGCTGCTCGCCTTCGGTGCGGGCCCCGGGCCGGGCGCCGACTGGTGGTTCGCTGCGGGAGACCCTCGCGCGGTCGAACTCGCCGGTCCGCTGCAGGCCGAGCGTCCGCACTGTGGCCGCTTCAAACAGGCCCAGCTCTCGGCGCTGTTCGGTGCGGCCGCAGAAGGCGTGGGCTCGGCGGTGGTGGCACCCATGGCAGGGACCGGATTTCGCGGTGTACTTGCGGTCGGTCACGCCGATTCGCGGCACTACCATCCCGAGATGGGTGTGGATCTCATCGCGCATGTGGCTGCTTGCGTCGCCCTGCGCATCGATGCGTGGCTCGACCCGCGGGGCGCATGAGCGACGATCGCCCGGCAGCGGCGAATGCACTCGTTCCGGTCATCGAGCGTTGGCTCGCCGAGGCCGGGCGGCTCGCCGCCGCGAGCCGGCGCGCCTATGGCGTGGAGCTGCACACCTTCGCTGCCTGGCTCCATGCCCGCGGCGTGGCGCACTGGGCGGCGGTCGGGACCGCAGCGGTGCGCGAATTCATCGCCGCCCGGCATGCCGAGGGCATTACGCCGCGCACGCTGGCCCGTGCGCTCGCGGCGCTGAGGGGGTTCTTCCATGACCTTCGCCGCGAGGGCCTGATACGCGCCAATCCCGCAGCGGATGTGCGTCCACCCAGGATGCGACCGCCCTTGCCGCAAGTGCTCGACATCGAGCAGGTCACGCGGCTCGTGACCCTCGCCCCGGCAGCCGAGGACCCGCGCGCCCTGCGCGATCACGCCGTGCTCGAGCTGTTGTATTCCTCGGGGTTGCGCGTGGCCGAGCTCGCCGGTCTGAACACGGTTGATGTGCTCCTCACGGAGGGGCTCGTGCGCGTGCTGGGCAAGGGTTCACGCGAACGGCAGGTGCCGGTGGGCGGGCCCGCCCGGCAGGCGCTGATGGCGTGGCTGGGCGTCCGTTCCCAATGGTTGCGGGGCGAGCAGCCGGCACTCTTTCTCGGGGCACGTGGCGGGCGCATCGATCCGCGTGAGGTACGTGGCCTCGTCGCCCGGGCGG
>DBNU01000058.1 GCA_002299125.1 Proteobacteria bacterium UBA664
CGCCGAAGGCATGCCCCAACAGCAAAGATTGGAGCGCCTGAACAAAATCGCCATTCACCAGATGACACTGCTGGCAGGCGACGGACGCATGAAACTGCCGGGAGGTGAGGCGTGAATCCACGTGTGATGCAAACGCAGCGCCTCAGCGCGCACTGGCGGGAACAGCAACAGGAAGCGGCGCGGATGGATGCAGCGATCGAGGCCAACCTGAGGGGGCTTGGGTATGGCGGGTGAGTGGCCTCTGTTTGAGCTAGCGAATATTGCAAGACTCCGGTCCGGCTTTCCCTTCAAGAGCGAGAGTTGGACTGATGAAGGAGTCCCGGTCATCAAGATCAGCAATGTGAAAGACGGCCGGATCGTGAGGGATGGGTGTGGGTTCGTCTCGCTCGAGACAGCCATGGAGGCATCCGAATGGACAACGGCCATGGGCGACATACTCATGGCAATGACCGGATACGTCGGAGAAGTTGCACGAGTTCGTGAGGGAGAACACTTCCTGATCAACCAACGCGTGGGGCGATTCGAGTTTCTGGAAAACTCGCCCGTCAGTCCCGGATTTCTTTACTGCTATCTGCGGCACCCTGAAGTTAGGGCGCAAGTTGAGATGATCGCGCGAGGCTCTGCTCAGCCTAACCTCAGCTCAGCCGACGCCGCCAAACTGTTAGTGCCTGCCCCACCGCTCCCTGAACAACGCGCCATCGCCCATATTCTCGGCACGCTGGACGACAAGATCGAACTCAACCGCCGCCGCAACCAGACCCTGGAGGCCATGGCCTGCGCCCTGTTCAAGGACTGGTTCGTCGACTTCGGCCCCGTCCGCGCCAAGATGGAAGCCCGCGATCCCTACCTCCCCGCCGACCACTGGCAACACTTCCCCGACCGCCTCGACGACGAAGGCAAGCCGGAGGGGTGGGAGAAAAAGCGTGTTTCCGACTTCCTGAGCCTTGCGTACGGGAAATCTTTACCGGCAGGAAAGCGCCATCTAGGAGATATTCCTGTATACGGCTCCGGCGGAATCACCGGGTTCCACAATGAAGCGCTAGTCAACGGCCCTGTGGTTATTGTCGGACGCAAAGGCACTGTTGGTAGTCTGTACTGGGACGATCGCCCATGCTTCCCCATCGACACGGTTTTCTTTGTGCAACCTGATGCCCGGCTATCTTTCTGCTATTACTTGCTCGAAAGCTTGCCACTACGGGACATGAATACCGACGCTGCAGTGCCTGGGTTGAATCGTGAGAATGTCTATCGACTCGAAGTCACCGCACCATCAGCCGAGCTGGTCTCGGGCTTCTCCGAAACGGCCTCGCGTTTTCGCGCGAGCATCGCGGCGATTTTCAAGGACAGTGAAGCCCTCGCCCAACTCCGCGACACCCTGCTGCCCAAGCTGATGTCCGGCGAACTGCGCATCGCCGATGCCGAACGATTCCTGGAGACGCGCCCATGAGCGACACCACCCATCCGCCGCGGATCGAACGGCTATGCGTGCGAAACTACCGCGCGCTGAGGGACATCACGCTGGATAAGCTGACCCCGCTGACCGTGCTCCTGGGGCCGAACGGCAGCGGCAAGTCCACGGTGTTCGATGTTCTCGCCTTCCTTGCCGAATGCTTCTCGGACGGCCTGCGCAAGGCCTGGGAGCGCCGGGGTCGCTTTCGT
This sequence comes from Proteobacteria bacterium UBA664, assembly GCA_002299125.1. Classification (GTDB taxonomy): domain Bacteria; phylum Pseudomonadota; class Gammaproteobacteria; order UBA7966; family UBA7966; genus UBA7966. Next base: position 1,660 of record DBNU01000058.1, read on the forward strand.
GAGCTGCGCAGCCGCGATCAGTCCGGCTCCATCGTCATCGAGATTCAATATCGGGAGAAGCACGGCACGCCCTTGATCACCTATCACCTGGAGATCGAGGAGCAAGCGAAGGGGCCGGTGGTCAGGCGCGAGTTCCTGCGCTGGAAGCGGGGACACCCGGCAGCCCCCTTTCATTTCCTCGACTACCAGTACGGACAAGGCAAGGTCATCACGGGCGAGCAGCCGGAATCCAGCGACACGCGGATGGAGAAACCGCTGTCCGGCCCCGATGTGCTGGCTGTCAACACCCTGGGTACGCTGGCGGAGAACCCGCGCGTCATCGCGCTGCGCCGCTTCATCACCGGCTGGCACCTTTCCTATCTGTCTGCGGACGCTGCACGCGGCAATCCCGAGGCAGGCGCGGAGGAGCGCCTGTCGCCGACGGGAAGCAATCTTCCCAACGTAGTGCAGTACCTGCGCGAGCAGCACCCGCAGCGCCTAGAACAGATTTTCGCAACGCTGCGCCGACGGATTCCGCGCATCGAGAAGGTGGAGGCCGAAGTCCTGCAGGACAGTCGCCTGCTGCTGCTGGTCAAGGATGCGCCCTTCTCTACCCCTGTGCTGTCCCGATTCGTTTCCGACGGCACGCTGAAGATGCTGGCCTATCTGACTCTGCTATACGACCCGGAACCGCCGCGATTGATTGGGATCGAGGAACCCGAGAACTACCTGCATCCGCGCCTGCTGCCCGAGCTGGCCGAGGAGTGTCAGCAGGCCTCGGAGCAGACCCAACTGATCGTGACGACACACTCACCCTTCTTCATCAACCCGCTGCGGCCCGAACAGGTTCGGGTCCTGTATCGGGCCCATGACGGCTACACCCGCGCTCGCCGCGTCAGCGAGATGCGCGGCGTACAGGCGTTTCTTGACCACGGTGCCAATCTTGGCGAGCTCTGGATGGAGGGGCACTTCGACGCGGGCGACCCGCTTTCCATGACGGAGCCGGAGTGATGCAGATCGAAATCCTGGTCGAGGAGCAGTCGGCCGAGGAGGCGCTGCGTCACCTGCTGCCCAAGCTGCTTGAGGGGCGGGTGCCGGCAAAGGTGATCAACCTCGGCAGCAAGCACAAGCTGCTGCACGCGCTTCCCGGTCGGCTGGCGGCCTATGCGAAACGGATCGCGGCGGGTGAGATCCTGCGCGTGGCAGTGCTGGTGGATCGCGACAACGACGACTGCGAGGCGCTGAAGGCCAGGCTCGAGCAGGCTGCGGCGTCGGCTGGGCTGACGACCAAATCCGCGGCCTGTTCTGAACAGACATTCACGGTGCTCAACCGAATCGTCGTCGAAGAGCTGGAGTCCTGGTTCATCGGCGACCCGGCAGCCTTGCGCAAGGCCTTCAGCAGCCTTCCCCGGATAGCGCCGGACACGGGCATCTTCCGCAATCCCGATAATGGCGGCAGCTGGGAAGCCCTGCATCGCTACCTGAAGAAGCACGGCATCTACAAGAACAGCTTCCTCAAGATCGACGCTGCCCGTCGCATCGCGCCGCACCTTGACCTCCAACAGAACCGATCCAGGAGCTTTCGCGTTTTCGTCGCAGGGATGGAGGCGCTGCTGGGATGAGCCGTATCCCCGTCAACTCCGAACTGCTGACTTGGGCACGCGAGCGCGCCGGGATAGGCAGGCGCGCGCTGGCGGCGTGGCGTTTCGTGTTCTCGTGCGGCGAAGTGGGGTAGACGCCCCATGAACAGGCCCTATCAGCCACCCTGCACCCTCACCGCCGCCATCCTCAACCGGGTGGCGGAGATCGCGGAAATGCTTGGGCGGCTGGCGGTGCGTCTGGACGCAGAACGCGAGCTGCGCCTGCGGCGCATCAATCGCATCCGCAGCATCCGCGGTTCGCTGGCCATCGAGGGCAATACCCTGAGCGAGGCGCAGATCACCGCGATTCTGGATGGCAAGCCGGTCATTGGGTTGCCGCGCGAGATTCTGGAGGCGCGCAACGCGCTCAAGGCCTACGAGTTGCTGCCGAGCTGGCAGCCGGCGCGCGAGGCCGATCTGCTGGCCGCGCATCGCAGCCTGATGGCCGGCCTTGTGGACGATGCCGGGTGCTGGCGCGCGGGTGGCGTGGGGGTGATGGCAGGGAGCGAGGTGATCCACATGGCACCGCCGGCCAGCCAGGTGCCGCGGCTGATGGCTGATCTGCTGCACTGGCTGGATGCGACCGATGCCCACCCGCTGATCGCCAGTTCGATCTTCCACTACGAGTTCGAGTTCATCCATCCCTTCAGCGATGGCAACGGGCGCGTGGGGCGCCTCTGGCAGACCCTGATCCTGTGCCGCTGGCATCCCTTGTTCGCGGATACGCCGGTGGAGAGCTTGGTGCACGCCCACCAGGCCGGGTACTACACGGCGCTGCAGACCAGCACGGATCAGGCGGATTCGGCACCCTTCGTGGCCTTCATGCTGGAACGGATTCTCGAGGCCCTCCAGACCGCCACCCCCCAAGTCGCCCCACATGTCACCCCCCAAGTCGCGCGGCTGCTGCGCGGCATTCGTGGCGACATGGGTCGTGAGGCCCTGCAGGAAGCCCTGAACCTTCAGGACCGCAAGTCGTTCCGCGAACGCTATCTCAAGCCGGCTATCGCGCAGGGCTTGATCGAGATGAGCGTGCCTGGCAAGCCCAACAGTCGCCTGCAGCGCTACCGCCTGACGGAGCAGGGGAGACTGTGGATCGAACAAGACACCGGGGTGTAAGCATGGCCTTCCTCTCCGAAGCCCAACTCGAAGCCGCGCTGCTCTCGCAGCTCGCCGAGCTGGGCTACGCCTGCGCCTCGGACGACATTATCGGCCCCGATGGCAAACAGCCGGAGCGGGAGGCCTACGACGAGGTGGTGCTCAAGGGGCGACTCAGCGCTGCCGTGGCGCGGCTGAACCCGGCACTGCCGCCCGAGGCGCAGGCCGACGCCATGCGTCGCCTGACGCAGTCGGAGCTGCCCAGCCTGCTGGAGGAGAACCGCCGCATCCACCGGCTGCTGATCGAAGGCGCGGATGTGGAGTTCTATGCCGACGACGGTGTGCTCAGCGCCGGCAAGGCGAAGCTGATCGATTTCGACGATCCGGCCAACAACGACTGGCTCGCTGTGCAGCAGTTCACGGTGATTGCCGGCCAAATCAAGCGCCGCCCGGACGTGGTGCTCTTCGTCAACGGCCTGCCGCTGGCAGTGATCGAATTGAAAGCGCCCGGCGGCGAGAGCGCTACGCTCAGCAGTGCCTTCAACCAGTTGCAAACCTACAAGCAGCAGATCCCGGCGCTTTTCCGCAGCAATGCGTTGCTGGTGACCTCCGATGGCCTGTCAGCACGGGTGGGCTCATTATCCGCCGACGAAGAACGCTTCATGCCCTGGCGCACCACCAACGGCACACGTATCGAGCCCAAGGGCATGCCGGAGATGGCCACGCTGATCGAGGGTGTGTTCGAGCAGGGGCGCTTCCTCGATCTGTTGCGCCACTTCACCGTGTTCGGCGAAGCGCCGGGCGGGCTCGTCAAGATCATCGCTGGCTACCACCAGTTCCACGCGGTGAAGAAGGCGGTGATTTCCACACTGCGGGCGAGCCAGTGTGCGGTGGCCGAGGGCCCGGCCGCCTACGGCCTGCCCAGCGTCAAGGACCAAACACCGGGCGATCACAAGGCCGGGGTGATCTGGCACACCCAAGGTTCCGGCAAGAGCCTGCTGATGGCCTTCTACGCGGGCCTGCTGGTGTTTGACCCCCGCATGGCCAATCCCACGCTGGTGGTGTTGACCGACCGCAACGATCTCGACGACCAGCTCTTCGCCACGTTTGCGATGTGCCGCGATCTGCTGCGGCAGACGCCGGTGCAGGCGCAGGATCGCGAGCATCTGCGGAGCCTGCTGGCGCGTGCGTCGGGTGGGGTCATCTTCACCACCCTGCAGAAGTTCTCACCGGCGGCAGAGGAGACCGATTTCCCGGCGCTGACCGATCGCGCCAACGTCGTGGTCATCGCCGACGAGGCGCACCGCAGCCAGTATGGCTTCAAGGCCAAGGTGGCAAGCCAATCTGGCAAGATCGCCTACGGTTTTGCCAAATATCTGCGCGATGCACTGCCCAACGCCTCCTTCATCGGTTTCACCGGCACGCCCATCGAGGCCACCGATGTCAACACTCCGGCGGTGTTCGGCCACTACATCGACATCTACGACATCAGCCGGGCGGTGGAAGACGGCGCCACGGTGCCGATCTACTACGAATCGCGGCTGGCGCGCATCGAGCTGGACGAGGATGAGAAGCCACGCATCGACGCCGAGGTCGAGGCGTTGCTGGAGGAGGAGGACGAACCCAGCGCCGAACGCAGCAAGCAGAAGTGGAGCACGGTGGAAGCGCTGGTGGGCAGCCACAAGCGCCTCGAGCTGGTGGCTGCCGATCTGGTACAGCACTTCGAGGACCGCGTCGCGGCGCTCGCTGGCAAGGCGATGGTGGTGTGCATGAGCCGGCGCATCTGTGTGGCACTGTTTGATGCGATCATCAGGCTGCGCCCCGACTGGCACAGCAGTGACGACAACGCCGGCAGCATCAAGATCGTAATGACCGGCGCGGCCAGTGACCCGGCTTCGTTCCAGCAGCACATCGGCAACAAGACGCGGCGTGATCTGCTGGCCAAGCGTGCCCGTGATCCGCAGGACCCGTTGCGGCTGGTGATCGTGCGCGACATGTGGCTGACCGGTTTCGATGCACCCAGCATGCACACCATGTATATCGACAAGCCGATGCGCGGACACGGCCTGATGCAGGCCATCGCCCGCGTCAACCGCGTGTTCCGCGACAAGCCGGCCGGCCTGATCGTGGACTACATCGGCATCGCCCAGAACCTGAAATCAGCGCTGGCGCAGTACTCCAAGCCTGATCAGGACAAGACCGGCATCGACGAAGCCGAAGCCGTCGCAGTGCTTTTGGAGAAGTACGAGATCGTGCGCGACATGTTCCACGGAATCGACTACCGCACGGGCTTGGGCGGCACGCCTGGCGAGCGGCTGGCCATGATGGCCCGTGCCATCGAATGGATTCTCGACAAGCAGCAGCAGTGGGCGGCGGCAGAAAGCACGCCAGAGGCCAAGAAGCAGGCGCAACGGCGCTTTGCCGATGGTGTGCTGGGCTTGTCGAAAGCCTTCGCGTTGGCAGCAAGCTCAGATGAAGCGCGCGGTATCCGTGAGGAAGTCGGCTTCTTCCAGGCCATCCGCGCCGCGCTGGTCAAGACGGCGGGCGGCTCAGGGACTACCCAGCAGGATCGTGAGCTCGCCATTCAGCAGATCGTCAGCCGCGCCGTGGTGTCCACCGAGATCGTCGACATCCTCGCTGCTGCTGGCATCCAGACGCCGGACATCTCGATCCTGTCGGATGAGTTCCTGCTTGAAGTGCAGCAGATGGAGACGAAGAACCTCGCGCTGGAAGCCCTGCGCAAGCTGTTGGGTGACAGCATCCGCTCGCGCACCCGGACCAACGTGGTCGAGACCCGTGCCTTCACCGAGCGGCTGGAAGACGCCATCGCCCGCTACCACGCCAACGCCATCACCACCGCCGAGGTGCTGCAGGAGCTGATCAAGCTCGCCCAAGACATCCGCGCCGCGCGAAACCGAGGCGAGGAACAGGGCCTGTCCCTTGATGAGATTGCCTTCTACGACGCACTGGCAGAAAACGCATCAGCTCTGCAAGTAATGGGCGACAACAAGCTGCGCGTGATTGCTCACGAGCTGCTGGTCAGCTTGCGTGAGAACGTCGCCGTCGATTGGGCACACCGTGAATCGGCCCGCGCGCGGCTGCGCGTGCTGGTCAAGCGCATCCTGCGCAAGTACGGCTACCCACCCGACCTGCAGGACGCGGCAGTGCAGACGGTGCTGCAGCAGGCGGAGCTGCTGTCCGCCTCGTGGCAGCCGGGGCATTCACGCGTATGAGGGCCTCCCGTTATGCCAAGTTTTCGAACAACTGCCTCGGATGGCAAACGTCCCAAGACCAACACACGGGGGCGCTGAATAACGGGGAGTCAGCCGGATGAAATTCAGCCCAACGTGGTACCTGCTTGAACAGGAAGGACTCTTGGCCCAAGCATGCCTCTGCAACGGCCTCACGGCACTGCGCCGCGCCAATCTGGGGGACAAGAAGGGATTGTTCTATTCGGCCTTCTTCGAACTATCGATTGGTTTTGAGCGGGTGTTGAAGCTGGTCTTGATCCTCGACCATATGGCGCGTAACCAACTGGTTCCTCCCGACAGCAAGGCCGTCGAGGATTACGGGCACAAGCTTTGCGCCCTGCTCGACGCCGCACGGTCCGTTTGCGCTGTGCGCAACGTGACTGCACTGGATGGATTTCAGGCCAATTCGTTGCCCATCCTGATCCTGGGCTTTTTGGACGATTTCGCACACCCCGGCGGGCGCTATTCCAACATCAACAAGTTGACCGGCCACAAGCATCAGAAAATGGTCGACCCGATCGCACGGTGGGGCGAGATCTCGAGCCAGATCATGCAAACGCAGGCCACCCCGCGGGAACGCGAACGCGCGCAGATGATCGGACAGATGGCAAGTATTGCGTTTGGTGATGCTGCAGCCAGCCTGATGAGTGATCTCGACCAGCAACACATGGATGTGGCGCCGCTGCACGTCCGAGCGTCCGAACTGGATACCGCCGCCAAGTACGCCATCTACGCACTGGTCACCCTGATCGCCGTGTTGCGCGATGTAATTGACTCGCTTTGTGACAGTGCGTGGGCGGTTAATCTGGCCGCTCAATCCGGCGCGGCTGACGTGCCAGCCATGAAAGAGTTTTTCCAGTTCGCCTGGGCAGAAAGGCAATACGTGATGCGGAAGCGGCGTTGGCCATGACCGATCGCGGCAAGAATCTGCTTCTTGGGCAGTGCCGCCCGGCAGCGGTAAAGGCATCCTTGGCGGAGGGCGGCCAGGGACAAACTCTCAAAAAAGACAGCTTTAGCATGAAGCGAACCATGGGCACTTGCGCCATCTCGACCACGCAGGGCGAACCGGTTCCCGCCTTCCTCCCGCATCCCCTGCCGTCCAGCAACCCTGAGCTGGCCCCAGGGGCGTATGCCGACCTGAATCATAAAGCAGAGCTGGCGCTCGCCCGCCTGTCCGGGGTGTCAGGGCTGGTGCCGTCGGTGGACTGGCTGCTGCACAGCGCGATCCGCAAGGAGGCCCTGCTCACCTCACAAATCGAAGGTACCCACGCGACATTGACCGAAGAAGAATCGCAGCAACAGCTACCAGTCCTATATCGGGCTGCAGTCGCAGTGACTGCGCGGGAATCCGCACCTGTCTGCACGGGCCCGAACTGGCTGACCGAGAACCCAGTTGTGCGGTCAATCATCCACCTGCATCGGGCCGCTGGCGTCGTCGCGCCAGCGGTGGGAAACAACGCGGCGTGCCAGGCGAACAGACGCTTCGCTGGTCTTGACCACGTTCTCAGTGAGCGCGGCCAGGCTGGCGTGATTACGCAGGGCCATGCCCACGTCGGCCAGGTGCCCCAGCAAGAGCCCCTGGGCGCGACTGACCTCCGCCATGGGAGCAGCCAGCGCCGCCCACAGTCGAAGCGCCATCTCGGCCAGTCACTGGCCTGCCA
>DBNU01000012.1 GCA_002299125.1 Proteobacteria bacterium UBA664
CACACGAAACGACGAGGAGCCGGGTCCTTCCGGCTTGAGGATCAGCCCCTGTCCGGTCGGGAGCGCCAGGATCTCGACCCCCTTGCGTCGCGCGAACTCATCGAACGCGCGTTTCTGTTCCTCGTAGCTCACGAAGCCGTAGTCGTCGAGCAGCACCGCAGCCCCCGGCGAAAGGCGATCCCAAAACCATTCGGCGGCCGCGATCTCGGGTAGGGCGCAGTTCATGTCGATGGAGAGAAAGGCCACTTGCGTGATCTCGATTTCGGCGAGAGTGTCTGGCACCGCGCCCCGTACCAGATGCGCCCTCGGATAACGGGCGAAATGACGTTGCACGAAATCCCACTGATCCGCGTAGTAGGGTCTGAAGTGATCGAGCTTCTGGGCATTGGCGCGTTCCGCCTCGGTCAGGTAGCGCTCGTCCAGACCATCGAACGTATCGAACAGGAAGAAACGCTTGCCGAGCGCCTGCCAGCCGAGGTAATGCATGATCGCGGTGCTGAGAAAGCCCCGCCACACACCGCATTCCACGAAATTCCCGGTAGCCGCTGCCCGCGCGCGGCGCACCAGAGCGCCACGTGAAGCCTCCAGTGCATTGGATGATCATGACCGAGAGCCTCCAGACCGCACCGATACGCCTCCACGTAGCGCGGATCACGCATGAAGTCGTGGTTGTGAATGACGCGCGGATCGGTGCGCAGTCCGTCGTAGTCGAACACATCCGTGTACACCGAATCCGCAACCCGGGTGGGATTCGGCTGACTCCAGGCGTTCACCGCATCAGCCGGCATCGGGCCGGTCAACGGAACGGGATCGCTCGCGGGCCGAACGCCGGGATGCGTCACCATGAGGCCGACACGTCGCGCGAAAGAGATCGCCATCCGCTGCAGCGGCGTCAGCCGGGAGGTGGTGTCCGGTTCAGGCATTGCGGTCGTGCAGGAAGAACGCCGCGCCGTTGAAGCCGTATGTGAAGAACGCAGACGATGAGAATCTTTCCTGGGCTTCGAGGAACTCACCGAACGCACGCCGCTCTCCGTAGTTGGGGCTCGCCTTGTTGCAGTTCCAGTCGTCGAACATGATCACGCAACCGTCCTGCAACGCGTTCATCCGGTACAGCCCCGAGAGCACCTCCACGGTCGACTGGTAGAGATCACAGTCAACGTGGACGACGGCGGCCCGGAGCGGCTGGTCCTGACGGAGCGTTTCAGAGTAGAACCCCCTGTGCGCGACGATCCGCTCAGCACGCAACACGGCGGAGAGCTGGCTATGGATATGCTTGTCCACGCTACCACCAAGGCGGGCAACGAAATCGTCCGGGAAGCGCATCCTGTCCTGCCAGAGGTTACGTCCTGAGATCTCGTAGCTCTCTCGGTCCACTCGCGACGCGTATTCAGGCAGCCCCTCGAACGAATCGAAAAGGTGCATGCGTCCCATGAAGCGCAGGCGCCGCGCGGTCTCGCAGAAGATCCGGGCCGACCAACCGCCCAGAACACCGAACTCGAGGATGTCGCCGATCACGCCGGCGATCGACACGTACTCGACCACGCGCAGTACCGCCTCCCTGTGTACGGCCGTGGCCCGCGCGGCGTCGTGAAACACGAAGCACTGGCGAGTGAGGTCGTAGCCGCCCGGCGCTTCCTCGAACGGCATCAGGTCCGTCTGGACCCCGACGTTGTCGGGGTCGGCCTCGATCGCGCGAGCGAGAAGTTCTCTGGCGTTCGCCCGATCACCCGCACGCAGTGCGGACCGGGCGCGTTCGTGATAGAGCACGGCGAGTTCGCGCATGCCCAGCACCGCTGGGTGATAGAGGTGCACGACAGCTAACGCGCAGGCATACGCGTGGTACGCGCGCTCGATATCGGCCGAATCCTGGCACTCTCGCCCACGGCCGCACCAGTACGCCGCGTCGAGGGGACCGCGCTCCGCGAGCTCACGCAGATCGGGGCACGCCCCTGGCTCCGGAGGGGCAATCGTCGCGGGTTCCGGCTGACACGCTGCGTGACGGGATCCGCCTCGCAGATAGTCGAGGATACGCGCAAGGGTGATCGACTTCGGGATCGCCGGCATCGGAGTGGGTCACGCCCAGCCGATCGCGCGACGCAGCCGCCGTTGTGCCCGACGACGGACCTCGGCAAGCGGGTCTCGCGCCAGTACCATCTTCACGTCCATGAGCCGCATCCCGGAGCGGATGTAGCCGCGATCGACCAAGTACTGCATGAGCTTGAAATGAATCATCCGTCACCCCTGCTCACTGTTCAACCGGACATTGCTCGTGCCGCGACCGGATCGGAGTCCGTCTGGCCGAGCACCTCATAAGGAACTGCCGGCTGGCCGGCGATACCGCACGCGAATGATCGCAGCACCCAGCAGACGATACAGCAGCGTTGGGCAGACGTCGAAGGCGCGCAGGGCGACGAATGCCCGAACGATGCTTGCTCTGGCCCGGATCGTGTTAAGTGCGCGCGTTGTGCGCGACGCTCCCGGCCCGGCATCCGAGGGGCGCGCCTCCGCTTCGCTTCGAGCCCTAAGAGCCGCGAACCGGATGCGTCCTTCCATCCTCGCAAGAAACGACGTCTCCGGGAGCGTGGGCGCGTGCGTGCGCACGTACTCCGTAGCGATGGCGATGAGCCGTTCGACGCCTTCTTCGTCGCGCAACGTCGCGCTGAGCACCCCACCTTCATGGACGCGAAGCAATGCGAGCGGTACCGGCGAGAACACGGCGCCGTGGCGCGACGAAACCACCGTGGCCGCGAGCAGGTCGCTGAGCCCGCCGAGCCGATCATCGAATCCGCCGATCGCATCGAGCGCCGCGCGCCGGAAGCACATCGTAGGCCCGGCGAACCAGCTCCCGACACCAACGGCGAGCGCTCGGCAACGGATCGCATCCATCCAGCGATCATCAAGTGCTACCACCGGAGACCAGTGCAGGCCGGTCGAGCGGCCGCCCTCGTCCATCAGCCACGTCATCGCGGACCAGAGGCCGGCCTCCGGATGCGCCCGGAGCGCGGCCTTCGCATGCCCGACCAACCCGGGGAGCATGCAGTCGTTCGAAGAAAGGAACACAACGAACTCGCAACGAGCCTCCCGCAGGCCGCGGTTGATCGTCGCGATGGTGCCGAGCCAAGTCTTGTTCTCGATGAGCCGCGCGAAGGGGAACTGGCAGATCTCCCGTTCGATCAGTTCGCGACTGTCGTCTGTCGACCAGTCGTCGATGACGATGAACTCGTCGGGGGGCGGCACCTGGTGGAGCACCGAACGGAGCGCACGAGGCAGCGCCGCCGCATCATTGCGGTTAGGCATCACCACGGCGATCGTCGGACGATGGTTCATGTACACAACTCTCGAAAGCCAGCGGGTACTCCGTCACAACGCATGGCTGTTAGCGCCAGTGGTCGTGCGGTGGTCAGCGGGATTCGGGAGGGACTTGGTCGGACTTTCCCTGGTCTGCGTCGCCGAAGAACAAGGCTCCTCGGCGCGCAAAGAACGCCTCGCTCGCGCGGCCATTGCCGAACAGCGGCCGGCCTCCGACTACTCGGGATAGTATGCCCGCAACGCGTGTGCTGGCACTAGTGCCCATCATTTTGCCGCTGATGATCTCGTCGAGCCGCTCCGCGACGACCTCGGCGATGTCGTCGGGCGAATTGTTCACCGGAGTCACTCCCCGGCCGGAGAGGTTACGCAGGTCGAAGATCTGGTCACGAAACGCGTCCGGAAGCATCTCTTCGAGGCGAAGATATCGTTCTTCAGGCTCGGACCAGAATGGCTTCGGACAGTAGGTCACACTGGAGGGCCAGAGCTGCGCGAAGTTGGACAGGCAGTTCACGAGCACGCAAGGCGTTCCAAAGCTGATGACTGCGTTCGTCAGCCCGGACGTCGTCCCGATGAAGAGCCGAGCATCGCCACAGAGGTACACGTCCATCTCCGGCGACTTCTCGCGAGAGACCGCGTAGTCGATAACGTTGCGCATCGCAGGCAGGGGCTGCATCGAGCGATCTCCCACGCGAACCACCCATCCGCCGCGACCGACGACTTCGTGGATCGCGGCCTCGTAGTCCATGATCGACGCGTTCCGATGCGATTGGCTCCTGGTCGAGTGTTCCCGGTGGTATCCACCTTCGCGGACGTGCAGCGTGACGAACCATGCGCCCTCGGGGAGGCCGAGCCGTTCGAGTCGGACGCGGCCACGCGACCGCGCAACCGCATCCAAGTGTAGCAGCGGCCCTCGTGCTGTCCGATCCCACTCGATGTGGACCCGTGCACCAAATTCCGTGAAGGCATCCCCAGTGTCATCGGGGTTGATCACGGCGTTGAAGCAGTCACCGAAGTAGCGCTGCCACGGGAAAAGCCTGGTGACGAGATCTTGATCCTCGACGACCAACAGCCTGCTTCTCCAGCAGTCGAGATAGGCGGGGTTCGATACCTTGTCGCGCGGCGCGAGCAGAACGTAGTTCGCGCGCGGCGTCCAGCCCAGCAGGGCGGCCTTGAGATAGGTATCGAGCATGGCAATGTGGCCGATCTGGGTCACCCACTCGTAGGGCAGGATCCGTACGGGCAGGTCCGGATCGAACGGTGCGATGCGCGCCAAGGCATCGAGATGATCCGCCGGCAGTGCATGCTCCCGCGCCGCCCGCCGTTGGGTGCGGAGGGCGTCGGCGAAAAGCTCGCCCCCCCTGCGCCCGAGTCCGGCGTGGATGGCCAGTTCGCCGGCGCGGTTCAAAGCGTCGTAGAGAATGCAATCGTCGCGCTTCTCCAGATCCAGCGGCTGAAGAACATACCTGTCGCGGTCATACTTCGCCGCGAGGTTCTGATGCGCCATGGCGAAGCGCGGATCGAGTTCGATCGCGTGCCTGAGCAAGGGCAGCGCATTTTCCGCGTCTCCCCGCATGAGCAGTACGCTTGCGAGGTTCACTTCGAGCTGCGGCCAGTGGTCGTGGAGCGTGAGCGCCGTCCGGTAGGCGTCCTCGGCACCCTCCAGGTTGGCGAGGTACGTTCGCACCCAGCCGAGATGGAAGTACGCGCCGGCTGCGCGATACCCGACCCGTGTCGCCTCGGACAGGTCGGCTTCCGCCTTGAGGCGATCGTCGTTACCGAAATGGGCCATCCCCCGCATGAACAACAGTGCGGCGTAGTCCTGCCGCGTCTTCTCAATCCTTTTGTTGATTGCAGCGGAAATCGCCCTAGAAAGGAGCGACTGGCCTAACATTCTCCTGATAAGCGCACGGATCCACCGGGTGCCGCCGGTCATACTGATGAGTCTTACGGACGAATTGTGCCCAGTCCTTGTTTGTAGCCCCTCGCACGTGACCCAGAGCAAGGCGCTGGAACCGAGACCCAAGGCAAAGTCCCGAATGCGAATGAGGGCGTCGCGCCATCGCCGAACGCCACTATGGTCACGGACTGTGGCGTCAGCACTCCCGCGTTGATCGTGACCGCCTGAAAGCGTGAATCTCCGCCCCATGTTGTTTCCTTGAGCCACCTACATGAGCAGGACGCAGCGCCCGCTCACCTCGCCGCTGCGCATGCCGGCGATCGCGTCGTTGATCTGCTCGATCCGGTAGCGGTGGGTCAGCAGTTCCCGCAGGCGCAGCCGCCCGGCGCGGAACAGCGCCTGGTAGCGCGGGATGTCGCGCTCCGGCACCGTCTCGCCGCCGTGCGAGCCGGAGATCGCCTTGCCGAAGTGCAGCGGCAGCGAATGGATGGTGAGGTCGTGGCCCTTGCGCGGCACGCCGACCAGCGTCACCCGGCCCTGCGGGCCGGTGAGCGCGTAGCCGAGCTGAATGATCGCGGGCTGGCCGGTGTTGTCGATGAAGTGGTCGACGCCCGCCGCGCCGGCGATCTCACGGATGCGCTGCGAGGCATCCTCGGCGTTGGCGTTGATCGTGTGCGTGGCGCCCATCTGCCGCGCGAGCGCGAGCCGGTTGTCGAACAGGTCGACGGCGACAATCGGATGCGCCGACACCAGCGCCGCCGCCTGCACGATGTTCAGGCCCACGCCGCCCGCCCCGTACACGACTACCGACTCACCGATGCGCACGCCGGCGTTGTTCTGCACCACGCCGAAGCCGGTGGTGACCGCGCAGCCGAACAGCGCCGCCACTTCCATGTCGCTGTCGGGCGGGATCCGCGTCAGGCGGTTCTCCGACACCACCGCGTGCCGGTTGAAGGTGGTCACCCAGCCCGCGTTCACGCGCCGGCCGTCCCAGTCGTAGGCGGGCGGCGCGCATTCGATGCCCGGGCCCTTGCGCCAGTGCAGCACCACTTTGTCACCGGCCTGCACGCCGCGCACGCCCGGGCCGGTGTCGAGCACCGTGCCCGAGCCTTCGTGGCCGAGCAGGTGCGGCAGGAACCGGTCCTCGCCCTTGGCACCGTCGATCTCGCCGAGCTGCGAGCCGCAGATGCCGCTGTAGTGCACCTCGACCAGCACTTGACCAACGTCGAGCGCCCGCGGCAGCGCGACTTCCGCCAGCACCAGCGGCTGGCGCTGCTCGACCAGGATTGCGGCGAGGGTGGTGCAGGGGCGGCTCATGCGCGGATCACTCGAAGTAGATGAACGAATGGTCACCGGTGTAGCCGGTCTGGCGGAACCACCATTCCCATTCCTCGGGGGTATTGAAGGCCTCGCAGGTGACCTGCCAGTAGAGCAGGTTGGCCTTCTCGGTTTCGTTGCGGTAGGACTCGACGCACAGGTACTTGCGCCTGCCGACGCGCTCCATCTCGCGCAGTGCCACATCAAGATCGTAGCAGTGCAGGTTGTGCAGGGTGTTGATCGAGTAGACGAGATCGAAGTAGCGGTCCGGCCAGGGCAGTTTCGTCGCGCTGCCGTGCGTGATGCGGTCGCGGATCTCCCCCTTGGCGTTGGTGATCGCGTACGCGGACACGTCGAGCCCGTAGACCTCGACTCCCGGCAGCACCTTGGTGAAGTCGTACATCAGGAAGCCCTTGCCGCAGCCCACATCGAGCACGCGGTCGCCGGGTTTCAGGCCGTAGTGCTCGACCATGCCGCGTGCCACCTTCTCCCAGCGGCCTTCCAGGTAGCGGTAGCCGCCGTAGTTGATGCGCCGGTCGCCGTCCCAGTAGTCGTAGTCCCAGCGTTTGGCGAGCTCGGCCGCCTTGGCTTTCGGGTAGTCGGGGTCGTTGACGCGCGCGAGATAGTCGCGTTTGGTCGCCTTATGCAGCGGCGACATGAAGTCGATGTAGGCCACGGCGGGTTCTCAGCAGGACAGGGAATCGAACAGCGCCCGCGCCTTGGCGAGCTGCGCGCGCTTGCGCGGCTCGGCGCCGGCACCGGGGTCGGCGAAGCGGCGCCGGCGCACCGCATCGGGCAGGAATTCGTTGAGCACGATACAGCACCATTTGATGCGGAACACGGGTTCCAGCAGGCGCGCGCGCGCCGCCATCGCCGCGCCGAAGGGCGCGATGGCGATCCGCAGGAACGCGTCGAAGTGGGCGCGCGGCACCGGCACGCCGGGGTGGGCGAAGAAGTCGCCCACCGCCTTGGCCGGGTCGTCCCAGCCGGCGTACTCGAAATCGAGAAAGCACAGCGTGCCGTCCGGGCGGCGCAGCGCGTTGTGGAAGCCGAAGTCCGAGGGAGAAAGACAGCGTGCGCTGGCGTCGAGCGGCGATTCGGGCTCGTCGCCGGCGGCGAGGATGTCCGCGCGCAGCGAACGCCAGCGCACGCCCAGCGCGTCGGCGAAGCGGCGCGCCTCGCGGTCGATGTCGGCGGCGGCGGGGATCGCCGCCAGCCGCGCGATGCGGCCGTCGACCATGCGCAGGTGCTCGCCGGCGCTGAAGCAGGCCTCGGACGCCGCGCCGATGCCGCCCGCCGCGGCGCGGCTCGCCGGCGCGTTCAGCGCGGCGAAGAAGCGGGCGGCCTCGGCGACGCAGGCCGCGTCGACGGCGGCAAGGTCGAGCTTCGCGCCCTCGACATACTCGTAGAGCGCGAGGTGGGTGTGCGGGCTGCACGCCAGCGGCCGCGGCACGCAGCGCAGTCCTATGCGCCAGGCATGTTCGAGAAGGGCGTATTCCGCACCGAGGCGGTCGCGCGGGTCCGCAGGGTCGTGGAAGTACCACTTCGCTACCAGGCGTTCGCCGCCGCTCAGCACGGTGAACACGCGGTTGTTGCCACCGGTGCCAAGCGGCTCGATCATGTAGCCCGCAGCGTCCCGCCCACTCTCGGCGAGCAACACCCCGAGCGCCGGCTCCAGCTCTAGCGCGACCTGCGCCATAGCGCCTCGACGCCGGAGCGCACCTCAGCCCAGCTCGCCGCGCGCTCGAGTCCGCTTTGCGCGTGATGGCCGTCCGGATCGAACAGGATGCGCCCGATGGCCGCGGGAAAGCCCGGCGCGAGCAGGATCTCGGGCAGATCGTCGACGTAGACATCGCAGCCGGCGGCACCAATCCGGGCGAGCTTGTCCGTCTTGGTCAGTTCGAAGTGGACCGATTCCGGTGCCACCAGCGGCCCATCGGCATCGACGAGGTGGAGATCGATCCAGGCGCGCGCCGCCGCGTGCAGGTCGTGGCGTTCACCAATGAACGGGTGGCGGGTCTTGTGGCTGACGATGCTCACCGGGATTCCGGTGCCGCGTGCCCAGGCAAGGAACTCATGTACGCCGTTGAAGGCCTCCGCCTCAGCCATGCGCGGACCGTAGGCGACGCCCTGCATCGCGGTCCACTGGTCTTCGCGGCCGGTGCGCCGCAGGTGATCGCGCACGCTCAGCTTCGACACCGGCAAATCGTCGGGGACGAGTCCTTCGTCGCGCGCGATGCGGTGGAACATCGCGTCGTAGCTGACGATGGTATTGTCGAAATCCAAACCGACGTGCATGGCAAACCCGTCTCGTCTCAGGTGGTAACACGCGTCGCATTCAGTACGCAGCGCGCGATGTGGTCGGCCACGAGTCCGAACTTGCGCCGGGCGTACTTCTGACTGCCGATCTCGTGCATGAACTCGTCCGGAGTTCCAAAGGACAGCATGCGGGCGAGACATCCGTCCTGGCCGGCACGCCATTCGGCGACCGCACCGGCAAGGCCCCCGATGCGCCCGTGCTCTTCCACCACGGCGACCACCGCGCAGGTGCGGAACACTTCGTCAAGTCGCTGTTCGTCGAGCGGCTTGATGGTGTGAAAGCTCTCAACTCGCGCCGAGAGGCCCGCCCTTCCAAGGTCATCGGCGGCAGCGAGCACCTCTGGCATCACCGTGCCCGCCGCGATCAGGCAGACGTCGCCGCCCGGGCGCAGCGTGATCGCGCGGCCGAGCGCGAACACGGGCGGTATCTGGTGGATGATCGGCTCGCCCTTCTTGCCGATGCGCATGTAGAGCGGGCCGTCCTGATCGAGCGCCGCCGCCAGGCCGAGGCGCAGCTCGACCTCGTCACAGGGCGCAAATACTGTCATGCCGGGCAGCGTGCGCAGGATGGCAAGGTCTTCGAGAGAGTGATGTGTCGGGCCAAGTTCGGCGTAGGACAGCCCGGATCCGGTGCCGACGATGGTCACCGGTGCATGATGGTAGCAGGCGCCGACACGAATCTGCTCGAAGCAGCGGGTAGTGGTGAACGGGGTGATCGTGTACACCACGGGTCGCAGTCCCGACAGCGCCATGCCGGCAGCAACGCTCATCATGTTGCCTTCGGCGACACCACAGTTGAAGAATCGCTGCGGCGCGACCGCCTTGAAATCGTCGAAAAGCTTGTTCCCGATGTCGCCGGAGAGCAGTACGAGGCGGGGGTCGTCGCGTCCGAGTCGCGTCAATTCGTCCGCGAAGGCGTTTCTCATGCCGTGACGCCCAATTCCCGCTTCGCCGCCGCCACTTCATCAGGCTTCGGGATCCGGTAGTGCCAGTTGTTGTCGTCCTCCATGAACGACACGCCCTTGCCCTTCACCGTGTGCGCGACGATCGCCACCGGCAGGCCACTGCCGTCCGGAACGCGCGACAGCAGGCTCACCAACGCGCCGAGATCGTGGCCATCCGCCTCGACCACACTCCAGCCGAACGCGCGCCACTTGTCTGCGAGCGGGTCGAGCGCGAGCACTTCGCGGCTGCGTCCGGTGGCCTGCCATTTGTTGAAGTCGACGATGGCGCACAGCCGCTGGACACGCTGTGCCGCCGCCATCATCGCGCATTCCCAGATCGTGCCCTCATTGCATTCGCCGTCGCTCAACAGTGCGATCACGTTGTATGCGCGACCCTGGATACGGCCGGCGAGCGCCATTCCGAGGCCCATGGGCAACCCGTGTCCGAGCGAGCCAGTGGCCGCCTCGATTCCGGCGAGGCGATCAGGGGTCGGCGGGTGCTCGGCGAACAGCCCGCCGTCCTCACCGTAGGTCTCGAGCAACTGCACAGGGTAGAAGCCGCGCGTGGCGAGCACCTGAAACAGCGCTGCGGCCCCGTGCCCCTTGCTGAGGATGAATCGGTCGCGATCCGGGTTGCGCGGATCGATCGTGTCGAGCCGCAGGGTGTGGAAGTAGGCGGCGACCAGGATATCGACACACGACAGACAAGAGCCCAGATGCGGCGTGTCCGTCGCCGACGAGGTCTCGATGATACGGGCGCGTAGTTCGCGCGCGAGGCGTTCGAGGTCGGGAACCGCAAGCCGCATTGCTTCGAGCGCCATGTCAGGGTTTGTGAACGTAATCGAACGGCTGTGTCTTCAGCGCGTCGAAGTTCTCGCGCACCCAGGCGATACATTCGTCGAGTCCGCGATCAAGGCCGACCGCGTCCGTCCAACCCAGCGCACGCCGCAGCTTGTCGCTGTCGAGCATGTACGCAGCGTCCTTGCCGAGCCGCTCACCGACGAATTCCACACAGTCCTCGAAGCGCTTGTCGAGCTTCGTGCAGATTCGCTCGACCAGCTCGCGGATGGTAACGACCTCGCCAGTCGAGACGTGGTATGTCTCACCCGATGCGCCATCCGTCGCGACACGCCAGGTGGCGTCCGAGACATCCCGCATGTGGATGAAGGAGCGCCGCGAAACCCCGCCGCCGTGAAGCTGTAGCCTGCGCCCGATGAGCAGGAAGAGGATCGTACGCGGCACGATGCGATAGAGCTGCTGGCCGGGGCCATAGACGTTGGCGGCGCGGGTGAAGACGACCGGAAATCCATGGGTCTGGTGGTACGCGCGCAGCAGCATGTCGCCCGCGGCGCGCGACACGGCGTAGGGAGTGCTGGGATTGAACGGCGCATCCTCGCGGATGAAGCCCTCTGTGCTGCCGTACACCTCGGGCGTAGTGACGTGGACATAGCGGTCGATGAAGTCGCATCCACGCAGCAGATCGAACAGCTTCACCGCCGAGACGACGTTGGTGGTCATCCAGTGCTCGGGATGCTTCCAGCTCTCGCCGACCATACTCTGCGCAGCAAAATTGAATACGCGCTCCGGTCGCTCGGTACGCAGTAAGGTCTGCAACGCGTCGAAATCGTGGTTGAGGTCTACCCGCTGGAAGCGGAAAGCACCGTCGCGGTCACCCCAGCGATAGGGCAGAAACGCGCGATGCGGCTCGATGGAGCGGCTGATGCCGACCACTTCGTGGCCCCGATCAAGTAGCCACGACACGAAGCTCGCGCCGGAGAAGGAGTTACTGCCGATGACAAGCAGCTTGGTGGCCACGGTTAGACCTTCTGCGGCCGGTGATCGTACAACCACTGCATCAGCATGTGGCCAACGACGAGTTGCAAGTCCTCGCTGATCTGCATGTCGTCCACCGGAAAGTGGATCGCCACGTCAGCCAGCGCCTTCGCCCTGCCGCCCGAGTAGCCGAGCACCGCGTAGGTGCGCAGCCCGATGGCACGCGCCTTCTCGAGTGCCTTCAGGATGTTCGGAGAGTTGCCGCTGCCGGAGAACACGAGCAGGATGTCGCCGGAGCACGCGAGGACGGCAAGCTGTGTAGCGAAGATCGTGTCGTAGCCCTCGTCGTTGGCGAGGCAGGTGATGACCGCACTGTTGGCCGGCAGGGCCGTGACACGGAGCCCGGAGCCAGCGACCTTCGAGATACCGTAGAGGAAGTCGTTGGCAAGGTGCATGGCGTTGCCGGCGCTGCCCCCGTTGCCGCAGATGAATAACTGACGACCGTCCCGCCAACAGCCGAGCAGGTCCTCGGCGAGCTGCGTCACCGGCGACCAGTCGGAACCCGCAAGTACGGCCTGCAGGCGTCCCGCGTAGTCGGCGAACGCCGCTGCGGCGTCCCGCCGTTCGGGCGCGTTCACTTGAGCACCTCCGCCTGCATCCACTTGAGGTTATAGCAGCGGTCCTCATCCTGCAGCTCGCCGGCGCGGTAACGGTGCGCGACCTCCCTGATCGCGTCCTGCACCGTCTTCTTCGGCCGGAAACCGGTGGCGAGCAGTTTGTCGGAGTTGACGCGGTAGGAGCGTGGGTCGTTGGAGGGCCGGACCGAGATCTTTGCCGGTGCCAGCTCAGTAACCATCTCTGCAATCTGCCCGATCGACAGGTTTTCAAAGCCGGCGTTGTAGATGCCGGTGATCTGCGGGTTCGCGAGCAGGTAGAGGTACAGGTCGGTTATGTCGTCGATATGGATGTTTGGCCGCGTCTGGTTGCCGCCAAGCACTGTGATCTCCTCGCGCGTCAGCGCCTGCATGGTGAGCAGGTTGACCGACAGGTCGAGGCGCATGCGCGGCGAGTACCCGCACACCGTGGCCGGACGCACGATCTGCACCACCATGTCGTCGGCGTAGCTGAGCAGCACGCGCTCGCCCACCATCTTGGTCTTGTTGTATTCGGAGATAGGCTTGAGCTCGAGATCCTCGGTGACTTGGGGGTCGTCCTTGACGCCGTAGACGCTGCCCGAGGAGGCGTACACAAAGTGCCTCACACCGCAGCGCACCGCCTTGTCGGCAAGCTGCATGGTGGCCAGGCAACTCACCTCCCAGGTCAGCTTCGGGTCGAGGTCGCCGCATGGGTCGTTCGCGACCGACGAGAGATGAACGATACCGCTTACACCGCGAAGGTTGATCGAGTCGATGTCGCGCACGTCGCCTTGCAAGACGCAAAGCCCAGGATGCGGCTGCAAGAAGTTGCCAAACCACATGATGTCGAAGGCGATGACTTCGTACCCCGCAGCGAGGAGCTTGGGGATGAGGGCGCTGCCCTTGTAGCCGCAGGCACCAGTGACAAGGAGCTTCATTCCGTGCTTACCCCGCTGTTACAGACATGCCAATAGATGTAATGGGTCTGCGTTTGACAGCGTTGATCGGTGCATGGGCGGACGTAGACCTCATCAATGTTGAAATTCATGCTACAGGTAGCATGCGCCGGTGACAACCGGAAGTGTTTTCCAGGCGCTCTGGTTGGGTTCTTGCGGGTGATGTTCAAGGCCATGCAGCGTAGCGCCCCCCAGGTTCTTCGCCGACTATCACGGGTGGTGCCATTCGCGGAATCCCTCGCTGGTCGGCATCCATTCTTGCAAGCCCCCTGGGACGCAAGCGACGGAGAATGTCCGAATCAAACACCCTCGCCGATGCTCAGTCCAAGGTTTTCCTCAGGTAACGATGTGACCTCCTCTACGACACCATGCTCCAACCGGAACACCCGCTGGCAAAACTCATTGATCAGTGTCGGCGCATGCGAGGCGAAGACAAATATCCGCGCCGCACCGATCAGAGCGAGCATGCGCGCCTTGGCCTTTTCCTGAAAGGCGGCATCGCCGGTGCCGAACATTTCGTCCACCAGCAGGATCTCGGGTTTGATCGAGGTGGCCACAGCGAACATCAATCGCATGACCATGCCCGACGAATAGGTGCGGACCGGCAGTTGCAGAAAATCGCCCAGATCGGTGAAGCTTTCAATCTCGGGGGTGGCAGCGCGTACTTCGGCGGACGTCATGCCCATCATCAGGCCCATGCGCACGATGTTCTCGTAGCCGGTGAGTTCCGTGTCCATGCCGGCACCGATCTCGAGCACCGTGGCCAGACGGCCTTCCCGCAGCACGCGCCCGCTCGTCGGCGCGTAAATGCCGGCCATGGTCCGCAGCAGGGTCGACTTGCCCGCACCATTGTGCCCGACCAAGCCTACGGTATCGCCGTCCTTCAGTGTGAAGCTCACGTCCTTGAGCGCGGTAACCAGGCTGACCTGCCCTGCCTCGGCCTCGATACGCCCGCCGGTACTCAAGCGCACCAAGCGATTGCGCAGCGATACGCTGCGGCTGTTGTAAATGGGGTATTGGACGGTAACGTTCTCAAACACGAGCTTCGCCATTGCTCAAACCCAAAACGCAATGCGGTTGCGCCGGCTGTTGAACAGGGCCAGCGTCAGCGCCCAGCCGACCAGCAGCATGCCACCTACCGTGTAGTACACGAAGAGGGGTGGGGAGACGCCCAGCAGAGGAGAACGGATCACGTCGATCAGGTGCGAGAGAGGGTTCATCCAGATGATCGTGGAACCAAAGGGTAGATAATCGGGGCGAAAGAGCACTGGGCTGATGACGAACAGCAATGGCATCACGGCGCCCAAGGCGTACTCCACATCGCGAAAACGCGCACCCAGCATGCCTAACATCAGGGCCATCCAGAGCAAATTCAGCACCGTCAGCACCAGGCCGGGAATCACCAGTAGTGTGCTCCAGGAGGCGGGAACGGCCAGTACAATAGCCACCACCACGAAGACGAGCAGATTGTGAGCGAGGTTCACAAGATTACGCAGCACCAGTTGCATGGGGTGGAGAAAATACGGTAACTGCAGGTTGCGGATGACATTGGCCTGGCGCGTAAATACCGCCGTGCCTTCGGTGATGCAGGCGGCGAGCATCTGCCAGACGATAAGACCTGCGGTCAGGGAGGGTATGAAGGTGGCGCGGTCAACCTTGAGCAGCTCACTCCACAGCAGGCCCATTCCAACCACCCCTACGGCGGTGCCCAGTGCAAGCCAGAACGGACCCAGCACGCTGCGCCGGTAGCGGGCGCGCGTGTCGCTTAGGGCAAAGTGAAATGCCAAGCGGCTTTGGCGCAGGCTGGCGATGATGTCGGAGTAGCCGGGGGGCATTGTGATGGTCGGAATTTGCCAAGCAAGAATCGTCGGCGGACACAATCCACCGCAAGGGTACCTATTGGGATTCAGGTAGCGAGACATTCCACAAGCCAGCACTTTCGCGGAGCTTGTCCCTGCGACAGTTACGCAGGGAACTCTCCGGTCAGGTGCGGGACGGCGGCCTCTCGGGGGTACACTCTACATCGGCTTGCGGGCCGTCGTCACAGTCTACTCCCGACAAGCGTGATGAGGCGCGGGTGTTCGTTGGCGTGCGGATCGGTACGCATCCTGGCTTTTCCCACAAGGCAGGACCGTCGGTCGCCTCGCCGGCAGGAAGCCAGAGTGCGCTCCGCGTGCCCCGAAAGCACGCGGTGGACTGCGGCTCGGCTCAAGCCCGCCCGAGCTGCTCGCCGTGACCCGCTGCGGTCTGCGCCGCGCCGGCGAGGTTCCGCCCGATGGCGTCGGCCATGAACGCGCTGAATGGCAGGGCACAGGTGAACGCCGGCGATACCGCGTTCAGCACGTGGAAGGAACGTTCGTCGCCCTCAAACTTGAAGTCCATCTCGAGACGACGCTCCCGCATGTCGACAAGCTGGGCACGGATCCCGGGGCGTCCCCAACGGGTGTAGTCGGCAAGCCGCACGCCCTCGATGAGCGTCGCGGCAGAGCCCACCATGCGCCGGCGGAAATACTTCTGCATCTCATGCAGCGCGAGCCGGGCGAAGCCGAAGCGGTTGGACAGAAGCAACGACGACTCGAGACCGACGACCTCCAGCAACTCGCGCAGCGAGAACCCGGCGAAGCCGCCGTAATGTTCGCGCCAGAAGGCGGGGATAGCGGTCGGACCGATCTTGATGTGGCCATCCACCGTGAGGGTGTAGTGCACCCCGAGAAAAGGGTGGCGAAGATCCGGTACCGGGTACACATGGGTGCGCAGCGCCCCGACCGGCTCGGCGCTGTAGAGATAGAGGCCCTTGAAGGGCAGGATGCGGTAACGTTGCGAAAAACCGAAGTCCCGCGCGATGCGGTCGGCGTAGAGACCGGCGGCATTCACCACATAACCGGCCAGCACCGGGCCGGCCGAGGTGCGGACCGCCGCCTGATCGCGCCCGAGGTAGGCCACGCCGCGCCGGATGCGCACGCCGGCGGCCGCGGCGTCGGCGGCCAGCGCGGCCAGCACTTCACCGGGATTGACCGAGGCGGTGCGCGGCGACCACAGCGCGCGCTCGACGGTCTTGACGCGCGGCTCGATCATGTGGGCTTCAGCGCGGCTCAGCATCTCGAGCTCGACGCCGTTCGCTTGGCCACGCCGGTGGAGTTCGTCGAGCCCGGCGAGCTCGCGCTCGTCGCGCGCGACCACCAGCTTGCCGCAACGGTTGATGGCGAGCCCACGCTCCAGACAGTATTCGGTGAGTCGCAGGCAACCGTCACGAGTGAAGCGCGCCTTGAGCGAGTCGGCCGTGTAATAGAATCCGGCGTGCAGCACCCCGCTGTTGCGGCCGCTCGCGTGCGCCCCGAGTTCCGGCTCCTTGTCGACGAGGAGCACCGAGGCATCCGGGTGGCGGCGCTTGAGCTCGAGCGCAAGCGTGACGCCGATGATGCCGCCTCCGATGATGAGAAAATCTGCGGTCTCTTTCATCCTAATCCAGCAGTTGGAAGGAGCCTGTATTGGCCGCCCGTCCTTATCCTCGAGCCTTCTCCCTGGAGGGAGAAAGAGGTAACGCCCTCCCGTTGGCGAGAGCGCAGCGAAGAGGAGGACGCCGCTCCCGCTCGCACGCCTTCAACGGCCGACCCCACGTGCCCATCTGCGCCACCACCCACAGCTCACCAGCGGCGTGCTTCAGCCCGCGCTGCACACAGCCCGCATACCATACACCGCCCGATCATCCTCCCGCAGCAGACTGAGCAGGATCCCCACATCCGCGACGTTCGCCGCCGTCACCGCCGCCGTGTGGACCAGACCGCTGTTCGCATCCGCACCCACATGCAGCTTCATCCCGAAATATCACTACTGACCCATCTTCATCTGGTGCATTGCCGGATCGCGCCGACCCGGCCGGCCCTTCGTCGAGGGCGGTGCCGCAATCAGCGTCGCATCCACCATCGTGCCCCCGGGCAGCAACAGGGCCCGTACACTCAGTACATCGTTGCTGATCTGCAGCAGTCATCCAGCCAGATCGTGCCGCTCCAGCAGCGGGCGAAACTTCAGGCCCGTCGTCTCGTCCGGGATGGCGTCGTCGTGCAGTTCCGGCCCAGCGAAGCAGCACATACGACCCCACCTCGTATGGCGCATCTTACGTCGCCGGATCCGACAGCGCATACCACTTTTGCACGGCGCAGATCGCGGCATGGTCGCGACGGGCATGGGTTGGCAACCCGCGCTACCCGCCGTCGGGTAGCGCGGCTCGATGACCACCAGCATTCCACCTGGATCACAGCCACACTGGGTCGAAACCATGAGTTCGTTATCAGTCATCCGGGACCTTACACCCATGAACACCAACGCCTCCGAGGGCGTGGCGAAGCCACGCGTTCTGTTCGTCTGTATGGGCAACAGTTGCCGCAGTGTGCTGGCGGAGTACATTGCAAGAGAGAAGTTCGGGAAGTATATCGAACCATCGTCTGCGGGCCTTCGCCCTGGAACGGCTTCTGACGCTGATAATGCAATCTTCATGCTGAAAACCGAGATGGGCATAATCGTTAGCGCCCACGTGCCCCGCAAAGTGCGTGCCGCGAATATTGAGATGTCAGATTTGGTCGTTGCAATGGACAAGCAAGTTGCCGCAGAGGTAGTGCAGCTATTCCCCGAGTTGCCGCCAGAGCGTCTGATTCGCTGGAAAATCCACGATCCCTACGGACACGACCTGGCGGAGTACCAATGCTGCCTCAAGAACATCTACAAGCAGCTACGAGGGCTTCCACTCTTGGCTGGCAAGTCGTGAGCCAAGCAGCGACGCCTAAATTTCTGGTCTTCGAGAGATCGTGGCACACCCAGACCATGACGGTCGGGTGATGCGTACAGCCGGCCTCGGTGACCGCACCAAAGCAGGCCAATCCATCAGATCACACTGCATTTGGCGCGGCCAGAAGGCCCTTCGCCCAGACGGCTCCCCGAAGAGCGAGCCAACATCAACCGGGACGAAGCGGGGGCGCTAATAGAGCGCTGGCGACGTACCTGCTGTCGCTGACTTCGCAGGCGCTGACCGTGGCAACGAAAGCAGGCGAACTGACCGAGGTGGTTTGCAATGCGCAAGACCACGTCCCCCGTCCTGACGGCCGTGCATGAGACGGCCAAGGGGCTGCACATGGCGGGTGTGATGGATCAGTTCACGCTGCGCGAGTTCGACCATCTGTGTCTGCTAGCGGTCGAGCTGCTTGATCCCCTCCAGATCAGGCAGATCCGCGAGTCCTCGCGCGTGAGCCAGGCGGTCTTCGCCCGCCTGCTGAGCACCCGCGTGTCCACGGAACAGAAGCGGGAGATCGGTCAGAAGCGACCGACCGACACGGCCCTCAAGCTCCTGCATCTCGTTCAGAGGCGCGGCCTGGAAGTCGTGGCCTGACACCACGACCTGCGCTGCCCATTCATGGGGCGTGAAGTCACCGTCAGATCGTCGGGCTGACGGCGGCGGGGCCGGCGCACGCTCGAGGTCTGACACCCTCGCCCAAGCCCTCGCCATCGGCTAGACCGGCCAACCGCGCGGTCTCGCCGGCCATGCGGCGGGTGTTCACCACCGGCAACGCCAGCAGCGCAGATCAGCCACACCCGGGCCAGATGCATCGTTGCCGGGGCGCTCGCCCGCATCCCCACGCTGCGCGTAGCCGTCATGCAAGGTCGGCAGCCCTGCTGCAAGCTGAAGCTGCGCTTTGCCGTCGCGGACCTGGCCGTGCGGGTGCAGGCGAGCCGAGCGCCGGGTGGTAGCTGCGCCTGATCGAACCGGGGGTGATCGAGGCCAGCCATCGGTTAGACATAGACTACCCTTCGCAAGGCCTGCGCAAGGAGCCCGAAAGGCCATGAGTGTCACGTTGCCCAATGCGGATGACGACTCCAAGGTCCCCTATCGACGTCATCCCATCGCGGTGACGGGATATCAGCGCATGGGAGCAGTCGGCATCCTCGCACCAGATGATCGCGTGGAACTCATCGAGGGAGAGATCATCGACATGGCTCCAATCGGGAGCCTGCACGCAAGCAGGGTCAACAAGCTGGTCGATCTGCTCACGGAGATGTTGCGCGGGCATGCACTCGTGGCTGCGCAAAACCCCATAGTTCTCGGTGAATACTCATCCCCGCTGCCGGATATCGCGGTACTGCGCCGGCGCGAGGACTACTACGCACCGGCGCATCCCGGCCCGGACGACATCCTCTTCCTGATCGAGGTCGCGGACACGACCACAGCCTATGACAGGAACGTCAAAGTCCCTCTTTACGCGCGCTTCGGCGTCCGCGAGGTATGGCTGCTCGACCTGCAACAGAATCATCTGGAGGTTCACCACGGTCCCGACCAGGTCGGCTACCGGCATGTCGACCACTATCGCACCGGAAGGGTATCTCCCCAATCATTTCCTGATCTGCGGATCGAGGTCGATGGGCTGATCTCCTGACGAGCCGTGCGGACGCTCGTCACGGTCTTGCAACGTGACCCTCGTTCCAGAGCCAGCGTGCGTTATCGCCGCAGGGCGGATGGGCCGGGTCGGTGGTACGACAGATCCGATGGGGCGGCGATGACAAAAACCGCCGACTTTCTCCTCATCGGCGGCGGCACCGGCGCACGCTCAAGGTCTGTCGCCTTCGCCCTCGGCCATTCCCAGCAACCGCGCGGCCTCGCCGGCCATGCGGCGGGCGTTCACTACCAGCAGCGCGACGCTGGCGTGGGTCTCCAGCAGCGCCTCGTGCAGCAGCGCGGGATCGCGGATGTACTCGTGCACCAGGCGGTTGCAGAGCCGCCGCAGCGTCAGCCAGCCCAGCGCGTCGGTGAGCCATCCCAGGCGCTCTGCACGCGCCAGGTTGTCCAGGGTGGACCCCACCGGTTCGGCACTGGCGGCCAGCAGCGCCGGCAGCAGCCTGGAGAGCCGAGCCACGTAGGCGTCGATGCGTTCGCTCAGATCCGGGTGTTGGCGCAGCGCAGCCAACTGGGCAACGCTCGGCGGCGGCGCGAAGAGCCGCTGGTCGGTTTGCTCCAGGTACTCGGCTGCGGCCAGCACCACTTCGCGCAGGAAGGCCAGCCGTTGCTGCTCGCCGGTGGTCAGCAGGCCGGTTGGGGTAGTTGTCACAGCACCTGGCCCTCGGCGCGCGCCACGCGATGAATGCCATGCTCGGGCAGGTTGGGTGCTGCGAGTAGCACGTCGATGCGGCGCTCCCCCAGCCGGAACATGAGCTCGGCCTCCAGCCGCGCGGCCAGCCACACCGGTCGCGTCACCGGCTGCGGGCAGTCCACGAGTAGATCGATGTCGCCACCGCGGGCGTTATCGCGTGTACGCGAGCCGAACAGCAGCACGCGTGCCTGCGGGCCGGCCAGCGCGGCCGCTGCGGCCTTGATCTGCTCACGCTCCTGCGGTGTCAGACGCATCGCCGCATTGTAGGCAGTCAGCCGCACGCGGAGACACATGAGGCCCGCCCAATCCGGGCGAGATCGTCATTTACACGCACCGATGCGGAGTTGAATCAGCCGCAATGTTCCGCTGCCCGCAAGAATCGCCCAGGACGTGGCGGGTACACCCTGACGAATCAGCTCAGTGCGCGCCGCTTTTTTGCGCGTCCGCAGGGCCGATTCGACCGCGCGGATGAAGCGGTCGGCGAGCTCATCGTACGGCTCCAACTCCTTGGGCGAGAGTCCGACCGACGGATCGAACGGCACGTAGGCGTCCAGCGATGCGATGAGCAGCCGCAATGCCGCGCGCGCCTTGTCGCGGGTCTCGCGGCGGAGATCGTCTTCGTCGGCGGTCATAGCGGCAATCCCGTCTTGCGTGCGATCCGGTGGATCGGCCGTTCCTCCAACCCGGGGTAGACGAGCAGCACGTCGATCCGGCGCTCGCCGAGCCGGCGCATGACATCGATCTCCAGTTGCACGGCCTCGTGCAAGGGATCCGGGACCTCGTGCGGCACCTCGACCAGCAGATCGATGTCGCCGCCTCGGCGAGCGTCGTCGACGCGCGAGCCGAACAGCAGCACCCGCGCCAGCGGGCCGAAGCGCCCGGTCACGGCGGCGCGGACGCCCGCCTTCTCGGCCTCCGACAACCTCATGCGATCGACCCGGCGCTGCTGCGGTGCCGACTACTGACCTTGGTGTCAATCAAATACACGCGGCACCTTCTGTTCGGACTCGACGCGCTTGAAGTCCGCGTCCATGCCGGCGTCGGGATTCGATGCCAACACGCCCGCAAGACTGCGCTTACGCGGGCACGCCAAGGCCTCGGCCAGGATCTCGCGTTGTTCAGCCCCGGCGCTTCGCCCGTGCGCGTCGGCGCGCCCCCTGAGCGCCTTGACGAGCACCTCGTCGACGCCGCGAACGGGCAAGTCAGGCATACGAGGACCCCTTGGCAAGAAGGATAGCGCACCGACAGGACTTGCTCCCGCCCCGCCCGCGGCGTCACCGGTAGTAATGCACGTTGACTCGGGAACGCGGGGCGCGCTTCAGGACAGTTCCTCCAGTCGTGCAGAGAGCACTTTCATGGCGAGGAGAAACGGCGAAAGTCGCACGTAGATCTTCAGTGCTTTCCGGGCGTTGTAGGTGTGCGACATGCGATTACGCGCCTCAAGCATCTCCAGCCAAATGGCCTCGTCGTCGATCCACTCGTTGGCAAAGGCCTGTCTGAGACAAGCTTTCGGCGACAGGCAATCCGCCAAACCCTGCGACGTGCCGGCCTGCCGGATCGATTTCCACGCAAGCTCGAAGCAGAACTCGAAGTATTGTATGCAGCCGGCCTTCAGGAGATCGCTCTGTGCGGGCGTCGCCAACGCCTCCTCGAGCTGTGCAAGCGCGTTGGCGTAGTCCCTGGCTATCCAAGATTCACTCATACAGGATCTCGGCGTGCGCCATTGCCCGGGCCCGGAATTCGTCCCCTGCGCGGTTGAGATCCACCCAGTCGATCCGGTAGAGCGTGGGCAGCTCCTCGAGCCGATCTTCGAGCTCGTAGAACGCCTTGAGCGGCAGAGGATGCTCGCCGAGCACACCCAGATCGAAATCCGACCTGGGCCTTGCCTTGCCGCGTGCCCTGGATCCGAAGAGATACACCTTATATCCACGCAGGAGCGATCCCGCCCTGGCAAGCTCGTGCCGGATCATCTCCCTGATCTCTTCCTCCCGCCCTTGCTCCGCCGCCGCCATGGTCTGTCCCCCCTGCGATTCACCCGGATCGTCGGCGATTTGGCTCACGCACGGCTATACACATCCTCGCAGCGCACGATGTCGTCCTCACCCAGGTAGGCGCCCGATTGCACCTCGATCAACTCGCATCGGGATGGCAGCCTGGGCCACCCCGGGTTTCGTGGCGGCGGTATGGTTTGAGTCACGCCGCCTCAACCAGCACGGCGCGCTCCCGATGGTAGTTCGCTTCGGCCTCCGCCGGTGGGATGCAGCCCAGTGGCCCCATCAGCCGGGGTTGGTTGTACCCGTGCACCCATTCGAAGGTGGCGACTTCCAACGCCTGACGGCTGCGTCAGGGTGCCTGCCGGTGGGTGGCCTCGGCCTTGTAAGTACCTTTGAAGGTCTCGGCGGGCGTGTTGTCGCAGGAGCGAACCCGCCCTGACCAGCTCGCGCCGGATCATCTCCCTGACCTCCTCCTCACGCCCTGGTGCCCCCGCCGCCCAGGTCCCGGCAACCAGTGGGCGGATCAACCATCCTCGGGGCGTTTAACGCGCAGCTTATGATCGGTCAGTACCACAAAGCAGCCAGAGAGTGATTGCAGGTCATGCTCCCGCTTCGCGGCGCTGAGGCGCTCAATCAGGGCATTCGCGCCAGGTTCCCGTAACCGAACCAGCATCAGTCCGGGATGTGTCCCGGGCCGGTACTCACGAACAAGGAATGGGCGGAACGGGTAAATCTTCTTCGGCGGACGCCGCGGCGAAGGCAATAACGGCGCGCAGGGCCGCTTCGTCGAGCGTCGGGAAGTCATGCAGGATCTCGGCCGCACTCATGCCTTCGGCCAGGCTTGCCAGCACCGTGCGCACGGTAACGCGCGTCCCACGTACCACCGGTTCGCCGCCGCAAATCGCGGGATCGCGGACAATGTATTGCTGATAGTCGAAAGGCATGACATCTCTCCTTCTCAAGAATGCCCGCATTTCCCATCGCCCCTGCCCTTTTCCTGTCGATCAGGGAGAGCGACTCAGCGAGTCCCACGAGGTGTCGTGCGCCGTCGCGGAGCTCCACTTCGATGGCCGGCTGGATTTACGCGCTCAGTCCAGCGGCCGATCCATCGCGACGGCAACGCGGACTGCGCCGCCGCGTGAGCCCGCCCGACCCGCCCGCCGTGTTCCGCCGTGGGCTGCAACGCGCCGGTCAGGTGCTACCCGATGGCGTCGGACTGCAATGCGCCGAACGGCAGGGCGCAGGTGAACGGCGGCGATCCCGCGTTCGGCACGTGTCAGGAACACTCGTCGCCCTCGAACTGAAAGTCCATGGGGTGGCGTCGTCACTCCAGGCGTGATGCCGCTCCCGTAAAGCGCTGGACGACCGCCGCAAGCCGCTCGACGAACTTGTGGCCTGCCTCAAGCGCGGAGGCGAGGATCAGCGGATCCTCCACGTACTCCTGCACCATCTGGTTACGCAGGCGGCGCATGTCGAACCAGGATTGGGCGTCGTCGACCAGCCCCAGGCGCTCGGCCCGGTCCAGATTCTCGAGGAGCGTCCCGGTCCTTTCGCCGTGCGCGGCAAGGAAGGCGGGCAGAAGCTTGTCGCCGAGGGTGTCCTGAAGCCGCCCGAATCGGGACAAGAAGGCCTCCACTCGCTCGGCGAGATCGATGTCTTCCTGCAGACGCGCGGCGCGCTCTGCCGTGAAGGGCTCGTTGAACAACCGCCGATCAGTAGTGAGCAGGTGTTTCAGCTCTCTTTCCACGATCCCTGCAAGGCGGTGAAAGCGTGCCGCCGCCCGCTCATCGGCGATCACAAGAGCACTCCTTCCTTGAGGGCCACCTCGTGGATCGGCAGCCTCATCAGGTTCGGCGCCAAAACGACAACATCCACCTTGCGCCCCGCCATGCTGCGGCTTACCCGGCCAGCGATGCGCGCCGCCAGCGGTGCGGGTGCATCCACCGCATGCGGTAGCTCGACCATGAGATCCACATCGCCCCCTTTGGCAGTGTCGTCCAGCCGCGAGCCGAACAGCCTCACGGTCGCCTCGCAGCCGGCCATCTCCGCGACCACCTCGCGAATGGCGGCAATCTGGTCCTGCGTCAAACGCACGGAGAATCTTTCAGCGTCATGCGATCAGCTCGGGGATCGCCAGGCCAGCGCGCCGACCGCGTGTCGACAGGGGCAGCTACCGCTCCCCGGAGATCCGCCAGAGCGTCCATGGGACTCGCTTCGCTCATCCAGCCTGCACCTCCGCCTCATCCCGCATTGCAGGTCCTGTTTCCGCAGCGCGGCACCGTGTGTTCTACCGGGACAGTCGCACTGCGTCACCACACCCTCCGCCGATGCTCGCCCGGGCGTGGCCGGGGCCGCAAGCCTGATCGTTCCGCTGCCGGGGCAGCCTTGGACAACGAGTGCGTAGGGAGTTATCGGGAGGATGTCTGGCCGTCATCTCAGCGACCTGAACCTACCGCCACACCGATGTCACTGCGCTCGCCAGCAGCTTTGATCTCGGGATCGGTGCTCCCCTCCTCACGCCAGCCACCCCCGAGCGCCTTGTACAGCGCCACCGTCTCGGTGAGCAGGCGCACGGCGCTCTGCACCTCGGCCTGTTCCAGCTCCCAGATGCGGCGGCGGGCATCGAGCACCGGGAAGTAGTCCTCAAGCCCGCCACGCTCGCGCGCCGTCGCAGCTCGACTCGGCTCGACTCGACTCGGCTCGGCTCGGGGAGAACTTCTGCGCACCTGTGCAGGCTTAGCGTCCAGCTCGCAAAGATCGCTGCGGAGCGATCCATCAGCCATCATGAGGCCCTCATGGCACCAGCGCGTGACATTCGCCGTTCGCTCGGGCATCCGGCTTCACCAGCCGGGCAATCGCCGGCAGGGCTGTGCCGTCCCCGGTCCACTCCCCCGGTATGCTCCACGCGTGGCTGCGGATGGCAGAACGGCTGTGCGCTCCTCTCCCGGCAATCCTGCAAGGCCGCCATGTCCTTCGATCTCTCCCACGCCCTCGTGCCCGCCGGCGGCAGCAAACTCGGCAACGACGCGCTGCGAAAAGCCCTTTGCGAGCGCATCGCCCCAGCGCTGAACTTCGACGTGGGCCGCGCCCGGAGGATCGAGGCGCTTGCGATCCCGGGGGTGCCGTGAGTTCGGAGCAGCAACTCACCCTGCTCGACGAGCTAGCGCTCTACGAGGGCACCGATGTCGAGTACAAGGCGGCTTCGGGCGGTCTCCCCGGAAGCCTCTGGGAGACCTACAGTGCCTTCGCCAACTCGGCCGGCGGCTCGATCTGGCTGGGTGTCGTCGAGCGCGGCGACGTTCCGTGCGTCCAGGGTGTGGAAGACCCGCACAAGCTCCGAGGCGACCTCTTCAACCTTGCCAACAATCGCCAGAAGGTCAGTGCCAACCTGCTGACCGAGGCGGCGGTCGCGATCATTCCGGTAGCAGCCAGTGGCAGATCGGTAATCCGCGTCAGCGTCCCGCGGGCGGGCCGCAAGGATCGGCCGGTGTATGTGGGCAGCAATCCGTTTACGGGCACCTACCGACGCAACCATGACGGCGACTATCGGTGTTCAGAAGACGAGGTTCGGCGCATGTTCGCGGACCAGTCCGATGAGCCGGCGGATAGTCGCATCCTGGAGGGCTTCGGCCCCGATGACTTGCACCCGGATTCC
This sequence comes from Proteobacteria bacterium UBA664, assembly GCA_002299125.1. Taxonomy (GTDB): domain Bacteria; phylum Pseudomonadota; class Gammaproteobacteria; order UBA7966; family UBA7966; genus UBA7966. Next base: position 25,933 of record DBNU01000012.1, read on the forward strand.
CTGCGGCAGTTCCGCGTGCGTTTCAGCGCGGCTTTCCCCAACCATGCGTGGTTGGCCGAGGATGATCCGGCCCTGCTGCAGCGTCTCGGGGGATTTCGCAGGGATCGTGTGTCGGGCAAGGAAGGACTGACGCTGGCGGGCATCTTGATGTTCGGCCGTGAACTGGCCATTCGAGACCCGGCGGCACTGCCCGGCTTCCAGCTCGATTACCGGGAGCGACTGGCGGACTCGCCCGATGTGCGCTGGAGCGACCGGGTGACGCTCGATGGCACTTGGGAGGGCAACCTGTTCCAGTTCTACCAGCGCGTGATGATGAAGCTGGGCGACGGGCCGGGACTGAGGCGGCCTTTTCAGCGTGATGCCGAAGGCTATCGGCGCACCGGCACGGCAGTGCATGAGGCCCTGCAGGAGGCCTTGGTGAACGCCTTGATCCATGCCGACCACGCGGGTCAGGGCGGCGTGGTGATCGACCGGCATCTTGATCGTTTCGAGTTCTCCAATCCGGGCACCCTGCTCCTGTCGCGCGAACAACTGCTGCGCGGTGGCGTCAGCGAGTGCCGCAACAAGTCACTGCAGAAGATGTTCCAGATGCTGGGCGTCGGCGACAAGGCCGGCTCTGGCATCGACAAGATCCGCAGGAGCTGGGTCGAGCAGCGCTGGCAGTCGCCACGGATGGCTGAAACAGTGAAACCGGATCGGGTGCAGCTTACGCTGCCAATGATCAGCACCCTGCCCGAGGCCGCGATGGCGGAGCTGGCGCGGCGCTTCGGACCTCAGGTGGCCGCACGATCCGGCGATGAAATTCAGGCGCTGGTGACGGCAGTGGAAGGGTTCGTGACCAACCAGCGACTGCAGGACATGCTGGTGCTGCACAGTGTGGACATCACCCGGATGCTTCAGGGCCTGGTTCGCGATGGCCTGCTTCGACCGGAGGGAAAGACACGAGGCACCCGCTACTACTTGGCAGGAAGCCCCCCGGATTTGGAACCGAGCCCCCCGGATTTGGAACCAAGCCCCCCGGATTTGGAACCAAGCCCCCCGGATTTGGAGGAGGACCCGCAACTGCTCGAATTGGCCGCCCCCGTCCGCGCCAGCGGCAAGGCCGCCAGGGAGATTGTCCGATCCGCCGTCCTGAACCTCTGCAAGGGGCGATTCCTGCGCCTGCGTGAGCTAGGAAGTTTGTTGGACCGAGCGCCGGAAACGCTCCGCGACGGCTACGTCAGCGCCTTGGTGGAGGAAGGTCGCCTGGAGCTCAGATATCCGGAGAACCGAAGCCATCCGGACCAGGCCTACCGGACTCGGCCAACCGAACGGGAGTGCGGGGCATGACGACTCCCTGATCGTTGTCTACTCGTTGAACAACCGCCGATCAGTTGTGAGCAGGTGCTTCAGCTCCCTTTCCACGATCCCTGCAAGGCGGTGAAAGCGTGCCGCCGCCCGCTCATCGGCGATCACAAGAGCACTCCTTCGTTGAGGGCCACCTCGTGGATCGGCAGCCTCATCAGGTTCGGCGCCAGAACGACAACATCCACCTTGCGCCCCGCCATGCTGCGGCTTACCCGGCCGGCGATGCGCGCCGCCAACGGTGCGGGTGCCTCTACCGCATGCGGTAGCTCGACCATGAGGTCCACATCGCCCCCTTTGGCAGTGTCGTCCAGCCGCGAGCCGAACAGCCTCACGGTCGCCTCGCAGCCGGCCATCTCCGCGACCACCTCGCGAATGGCGGCAATCTGGTCTTGCGTCAAACGCACGGAGACTCTTTCAGCGTCATGCGATCAGATCGGGGATCGCCAGGCCAGCGCGCCAACCGCGTGTCGACAGGGGCAGCTACCGCTCCCCGGGGATCCGCCAGAGCGTCCATGGGACTCGCTTCGCTCATCCAGCCTGCACCTCCGCCTCATCCCGCATTGCAGGTGCTGTTTCCGCAGCGCGGCACCGTGTGTTCTACCGGGACAGTCGCACTGCGTCACCACACTCTCCGCCGATGCTCGCCCGGGCGTGGCCGGGGCCGCAAGCCTGATCTTCCCGCTGCCGGGGCGGCCTGGGATAACGAGTGCGTAGGGAGTTATCGGGAGGATGTCTGGCCGTCATCTGAGCGGCCTGAACCTACCGTCACGCCGGTGTCACTGCGCTCGCCAGCAGCTTTGATCTCGGGGTCGGTGCCCCCCTCCTCACGCCAGCCACCCCCGAGCGCCTTGTACAGCGCCACCGTCTGGGTGAGCAGGCGCACGGCGCTCTGCACCTCGGCTTCTTCCAGCTCCCAGGTGCGACGGCGGGCATCGAGCACGGGGAAGTAGTCCTCGAGCCCGCCTCGTTCGCGCGCCGTCGCCAGCGTCTCGGCCAGACGGGCGCGCTCCAGGGCCTGGCGCTGCGCGGTCAGCCGTTCGCGCGTGCGCGTGAGCCCGGTCAATGCGCCTTCCACATCCTCCAGCGCATCGAGCATGACCTGGCCCCAGCGTTGACGGGCGAATTCCTGCTCTGCCTCACGCGCCTCGACCTGCGCCTTGAGCCCGCCTCCTGCCAGCAGCGGCAGGCGGATCTGTGGCAGCAACTGGTAGATGAGGCCGGGGCCAACCGAGAAGGTGCGTCCCTCATCGCCGCGTGCCCCGATGAGGCCCGTCAGCATGAAACGCGGCAGGCGATCGGCCTGGGCCGCATCGATGCGTGCGCCGGTCGCATCCAGGCGCAACACGGCGGCTCGCACGTCGGGCCGGCGTGCGAGCAATTCGGCCGGCAGGCCTGGGTCGGGTACGACCGGCGGGTCCGGCAGGCGCTGCGCTTGTCCACTTGACCGCAGGCTGGCGGGGCCCTGGCCACCGAGCACGGCGAGCCGGTAACCAGTGCGGTCGATCATCTCCGCGAGTGGGGGCAGGGCTGCCTCGAGGGTGGCGAGATCCGCTTGGACCACGGCCAGCTCGGCGTCCGTGGACAGCCCGGCGCGCACGCGATCCGCCAGCAGCGTCGCGCGCTCACGCTCGGTGGCGATGCGCGCCGAGAGGATGCGGCGCTGCTCCCGCTGGCCACGCAGCTCGAGCCATTGCCGTGCCGTTTCTGCCGTGAGCGAGATCGCGAGGTCCTCGACACCGAGCGCAGCGGCGTCTGCCTCCGCTCGCGCGGCGCGGGTGCGCGCAGCCACGCCGCCGAATAAATCGATCTCCCAACTGGCGTCGAAGCCAGTCTGGTAGATGGTCCGCGACTGATCCGGGATACCGAAGAGGCCGGTGAAGACGTCATCACGCAGGCGCCCGCCCTGACCGGTCACGCCCAGCGCGGGACGCGCGATACTGCCCGTGACCTCCGCCTGGGCACGCAGTGCGCGCACGCGCGCCCTGGCGGCCGCGAGATCGAGGTTCCCTGCCAGCGTTGCGGCAACCAGTGCGTCAAGCTCCGGATCGCCGAAGTGCTGCCACCAACGGCTGATGTCAGCGCGCGCCCGTGCCGGGAGCTCTGCGGCCCATGCGTCTGGTGGGCCCAGTGGCGCCTCCGGGCGTGTGGTACCAAGGCCAGCGCAGCCGGTGAGCGCGAGGGCGCAGGCTATGGTCAGCAACGGCCTGCGTCGCCCATCGACTTTGCTTGGCTGCGTCATCGCCTTCACTCCTGTGCGAGTGCGCCGGTTGCATTCTGCGCATCGGCAGCGATGAAGACGTCCATCTGCTGGCCCACGTGGAGCCCCGTCGACGCACCGGCGATGCGGTAGATCACCTGCAGCACGCGCGTGTCCACACGCTGGGTCACATCGCCCGTCAATTGCCGCCGGGGGATGACGTACGGTTCCACCCGCACGAACTCCAGCCGCACACGATGCGTGGCGTTGCCACGTGGACTGGCCTCGGCAGCGGCCCCGGCAACCAGACGATGGGCCTCGTACTCATCCACTTCGGTGCGCACATGCAAGGTGGCGTCGTCGCCGAAGGTGATGAGCGGTGTCTCGCGCCGCGTGGCCTCCGCGAACTCACCGGGACGGACATCCACCTTCAGCACCACACCAGCGCGCGGGGCGCGCACCGTCAGGCGATCGATGGACACCTCGATGGCAGCCAATTGCGCACGGGCCAGCAATACCGCCGACTCGGCGACGGCGCGATCAGCGGCCCAGCTCCCGGCCTCGGCGAGCGCGAGTTCCCCGCTTGCTGCAGCCAGCGCCGCCTCCGCTGCCTTCACGCCGATCTCACGCCGTAGCCGATCTTCCCGACGCACCGCGCGCGGGTCATCGACGGCCTCCAGCATCTCGAGCTGCACGCGTGCATCGTTCCACCGCTGTCGCGCCTCCTCGACCCGTGCCCGCAGGGGTGGGAGGGTCTCGCGTCGCGGTGCCGCCCGCAGGCGTGCGAACTCCGCCTCGGCCTGCGCCAGCTCCAGCGTGCGCACGCTGCGCTCGGCTGCAAGATCGCGGCTGTCCTGTGTGAAAAGCGGCGCCCCTGCCACTACCTGCGCCCCGGCCTGCACATGCACCTCGGTGACGAGGCCGGGGAGCGCAGGCGCGATGGCGATGTTCTCGGAGGCGGTCTCGATGAGTCCGACGGCGGCCACGCGGTGTTCGAAGGGGCTCTCGGGTGGCGCAAACACGGGCACCGCCTCGATCGCTTCGGGAAGGCTCGACCAGACGAAGTAGATCGCCACGGCCAGGCCGCCGGCAGCGACGACGGGCAGCGATGGCAAGCGCGCAGAAAGGGACATGAGTCGGACTCCTCAGGCATATCGATCAGTGCGCGCCTGCGCGGGCATGGACACTGCTGGCTACGCGCAGCACTCGCCAAACATCAATGACTCGCTAGAAGCCGCGCGATGGCTTCACGCCCCCTCGCCACCTCGACCACACGCCCGTCATCCATTCGCGCCACGGCGTCGGCGAAGCTGAAGATCCGGCTATCGTGCGTCACGACAATCACCGCGCAACGGGGTGCAACCGACACCTCGGTGAGCAACTCCATCACCCGGTGGCCGGTGTGCGCATCCAGCGACGAAGTGGGTTCGTCGCAGACGATGAGTCGCGGCTCATGGATGACAGCGCGCGCCAGGGCCACGCGCTGCTGCTGTCCGCCGGAGAGATAGCGCGGCAGATGGCCGACCCGATCCTTCATGCCCATGGTGTCGAGCAACTCGGCTGCTCGCCGGATTGCGAGACTGCGCTTCAGCCCGCGTGCCAGCAGCGGCACGGCGACGTTCTCCGCTGCCGTCAGCGCCGGCAGCAGATTGAACTGCTGGAATACGAAACCCAGATTCTCGCGCCGGAAGCGCACGCGCTCAGCCGGCGAAAGGCCATCGGGATCGATCCCGAGCACCTCGATGTGCCCTGCGCTGCGGTCGAGCAGGCCCGCGATCACGCAAAGCAGGGTGGTCTTGCCACAGCCCGATGGGCCCACCAGCATGGTGAGCTCCCCGTACGCGACCTCCAGATCGACCTCGTTCAGGGCCAGCACCGCGGCGTCTTCCGAGCCGAAGCGCTTGGTCAGGCCGCGCACTGCAACAGCGGGGGTCGCACCTGTGACCGGTTCGCCCCCCCGCAACGCGGCTGTACGTGGGGGATTGGCAGCACCTTCTGCATTCACATTCATGTGCGGAAGACGACGGCCGGTTCCAGCACCAGAACGCGCTGCAAGGACAGAATACTGGCCAGGGCAACGATCACGAACACCGTCAGCGCGACCCCCAGCATCGCCTCCGGCAGCAGGATGAGGCCGCGCGTGGGCAGATTCTGCTGTGTGATCTGGAAGAAGGAGGCGCAGAGGAACATGCCAAGCGAGTAACCGATGGCACCCACCACGAAGGCCTGCAGCAGGATCATGCGGGTGAGTGTCCAGTTGCCGACACCGATGGCCTTCAGTGTGCCGAACTGCTTCAGGTTCTCCAGCGTGAAGATGTAGAAGGTCTGACCCATCACGACAATGCCCACCAGTGTCGCGATGCTGATGGTGATCCCGAAGTTCACCGGGATGCCGGTGTTGCGCAGGTAGTAGCTCATGTTCTGCCAGGCGAAGTCCTCGCGGGTCTGTGCCCAGAGACCGGTGGCGGCGCGGATCCGCTCGGTGAGTGCGTGACGGTCCACTCCCGGCGCGGCCCTGGCCAGCACGAAGGACATCTGGTTGCGCTCGGTTCCCTGGAAGCCCAGCGCCTCGCTGTAACGCGCGAAGGCGACCGGGAAGGTGGCGAAGGGTGCGGAAGCATCCGCCACGCCGACCAGGCGCACCATGCGACCGTTCACCTCGAAGGTCCTGGGTAATGTGATCTCACCCTCCGGGAAGAAATAGCGATAGCCGGCGTAATCCAGGATGATGGCGTTGGGCTGCCGCAGATCCTCGATGCGCCCGACGCGCATCCTCCCGTGCGGGGCACCGACCAGGGTGGCATCGTCCAGCCCCATCAGGATCACCTGTCGGAACTGCCCGTTGGGGGCGGTCATGCGTGGCAGTCCTTTGAACAGCCTCACTGCCCATTGCACACCTTCCACGCCCCGTACCCGTTGCAGATCCGTATCCTTGAGCGGCTGGATCTCGTCGATGTACTGCGTGGCCGGGTCCATCACCCAGATGTCCGCATCGACCACGTCGTGGACCTGCGAGGCGGTACGCTCGATGATGCCGACGAAGATCGAGATCTGCTGCGCCAGCAGAAAAGAGGCGATGGCGATGGTAAGGATGAGGCCCAGGTACTTGGCGCGATCGCCGGTCAGCATTTTCAGGGCGACGAAATCCATGGCCTGCAACCTCGAGGGCGAACCGCCGGGACGGCGGCTATACTGCACTGATGGGTACAGTAATCCGCGAATAATGAACTGGCAAGTACAGAAATGAGTGAGATCGGCGCGCGCCGGGCTGCTGGTCGCCCCAAGGACCCGGAGAAGCGCACCGCCCTGCTCTGTGCCGCGGCCCGGCTCTTCATCACGCGCGGCTACGCCCAGACCAGCATCGAGGAGATCGCGCAGGCTGCCGGTGTCTCCAAGCTCACGGTCTACAGCCATTTCGAAGGCAAGGAGCACCTGTTCGGCGAGGTGATCAAGGCCCGCTGCGATGAGCATTTCGGTGGTGGCGACCTCATCCGCTTTGCGGATCGACCGCCGGCCGAGGCCCTCTGCGAGATCGCGCGGCGCTTCATCGACCTCATCCTCAACGAGGAGGTGATCGCCATCTTCCGCATGCTCGTCGGCTCCGCCCAGAGCCATCCTGACCTCTGCCTGCGCTTCTGGGAGGTCGGCCCGGCACCGACTCTTGATTCACTGGGTGAGCTGCTGCGGCACTATCAGGCGCGGGGCGACCTCTCCATCCCGGACATCCCGGCCGCGGCCGATCACTTCTTCGCCCTGCTGCACGGCAGGATTCACCTGCGCTCGGTGCTGGGCGTCGGCCGCCGCCCCAGCCGACGCGAGCTCAACGCGCTGATCGAGAGTGCAGTGGCCCTGTTCCTGCGCGCCCATGCAGCGGGCGGCGGGCAGGCCTGGCCTGGCTGAGCGGGTGTGACCGGTGGCCTCGGTTCGTCCCGGCGCTCCCCACCCGGCGCGCGAAGGCGGTGCCCTTGGTGCCTGGGTTCGCGGCCGTGGACAGCGGCTTCTGCCGCCCGCTTGAGAGCGCGCCTTCAGCATGGGTTCCGGGCGTGCCCCTGCAAGGCGGCCGCGGTCGGGACACGGTGAAGCCTGAGGCACCACCCGATGCGTCAAGCCGGTTGATCCTTCAGGTGCAGCAGTCGTTTCACCCGCTCGTGCATGTTCGTGTACGGCTGCGTGCCATCCTCAGCCGTGTGTCCTGCGGCCACCAGCGCGTTGGCGCGCCCCGTGGCGACATCAAGGCACTCGCGGGTCGCGTCCCAGTGAGAGCCCTGGCCCTTGGCGTAGCCCGCCAGATGCGCGCGAAGCCGCGCGACGGCCTCGTCCCGGTCGATGGGCGCGAACCGCTCCTCGAAGTGCAGCAGCAGCCACAGCTCGAAGCAGGGCACGGACACCACGGCCTCGAAGGGCACCTTGACACTCTCGTCGTTCGCCAGCCGAACGTTCAGCGCAGCAACGCGCTGCAATGCACCGTGGTAGGTGCGGTGCTCGTCGCGGTCGAAGACCGCAAGCACGCGGTCGAAGCTCCGCCGATGGATCTCCAGTGCGCGGCAGCCCTCGGTGAAGAGGCGCTCGGCGTAGTCGACAATCCGGAGCGGCTCAGTTCCCCATGCCGCTGGCTGCACCTGCACGTTGGCCGACGGGAGCCGCAACTGCTGTCGGATCTCATCCAGGTAGCGAGGCTCGGTCTTCGAGCCTTCGCACACGATGAGCAAGCGCTCTGCCGGCTGTCGCTGCGCCTTGCGCCGCCGCAGTTCGCGTGCCGCTTGCCGATGTCTGGGCTGACCGTCTTTCCCCATCAGCGAACCCAGCGCTCAGACCGTCACCGTCGCATCAGGGCCCGAAAGTGCCGAAGGGGCAGCAACCGACGACACCGACTCCGGCAGCTCACGGAACATCGACACCGCCCCGTACCGCCCCATCAGGTAGCCGCGTTCCCACGCCTCGTGCTTGCGCGGGCTGAAGTCCGACAGCGGGAAGATCCGCGTGGCTTGCGAGCCGTCCTTCTCGGCGAACCACACCTGGTCGCGCCGGAACAGCGTGTGGGCGAGCAACGAGGTGTCGTGCGTGCTAAAGATCAGCTGCGCACCCCGCGGATTCAGCACCGGGTTGTGGAACATGCCGACCAGTCGCCGGACCAGCAAGGTGTGAAGGCTGCGGTCCAGTTCGTCGACCACCAGCACACGGCCGTGCTTGAGCACGTCCAGGACCGGCGCGGCCAGACTGAAGAGGCGCTGCGTGCCTTCGGATTCTTCGTGCAGCTCGAACTGCGCGCTGCCCTGCTCGGTGCGATGCTCGAAGATCGGGAAGGGGAATTCCGCTTCCTCCTGCCGAGCCTGGGCAACACCGTCGGGCTGGAACACCACCTGGCCGCGGATCCCCTTGCGCGGCACCGCCAACACCTCGGCGATGGAGATGTCCGCAGACGCCAGGAAGTCCCGAACCGCGGCTCGCCCTTCGCTCGACTCCAGCAGCGCGGTCGTGAACACGTGGTCGCTGAAGGCAGTCGCCGGCAGATACACCAGGCCCTGCACCAGCCAGCGTGCCACCGGACTGAGCAACCCGCTGTTGAGCTGTGCCGCGGTGGACAAGAACAACGCGTTGGGTCGCGTGCTCTCCAGCCACAGCCTGCGCGGGCCGGTCAGGTAGGCGCTGAACTCGTAGGCGTAGCGGTCACCGCCCTCGTCGAGGCGTCGGCTGAACCACTGCGTGGGCTTCGCGGTGCGCCAGACCATGAGTTGCTCGCTGACGATGCGATCAGCCGTCATCGCGAAGCTGTACTGGTGACGGATGCCGTCGACCAGGAAGCTGGCCTCGAACTCGGTGGGTTGGCTTGCCGTCGCCGGGTCGAGCCGGAAGGGCTGGACGTTATAGGTCTGCCCCGGCTGCACGATCGCCGCCGACTCGGCCACCATGGCCCGAAGGTAGTTCAGCGCAAGTAACAGCGTGCTCTTGCCGCTGGCGTTGGGCCCGTACAGCACCGCCGAGCGCACGACCTGCGGCAGCGCCTTCAGCCCGGTCGGTGCCAGATGCGTCTCGGCCAGTGCCTCGTCGAAGGGCGCAGCCACCAGGCTCAGCGACTGCTCGTCCCTGATCGACCGGAAGTTGCGGATGCGGAACTCCAACAGCATGACCAGATCCGATTGCGTATTCTCTCCATTATCGCACACGAAGCGCACGATAGGCGTCTATTTTTCAAGAAGAACACCACCAAGCGACTGACCGTCTGCGCCAGGCTGACGTTCGACGTGATTCGCAGGGTCCGACCCATCCCGCGTACCGCCAGGGCGACACGCTCGGCGACGAGCACAAGCACTGGTTCCGGGCCAAGTTCTTCCAGCAGCACCGGCTGTTCTTCCGGTTCCACGCCGAGGCCAAGGTGATCGTCTTCGCCTGGGTCAACGACGAGGATACGAAGCAGGCCTACGAGAGCGCCGACGACGCCTACCGCGTGTTCCGCCGGATGCTCGACAGCGGCCGTCCGCCGTCGGACTGGGGCCAGTTGCTGGCCGAAGCTGGTGCCGAGTCGGAGCGCCTTGGCCGGCTGGCGTCAGGCGGCGCACGCCCTTGATTATTCGACATGCCGGGCCACGCAGTTCGCTGTATCGGACTGGTTTGGCACGAGCACCGCTCGAACTGGACCCCTGCCGATTCCTGCCACTTCCTCGCAAAGCCGCAGAAATGAAGTGGTGGCCAGGGAGGGAATCGAACCCCCGACACGGGGATTTTCAATCCCCTGCTCTACCAACTGAGCTACCTGGCCGGCACGACGTGCGTGTGAAGGGCGGGGATTAGAGCGGCTCCAGCCCGCAGGCGTCAAGTCGAACGCGAGACCGCGTGCGTGCGCCCTTCAGGCCTTGGGCACGTAGCCTTCGGGGGCGGTGGAGCCATCGCCGAAGAAATACTTCTCCATCTCCTCCTCCAGGAAGCGGCGCGCCTTCGGTTCGACCGGGGTCAAGCGGTATTCGTTGATGAGCATGGTCTGGTGGCTGAGCCACAGCTTCCACGCCTCCTGCGAGACGTGCTCGTGGATGCGTCGGCCGAGCTCGCCCGGATAGGGCGGGCGGGGCAGGCCGGGGCCCTCGCGTCCGAGCTTCACACAGTGAACGATGCGGGGTGTGGTCATGCGGTTCTTCCTCGGGGCTCAGGGCCAATGGAAAACGACGATGGTGTCGGCACGGGCATCCGCGGACGGGTCGTGCCGGGCTCACGGCCAGCAGTGCACCCCAGCGCAGGCAAGCGGATTGTGCCCCGCGCTCATCCTTCCGGGGGGCCATCGGCAGGTGTCGGCTCCGTCGCCCGATACTGTGCCAGAGCATCGAGCAGACGGGCGATGGGGGCCGGCAGACCGGGTCCGATGATCCCGTCGCCCCCGATCTGCGGGCGATGCCAAAGCCCGCTCGCCGACTCCATCAGCACGGCTGGAGAAGTGCTGCCGCCCGCGGCATCCGCAGACTGATCGCTGGCTGGCACGGCGACCGCTGCCGGCGGCCAACCGGATTCCTCGCCGAGGGCCAGAAGCCGCGGATGCAGTCGCAGCCGGAAGTGGGTGAAGGTGTGTTCGATCGGCGCCAGCGCCGTGCCGCTTCCCGTCAGGCCGGACTGCCGGCACCAGTGCTCGAGGGCCGCAACCGACGTGAACTCCGGCGGGGCATGGAGCCCGCCCCAGATCCCGGTCGGTGGGCGCCGTTCCAGCCAGACGGCGCCTGCCGCATCCTCGATCAGCAGCGTCCAGCGTTCGCGCCAGGGCTGCGCGCGACGTGCGCGCCGAGTGGGCAGTTCGGCTGTGCGCCCCGTGAGGTAGGCGTTGCAATCCCCGGCCACGGGGCAGGTCGCGCAGGCAGGGCGCGCACGCGTGCACACCGTGGCCCCGAGGTCCATGATGGCCTGGGTGTAGGCGGCCACCTCACGTTCCGGCGTGGCGGCCTCGGCCGCTGCCCACAGGCGCGCGCGCGTGGCCGCCGTCGCCGGGTCACCCTCGATGCCACGATGACGTGCCAGCACGCGCTTCACGTTGCCATCCAGGATGGGATGGCGGTCACCATGGCTGAGGGCGAGCACGGCGGCGGCCGTGGAACGCCCAAGTCCCGGCAGGGCCTCCAGCGCCGCGCGATCACGCGGCAGCGAGCAGGCACCCGTAGCCACCACGGCGCGCGCGGCCCGGTGTAGATTGCGCGCCCGGGCGTAGTAACCAAGCCCCGCCCAGTGGGCCAGCACCTCACTGTCGGGGGCGGCGGCCAGCGCGGCGAGGGTGGGGAAACGCCGCATGAAGCGCTCGAAGTACGGAATGACCGTGGCGACCTGTGTCTGCTGCAGCATCACCTCCGACACCCACACGCGGTAAGCGCTGCGCTCCCGCTGCCAGGGCAGGTCATGACGCCCGTGGCGCGCGGCCCAGCGGAGCAGACGTTCGGCGAAGTCAGCGAGCACGGCCTGGAACCCTGACACCCTGCGCAGAGGAGAACCCCATTGAAACCACAATTGCTCTTCCTGTGCACCGGCAACGCCTGTCGCAGCCAGATGGCCGAGGGCTGGGCGCGCGCCCTCCTCGGTGATCGCTTCACGGTGCATTCCGCCGGTATCCGCCCGCACGGCGTGGATCCGCGCGCCGTAGCCGTGATGTCAGAGGCTGGCGTGGATATCTCCCGGCACCGTTCCAAGCATCTGGATGAACTCGCCACCGTGACCTTCGATATCGTGGTCACCGTGTGTGATAACGCCGCAGGAGAATGTCCTGTCTACCCGGGGCCGGTGCGGCGTCTGCATCGCGCCTTCGACGACCCGCCGCGGCTGGCACAGGGCGCAGCCACGGCGGATCAGGCGCTGCTCCACTACCGGCGCGTACGCGACGAGATCCGCGCCTTCGTCACCACCTTGCCCGGCCTGCTCGACGAACTCGATCGGCGGGGCACCGGTGCACCCAGCCCCGCGTGACAAGGACTGGATCCCTGCCTACACGGGGATGACGGGACACCGGCCATGATGCGCAGGTGTGAGACTCGGCGGCCCGCGCCGCCACTACCGCACGCCGCTGCCCGGACCCACCGGCCGGGCCTCGCGGATGGCCGGATCGCCGAAGAACAGGGTCAGCGCCAGGTAGGTGTAGGTGCTGAGGGGCTCGGCGGTGGGCCCCGGCGTGCGACGCAGGAAGTCGCCCTGCGGCACGAAGACGACGCCGCCGTCGATGAGGAAGCGATCACCGACGAAGTGCTTCCCCACCACTTCGATCTGATGGGCGACGAAGCGACCGGCCTGACTCGTGGGGTCGCGTTGGCGGGTGGTCCAGAAGATGTCGTGCTCGCTCGCAAGCCAGATCCCGCGCCACTTCACGAACAGCAGGGTGTCCGGCCCGGGCCGCCATTCCGTGAGCTGGA
>DBNU01000150.1 GCA_002299125.1 Proteobacteria bacterium UBA664
TGTGATCTCTGGCGTAAGGTTGATGGAGGCGAGGGCCGATCTGTGGGCGAACGCGGCTCCAGGTTCCCATGCCCTCCAGCGCAAACCCGGCCACGAGGGTGCCGGCTCCGTGGGCGACGGTAGTTTCAAGCCCCTCTCCCTCCGGGAGAGGGGATGGGGTGAGGGTCCGGACATGCGCCGCCACTCACGATCTCCGTTGCTGGAACTAGAATGCCCGCGGTCACCGCCACCCCGGGAATGCTCGCATGCACACACAGCGCACGGAGATCCTGAGCCCGGAGGACTACCTCCTGCGGGAGGCAACGGCAGATCGCCGCCACGAATACGTGGATGGCGCGCGCTACGCAATGACCGGTGGCACGCTGCGCCACAACGTCGTGGCGCTGAATGTGGCGTCGGCCCTGAAGTCGGCGCTGCGTGACAGCCCCTGCCGCGTGTTCATGAGTGACGCCAAGCTGCACGTGGCGCGCGCCAACAGCTACTACTACCCGGACGTGATGGTGAGTTGCGAGGAACGCCTGCGTGAGTTGGGCCCCGAGGATGCGGTGGTGTCCGCACCGGTGCTCGTCGTCGAGGTGCTCTCGCCGGCGACCTCGGTCATCGATCGGCGCGAGAAGCTCATTGCCTACCGGCGGATCGAGGCCCTGGGTGAGTACCTGCTGATCGAGCCGGATGGAATGCGGGCAGAGCTGCACCGGCGGGTCGAGGGCGGCTGGGAGGACCTGCACTACGATCCCGGCGAAGCGGTCGAACTCGCCACCCTCGGCCTCGTGCTTTCGGCTGCCCTGCTGTTCGAGGGCCTCGGGCCTGCCTGAGGCGGGTGCGGAGCCCCTCCATCGAACGAATCCCGTCCCCCCGAGCGGCTGCGCTGGCGCCAGGACGCGCCCTGCTCGCCCTGCCCAGGCCTCCCGGTCATTCCGATTTGCCCTGTACCGGGTCATCCCCTAGCATGCGTTGCCCGCGGATGGGCGCCCATCTTTCGACCCGGATCCCAAGCCCTCATGAAGGTTCTCGTCACAGGGGCGGCCGGTTTCATCGGCGCAGCCCTCTCGCATCGTCTGCTCGACCGCGGCGATGAAGTCCTCGGTCTCGACAACCTCAACGACTACTACGACGTCCGCCTGAAGCAGGCGCGGCTCGCCCGCCTCACGAGCCGGCCCGGTTTCCGCTTCGAACGGCTGGATATCGCGGATCGCCCGGCCATGGAGGCGCTGTTCGCGCGCCGCGACTGCAGCCGCGTCGTGCATCTGGCCGCGCAGGCCGGGGTGCGCTATTCGCTCACGCATCCGCACGCCTACGTCGAGGCCAATCTTGTCGGTTTCATGAACATCCTCGAGGGTTGCCGCCACAGCGGCATCGAGCATCTGGTGTACGCCTCCTCGAGCTCGGTCTACGGGGCCCACACGAACATGCCCTTCTCGGTGGCGGAGAGCGTGGATCACCCGGTCTCGCTCTACGCGGCCTCGAAGAAGGCGAACGAATTGATGGCGCATACCTACAGCCATCTCTACGGGCTGCCCAGCACGGGGCTGCGCTTCTTCACCGTCTACGGCCCGTGGGGTCGTCCGGACATGTCGCTCTTTCTGTTCACGCAGCAGATCCTCGCCGGCCAGCCCATCGATGTCTTCAATCACGGCAACCATCGCCGCGACTTCACCTACATCGATGACATCGTCGAAGGGGTGGTGCGCACGCTCGACCACGTGGCGGCCCCGGATCCCACCTGGTCCAGCGCGCATCCGGATCCATCCAGCAGCCGTGCACCCTGGCGCATCTACAACATCGGCTCGCATCGGCCGGTGCCGCTCATGGAATTCATCGGTGCCCTGGAGCGCGCGCTGGGGCGTGAGGCAGAGAAGAACTTCCTGCCCCTGCAACCCGGCGACGTGCCCGATACCTACGCGGATGTCAGTGCCCTTATCCGTGACGTGAACTACTGCCCCGACACGCCGATACAGACCGGCATCGAGCGTTTCGTTGCATGGTACCGGGACTACTATCAGGTGACTGCATGACACACAGCCGGCGTATTTCCGTGATTGGATTGGGTTACGTGGGCCTGCCCGTGGCCGTGGCCTTCGGCCAGAGTGCCCGTGTGGTGGGCTTCGACATCGATCCCGAGCGCATCGCGGAGCTGACCCGCGGCATCGATCGCACCCACGAGGCCGAGGCGGAGGAACTCGCCCGCGCCGACATCCACTACACCACCGAGGTCGCGGATCTGCGCGCCGCGGATTTCCACATCGTGGCGGTGCCCACGCCGGTGGATGACGCCAAGCGGCCCGACCTCACACCGATGCTGCGTGCCTCCGAGACCGTGGCCGGGGCGCTGAAGCCGGGCGATATCGTCGTTTACGAATCCACCGTCTATCCGGGTGCCACGGAAGAAGACTGCGTGCCGGTGCTCGAGCGGGTCTCCGGCCTCACCTGTGGCCGGGATTTCTTCGTGGGCTATTCCCCGGAGCGCATCAATCCCGGCGATCGCGAACACACCTTCACCAAGATCACCAAGGTGGTCGCCGGGCAGACGCCCGAAGTGCTCGAGATCGTCGCGGCCGTGTACGCCTCGGTGGTGACGGCGGGGGTGCACAAGGCGCCGACCATCCGTGTGGCCGAGGCCGCCAAGGTGATCGAGAACACCCAGCGTGATCTCAACATCGCCCTGATGAACGAGCTCACCCTCATCTTCAATCGCATGGGCATCGACACGCGCGATGTGCTGGCGGCCGCGGGCACCAAATGGAACTTCCTCCGCTTCGAGCCGGGTCTGGTCGGCGGCCACTGCATCGGCGTCGATCCCTACTACCTCACCCACAAGGCCCAGCGCGTCGGCTACATCCCGCAGGTGATCCTGGCGGGGCGCAGCATCAACGACGGCATGGGTGCCTATGTGGCTGGTCAGGTGATCAAGCGCCTGGTGCAGGCCGGTGGCCGGGTGAAGGGGGCGCGGGTCACGGTCCTTGGCCTCACTTTCAAGGAAGACGTGCCGGATCTGCGCAACACGCGCGTCATCGACATCGTGGAGGCCCTGCGTGAATACGGCCTCGACGTGCAGGTGACCGATCCCCTGGCCGATCCGGCCGAGGCGGCGCACGAGTATGGCCTGACGCTCACGCCTGCCTCCGCGCTGCGACCGGCCGATGCGATCATTCTGGCCGTCGCCCACCGGGAATATCTTGCCGCGGGCTGGGCCGGCATCGCGGATCTGCTGGTGGACGGCCACGGCTTCGCCTACGACGTCAAGGGGCGCCTGCCGCGCGAAGGCATCCCGCAAGGCATCACGCTGCATCGGCTGTAACATCGGGCGGTCACCATCCGCGCTACCCCATGGCCGGGGCGGCTGATGCGTGCGCCTGCGCTGGGTGCCCCAAGACTCCGGGGCGAGCGACCTTTCCACGCGCCCCCTTGGGATTCCGGGGTCCGGGCGGCAAAATCCATGGGCGCGCGACGCCTCGACATCCTTCTGCT
>DBNU01000250.1:0-830 GCA_002299125.1 Proteobacteria bacterium UBA664
CGGCGCGCAGCCGCTCCTCGGGGGGGCCATGACTGCTGACCGAGGTGGTGACGAACTCCGAGGCCACGACGGTTGAGTTCGGCTCACCGAAGATGGGTCTCAGGTCGTTCACCCAGAAGCTGTGGGCATCGCCCCCCAGGACCACCGGATTGTTGACCTTGGCCCGCTCGATGAACTCGAGCAGCCGCCGCCGCGCCAAGGGGTATCCATCCCAGCCGTCGCTGAAGAAGGACTCGGGCCGGCCGGGGGCGGCGTCCACTGCGGCCATGACCGTCTGCTGCGCGAGCAGATGCCAGGCGGAGTCGCTGCCGGTGAGCGAGGCCGTGAGCCAGGCCTCCTGACGGGTACCGAGCAGCGTGGCCTGCGGATGGAAGCGCCCCGGGCAATCACCCTGGATCTGATTCGAGCCGGCGCGTCCGGCGCGGGGGCAGGGTTGCTGGGTGCGGTACTGGCGGTCATCGAGCAGATGCACGCTGGCGAGCCGGCCCCAGTCCTGACGCAGGTGCAGGCGCAGCCACGGGCCGTGCGGCGTCTGCGCCCGCCGCAGGGGCATGTGCTCGAAGTAGGCCTGGTAGGCGGCGGCGCGACGCGCGAGGAACCACGCCGGCTCGTCGTCATTCTCCGAGCGATCGGCGGCGTAATCGTTCTCCACCTCGTGATCGTCCCAGGTCAGCAGCCAAGGGTAGGCCGCGTGCGCGGCCTTGAGATCTGGATCCATGCGGTAGTGGGCATGCCTGGCGCGATACTGATCGAGCGTCATCGGCTCGGCCCCCTCATGACTGCGCACGGCGCCGGCCCCCCAGCTCCCCTCGTAGATGTAGTCGCCGAGG
>DBNU01000250.1:1221-7714 GCA_002299125.1 Proteobacteria bacterium UBA664
AATAGCCGTGCTCGTAATGCTGACAGGAGGCGATGGCGAAGCGCAGGCGGTCCACGATGCTCTCCCGCACGGGTGCAGTGCGCGTGCGACCGACCGGGCTCACGGCATCGCCGAGCAGGAAGCGGTACCAGTAAGGTCGCCCCGGTTCAAGGCCACGCACCTCTGTATGCACGGAGTGTCCCCAGTCGGGGCTGGCGTACTGTTCGCCCTTGACTACGATGTCGCGAAAGGACTCATCCCGCGCCACTTCATAGCCCACCGGGTAAGCCACCGGGGGCATGCCCCCGTCTGGCGCCAGGGGATACGGGGCGAGGCGAGTCCAGAGCACCACGCCGTCGGTTGCCGGGTAGCCCGAGGCCACGCCGAGGGTGAAGGGATCGGTGGTGAGGGCCGGCGCGCGGGCGAACACCCGCGGTGTTGCCGCAACGAAGAAACCGGCGGCGCAGAGCTTGAGCCATTCACGGCGAGAGAGACGGGACATGCTTCACCTCGTGGAGGGTGGGGATCGACCGGGGCGGAGAGGGTGTGAAGAAATCGTCGCGAGCGGCCCCACGAGCAAGGCGGGCGGCGCACAGCGACGAGACATATCAAGCGATGGATCGTCCGCGGGGGCGTGACCGGATGGGCCCGGTCAGAGCAGGAATGGTTCGATCTTCAGCGCCCCGACCGCCGAGAAGTGCTTGAAGTTGGCCGTGAGTACGGGCGGTCGGTGCTCGATGGCGGTGGCGGCGATGATCGCATCGCCCATCTGGAGCCCATGGCTCAAGGTGAGTGATTCCATCAGGGCGATGGCGTGCAGTGTGATGGCCTCGGTGACGGGCAGCAGTCGGGCCAAACGTTGCTCGAACATCTTCTTCACGGCGAGCAACTCACCCTTGTTGCGCATGCCCTGCAGCAATTCAAGGTAGCTCACGGCCGACAACGCGAGCGCGCCGAGCGCGTCGAGTCTGCGCGTGGCCTGCGGATAGTCGCGCAAATGCCAGATCAACACATCCGTATCGACCAGCATGGAAGCGCGGTTCAAGGCTCGTTGCGCGCGCCGTCGCGGTGGTAGCGCGGCTGGCGAAGCCTGCGCACGTAAGCGGCCACGTCGACCATGTCCGTCCGGTCGCGCCAGATCCCGAACGCCGGATCGTCGGTGGCAAACACCTCCGCCGGTGCAGTGGCGGGTGCTTCCTCCTCAATGCGCACCGTCACGGTGGCACTGGCTACCTGGGCCAGCCTGGAGCGCCAGGCCGCTGGCAATTCGGTCACAGGTACATGCTCGAAGATGATTATGTTCATCGCGAATCCTGCCTCGTGTATTGGCCATGCCGGGCCCTCGCACACACACGTCGGGTGTGCACTCCCTGCCATCGACCATGCCCAGCTCGATTGACTCGCCGCCCGGGCCAGCGAGCGCCGCCGCTGAGGGTAGTCCAACGTGGCCTCCACGGTTGGGAACGTGGTCCGACGACATCGACCGGCGGCGCAGAGCGACGAGACATATCAAGCGATGGATCGTCCGCGGGGGTGTGACCGGGTGGGCCCGGTCAGAGCGGGAATGGTTCGATCTTCCAGGCGGACACCGGGAACGCCTGGTTTGCTCCCCCCGGTGATCGAGTGTCCGTCGGGGGCCGCGACGCTATCGCGCATTATCGGGATCACGATATTTGGCCGTGGCGGTGGCACCCTGGCTTGATAGCATTTTATTCGGTCTTATTCGGTCTTATTCGGCCTTATGCGATTCTGGTCGTATAAGTCGGCATAAGTCGCTATAGTTGCGCTCACCGTGGACAGGATCCGCAACCCCTTCTCACCAGGCGCGGGCGCGCCACCGCCCGAGTTGGCAGGCCGCGAAGGCATCCTGGAGCAAGCGCGGGTGTTGTTCGGGCGGGTGCAGGTCAGGCGGCCCGAGAAGAGCCTGCTGCTGACCGGACTGCGCGGCGTGGGCAAGACCGTGCTGCTCAACCGGATCGAGCAAATGGCCCTGGCCGAGGGTTTCCGCACCATCCTGGTCGAGGCCCATGAAGGCAAGCCGTTGGCCGTGTTGCTGGCACCCCACCTGCGCCACCTGCTCTTCGATCTGGACCGGGTGAAGGCGGCCGGCAACAAGGTGCACCGCGGGCTGGGCGTGCTGCGCAGCTTCATCGGTGCCATCAAGGTGAAGGTGGGTGATCTGGACATCGGCCTGGACATCGAGCCCGAGCCTGGCTCGGCCGACAGTGGTGATCTCGAGGTCGATCTGCCCAACCTGTTCGTGGCCGTGGGCGAAGCGGCGCAGGAGAGGGGCGCGGCAGTCGCCATCCTGATCGACGAGCTCCAATACTTCAGCACCGAGGAGCTGAGTGCGCTGATCATGGCCATGCACCGCATGCAGCAGCGCCAACTGCCGCTGGTGCTGGTGGGCGCGGGCCTGCCGATCCT
Source organism: Proteobacteria bacterium UBA664 (assembly GCA_002299125.1). Classification (GTDB taxonomy): domain Bacteria; phylum Pseudomonadota; class Gammaproteobacteria; order UBA7966; family UBA7966; genus UBA7966. The sequence goes on from DBNU01000250.1 coordinate 3,628, forward strand.
GCCCGGGCTGGCCGGGGACTCGAAATCGTACGCCGAGCGGCTGTTCAACTTCCCCGCCGTGGGGCCGTTGCCTGAAGCCGATGCTGCACGGGCACTGCAGGACCCGGTCCGCGCGGAGGGCGTGGCGTTCGACCTCGATGCGCTGCACGAGGTCTTTCGGCTCACGCAGGGCTACCCGTATTTTCTGCAGGAGTGGGGCTATCAGGCCTGGAACCACGCGGCGGCCTCGCCCATCGGCTCCGACGTGATCCGTGCAACGAGCGAGCTGGTGTCGCAGCGCCTGGACGAGAACTTCTTCCGCGTGCGCTTCGACCGGCTGACACCGCGAGAGAAGACCTACCTGCGCGCTATGGCCGAACTGGGCTAAGGTCCCTGCCGAACCGGGGACATCGCCGACAAGTTGGGCGTGAAGACCACGAGCCTGGCACCCGTGCGCGCCAACCTGATCAAGAAGGGCATGGTCTACAGCCCCTCGCACGGCGAGATGGCCTTCACCGTACCGCTGTTCGATGCCTTCATGCGGCGCGCGCTGCCGCGCTTCGAGCCCTGATGGCGAGCTTGCCATGCCCAGCGACGAATGGTTGGAGGCCAGGGCCAAGGGCCTGGATGAACCGGCGAAGGTGTCACTGAAGCAGAAGTGGGGCACGATGCAGCGCATGCTTTCCAGACGCGCAAATTCCACGAGCTGTTCGCGAAGACCGAGCTGAAGGGTTTGAACAGGCAAGTGCGCCATCGTCACCAGCCACATGCCCACGACGGCGCACGCCGCGACGGACTCGCCAGCGCCGCAAAAAGCGGGTATCGAAGCGGGTGCCGAATCAGGATGATCCGCGCAACTTCAAAGGAAAGCAAAAGGTTAGTGCGCCCATGCTGCTGATGATCGACAACTACGACAGCTTCACCTACAACCTGGTCCAGTACTTCGGCGAGCTGGGTCAGGCGGTGCGCGTCTTCCGCAACGACGAGATCGACTGTGCCGGCATCGCGGCGCAGGCGCCCGATTATCTCGTCATCTCGCCCGGTCCCTGTACGCCCAACGAGGCTGGCATCTCGCTCGAGGCGGTGCGGCAGTTCGCCGGGCGCATCCCGCTGCTCGGGGTCTGTCTCGGCCATCAGACCATCGGCCAGGCCTTTGGGGGGCAGGTGGTGCACGCGCGCGAGATCATGCACGGCAAGACTTCCCGCATCCGCCACGCCAACGTTGATCTCTTCAGTGGGCTGCCGGATGGCTTCGAGGCCACGCGCTATCACTCGCTGGTGGTGCGTCGCGAGACCCTGCCGGAGTGCCTGGAGGTGACGGCCTGGACGGAGCGCGCGGACGGTGGCTTCGATGAGATCATGGGTCTGCGGCACCGGGAACTGCGGGTGTCCGGGGTGCAGTTCCATCCGGAATCGATCCTCACGGAGCATGGTCACGCCATGCTGAAGAACTTCCTCGACCTGCGCTGACCGCGGCCCCGCTGCCCGGCCGTGCCGGAAGCGCCGATCGCCTGGTCCGCTGAACCGTTACTGCGGAGCCTGCCTGACATGACGCCCCAGCAACTCCTGAACGCGCTGCTCGAGCCGCGTGACCTCTCCACCGCCGAGATGACCTTAGCGATAGAGGCCATCATGCAGGGTGAGACCACTCCGGTGCAGACCGGCGGCCTGCTGGTGGCACTGCGGGCCAAGGGTGAAACGGTGGCGGAACTCACTGCTGCTGCCCACGTGCTGCGCGGGCTGGCCGAGCCGATGCTGGTCCCGCGTGAGGGACTCATCGACACCTGTGGCACCGGGGGCGATGCGAGCGGCACCTTCAACATCTCGACCGCAGTGGCCTTCGTCGCCGCCGCTGCCGGCGCCCGGGTGGCCAAGCATGGCAACCGCAGTGTCTCCAGCCGCTCGGGCAGTGCCGATCTGCTCGAGGCGGCTGGTGTGCACCTCGATCTCGACCCCGCTCAGGTGGCGCGCTGCATTGCTGAACTCGGCGTCGGTTTCCTGTACGCACCACGCTTCCACCAAGCCATGCGGCATGCAGCCGCGCCACGTCGGGAGCTCGGTATCCGCACGCTGTTCAATCTGCTCGGACCGGTGGTGAACCCCGCGCATGCCCCGCGCCAGTTGCTCGGTGTGTTCGCCCCGCGCTGGTGCCGGCCGCTGGCCGAGGTGCTCCGCAATCTGGGCACCGTCCACGCCTGGGTGGTGAGTGCGGTGGATGGTCTGGACGAGGTCAGCGTAAGCGCCTCCACGCATGTGGCGGAACTTCGCGGCGGCGAGGTCCGCGAGTTCACACTCAGCCCGGAGGACCTCGGAGTGACCCGGCACCCGATGGTGAGCCTGCGTGCGGAAGATGCAGGGCACAGCCTCGCCATCGTGCAGGGCGTACTGGCCGGCGTGGCCGGTGGCCCGCTCGAGGTGGTGGTGGCCAACGCCGGCGTGGCCCTGTACGTGGCCGAGGTTGCCGCCTCGCTGCAGGAGGGCGTGGCGCGAGCCCGCGAGGTCATCGCCTCCGGGGCCGCTGCCGAGCGCCTTGCGGCGTTGGTGGCGCTGACGGGGCGCCTGGCCGAGGGCGACGGTTCGGCCTGATCACCTGCCTTCGCCGCGCATCCGGTGGGGCGTCTCTGGGTACCCGGCCAGCACACGGTCAGCGGACGACTTGCCCCGACCGTGGCGAACAAGGATTCTTCCGTCTCCCAGCGTTTTGGCCGGTGCGCTGCATCCCGTCCGGCGGCCATCGCATTGCACCCGCCGAGGAAAGGTCCGCGATCATGAGCGCCGAACCCATGCCCGATATCCTCCAGCGCATCGTTGCGCGCAAACGCGAGGAGGTGGCCGAGCGTTCCCGGCAGCGGTCGCGGGCCGAACTCGAGGCGCGGGTGGCGGATGCGCCACCCACGCGCGGTTTTGCCGCCGCCCTGCAGGCGTGCAACGCGGCCGGCCGGCCGGCTGTCATCGCCGAATGCAAGCGTGCCTCGCCGAGCAAGGGCCTCCTGCGCGACCCCTACGACCCAGCGGCCATCGCCGCCAGCTACGAACGCGGCGGGGCCACCTGTCTGTCGGTGCTGACCGACCGCGACTTCTTCCAGGGCGATGATGCGCATCTCGTCGCCGCACGTGCGGCCTGCTCGCTGCCCGTGCTGCGCAAGGACTTCTGCATCGATCCCTGGCAGGTGCTGGAGTCACGCGTCCTTGGTGCGGACTGCATCCTGCTCATCGTGGCCTGCCTGTCGGATCGGGAACTGCGCGAGCTGGCCTGGCTTGCCATCGAAAGCGGTCTCGATGTGCTGGTGGAGGTACACGACCGCACAGAGCTCGAACGCGGCCTCGCTTTGCGCACGCCGCTCATCGGCATCAACAACCGCGATCTACGCAGCTTCCACACCGATCTCGATACCACGCTGAAGCTGCGCTACGACGTCTTCGCCGATCGCACGCTGGTGACCGAGAGCGGTATCCACACCCGTGAAGATGTCGCCGTGATGCTGCGGCACGAGGTGAACGCCTTCCTGGTCGGCGAGGCCTTCATGCGCGCACCCGATCCGGGGCAGGCCCTGGCTGAACTCTTCGGCACCGAGTGAGCGCGGATGAACCGCATGCTGGGTGCGAGGTCATCAACTCGGTCCCTCCGGTGAACCCCTTCCAAAAGCGAGTCCCAACAGGAGAATCCCCACCATGCGCCTGACCTTCAGCCTCGGCTCGCTGGCCTGCCTCGCAGCGGGCAGTGTCACCGCCGGTTCCCTCAGTCTCCACCCCCATGCCAGCGTGAGCGAGGGGCTTGCCAATCCGGAGTCGGCCCTCTGGGACGATGCCTGCGACTGCTTCTATGTCTCCAACGTCGCCGGCGGGGCTACCGATGCCGACGGCAACGGCTTCATCTCCAAGGTCGGTGTCGATGGCACGCTCATCGCCGCCCAGTGGGTCACCGGTCTCGATGCCCCGAAGGGTCTGGCGGCGCGGGATGGTCGGCTCTGGGTAAGTGACATCACGGTGCTCGTGGAGATCGATCTCGCCACTGGGCAGGTACTGGCGCGGCATGCCGCGGACGGCGCGAAGTTCCTGAACGACGTGGCGGTCGGCCCGGATGGGGCCGTGTACGTGTCGGACATGC
>DBNU01000094.1 GCA_002299125.1 Proteobacteria bacterium UBA664
CTCGAGGACGCCGTCACCGGAGATGTCCTCGCCCCACCGGGCCTGAGCCTACAGGATGCCGAAGATGACGTCCTGCTTGCGGGAGCGGGCGACGCCTTCGACTCCGAGGCTGTCGGCCAGCGCCATGAGATCGTGCGCGGGTTTGCTCTTGAGTTCTGTCAGGTTCATATGGGATGCAAGACCGCGCGACGGACGTCGAGCGGCTAGGCGGGCAGGGGGGATCTGCGGGGAGGGGGCCGCGTGAAGAAGGAGCGACCAAGAGGAGCAGACTCGAATTGAAGGTAGCACGCGCCTTGGGCGGGCGTCCAGCCGGTAAGCGACCCCGGCCGCTGGACTGCACGGGGCCATCACCGTTCGCCGCCCCGGGATAACCCCTGGGCACGGAGCAGCCTCAGAGGTAGGCGTCGATGAAGGCCTTGAGTTGCGACTTCGAGACGCCGCCCACCTTCTGGGCAGCGATCTCACCGCCCTTGAAGACAATCAGGGTGGGAATGCTGCGGATGCCGAACCGGGCAGTGATGACGGGACTCTCGTCGATGTTGAGTTTGGCCACCTGCAACCGCCCGACGTACTCGTTCGCGACCTCATCGAGGATGGGGGCAATCATGCGGCAGGGTCCGCACCACTCCGCCCAGAAATCGACCAGCACCGGGACCTCGCCTGCGAGAACGGCGGTTTCGAAGTTCGCGTCGCTGACGTGGACGATATGATTGCTGCTCATGGTGGATCTGCACCTCTTGTAACGGGCATGGCCGCGGATTCTCGACCCGGAGCCTGCGGCAATGCAAGCGACGGCCATGCCAGCGAAGGTCCCCCGCTTTCCGCTATGCTTGTCCGCACATGGACACTCATCTGACGGCGACCCGCTTCGCCGACTTGCCCCTGCACCCGCAGCTCGCGGCAGGACTCGAGGCCGCTGGCTTCTCGCTCTGCACCCCCATCCAGGCCCTCACCCTGCCCGTCGCGCTGGCCGGGGAAGACGTTGCCGGCCAGGCCCAGACCGGCACCGGCAAGACTGCGGCCTTCCTGCTTGCCTTGCTCGACCGACTCCTGCGCTCCCCGCGTGGGGAGCGTCACGCGGTAGGCGTACGTGCGCTGGTACTGGCCCCGACCCGCGAGCTCGCAATGCAGATCCATCGCGATGCGGTGCAGCTCGCGAGCGGGACCAAGCTGCGCCTTGCCCTCATCTACGGTGGGGTGGACTACGACCGCCAACGCGAAGAACTGCGCGCCGGTACCGACATCATCATCGGCACCCCAGGTCGCATCATCGATTACGCCAAGCAGAAGGTCTTCGACCTGGGTCACATCGAGGTCTGCGTGCTCGACGAAGCGGATCGCATGTTCGATCTCGGCTTCATCAAGGACATCCGCTGGTTGCTGCGGCGCATGCCAGCGGCCGAGAAGCGTCTGAACATGTTGTTCTCGGCCACTTTGTCCTTCCGTGTGCTGGAACTCGCCTATGAGCACATGAACAGCCCGCGCACGCTGACGGTCGAGGCCGATCGGGTAACGGCGGATGCGGTCACCCAGGTGCTCTATCACGTCGAGAAGGCGGAAAAGCAGCGCTTGCTCATGAACCTCATGGCGCGCAATCCAAAGGCGCGTTCGCTCATCTTCTGCAACACCAAGCGCGCGGCCGAGCGGGTGACCGAGACCCTGCACCGCCACGGTTTCGCCGCCGAGGTGCTCTCCGGGGACGTGCCCCAGCGCAAGCGGCAGAAACTCATCGCCCGGATCGCGCGCGGCGAACTACCGAATCTGGTGGCCACCGATGTCGCCGCCCGAGGCCTGCACATCCCCGAGGTCACGCACGTCTACAACTACGACCTGCCCCAGAATGCCGAGGACTACGTCCATCGGATCGGGCGCACGGCGCGCGCAGGGGCGAGCGGCGACGCCATCTCGCTTGCCTGCGAGGAGTACGTCTACTCGCTGATGGACATCGAGGAGTACATCGGCCATCGCATCCCGGTGGAGCGCGTGACGCCGGAGCTCACCGCGCGGGTGGCGAAGGCGGCGCGGCCGCTGCCGGTGGTTGCCGAGGACGACGATGCGGACGACGACTCCGCAGACGAGGCGAGGGGGGGCGACGATGTGCCCGCTCACGATGACGATGCGGATTCGCCCGCCGCCGGCGAGGGCCGTCAGGCGACGGGCGAGGGTACCCCGAAGAAGAAGCGCCGTCGTCGCCGTCGCAGTGGCCCGGCGCGAGGTGCCGCCGCGGCCGCCGCACCCGAGGCGCCGGCGGACCGGTAGACCGGGCGGTGGGTGTTGTGGATGAGGTGGACGAGGTGTTCGAACGCGTTCGCCGCTCGCCTTGGTGAAGACGGTACGGTTTCACCCTGAAGCAGAGGCTGACTTCGCCGCCGAGGCCAAATACTGCGAAGAACACTCACCTGGCCTGGGCGAACGCTATTGATCCAGCGCATTGCACAACGTGGGCGCGTTGTCTAGCGTTCGGACGGCAGGCGCTTTGCTGTTTTGAGTGATCATGGCGGTGCGTGATGAGGGCTGCGCCTGTGCTTCCCCATTCAGCATCTCGTGGTGATGAATCAGACCGGTAACGGCGGTTTTTTCCGGGAACCCTGTCCAATCACAACCTGCGGCAAATCAACGAGGAGAGCGAAGATGAAAGAACTGGCACTCAAGGTATTCATTGCCGCGTCAGTGATCGCGCCCCCGGCAATCGCCGGTGACTTCGAGGGCTCCATAAAAATGGGGCTCTTTGAGGATGAAGAAGCAGTAATGGAGCGGGTGAAGATAAACATCGTCGAGGCAATTGAGATAGCGAAGAAGAAGACCGACGGTTTTATCATGGAGGCCGAGCTGGAAAAGGAAGATGGTTATCTCGTGTGGGGAATAGAGTTTCTTGACAAGAACAACAAGAAACAGGAGCTTTATATCGATCCTGTGACGGGGGAAGTTCTCTCCATGGAACAGGGGGGGAAGCAATAAAAATAAAAGTTCTTCCCGTGGGTGTGGACAACATCTGAACAATCGACCCAGGTCAGGGCACGAATGCCCTCTCCCCCGCCGCGAGGTGGGGGAGAGGAAATTGTTCGGTGGTACCCCGGGTGAAGTGTCGCAGTCGATGACGGTGGCGCGGGTGAGTCGAGCGACAGGGGCCACAGGGCAATCGCTTCACACCCGATGCAACCGGGTCTGTGGTCGGGGAGCGCTGGTGGCTGCTGATGCGGGACCCGAGGTTGCGTCGCCCGTGGGGTCACGACCGCGCCGGGCTGCGGGCTTGCGATGTTCCAGCTCAGGAAGCGCGTCGACGCAGTCGCGATGCCAGCAATCCCAAGGCGCAGGCGAGGAGGGGGGGCGCTGCCGGCAGCGGCACCGGTTGGACCTCCGGGATGGCGTGTGGGGCATCAAGGGAGCGGAAGTCAGACTCCTCGAACCCCAGCCAGTCGACCCATTCGGCGGTATGCGAGAAGACGCTGCTTCCCGACCAGAAGAACACGGTGGGTCCAGCAAGAACCCATTCAGTGGGAGTGACCGCAACGCTTGAGCTCGTGATGAACGTGCCGCCGGACCTGAAATGCGTCGGCGTCTCGCCCCCGCCGTAGAGCACCAGCGGGGGGTGAGCGTCCTGAAATGTGGTCCAGCCACCATCCCACTCGAAACTGACGACCGGCGGCTGCCAAGGTTCGAAGATGAGCGGGATCGAGTAGGTGTTCTGGCTCAGCGTGCCGCCCATCCACGACGTGGGCGAGATGAGCAACTCCGAGGGGGCAGCGAAGCGGATGCCGCCCGAATCGATTTGCGCCGAAGGCCCGAACTCGATGGTCGGCGCATCGAAAGTGAAATCGCCGATCAGGGTGATTGGCCCATCCAGGCGGATGCGTTCGAGTGCGCGGAGGGTGGTTCCGCCCGCGGCTGCAGTGAGGGTCCACACAGAGTGCGGGCGTGCCGGGGCCGGATACAGGACCGATGGCGGTACGCCCTCAGCCGGCGCGTGAGGCGTGAAATCCAGGGTCACGAACTCGAGCAGGCCGGGCAGCGCCTGATCCCAGGCGGGCCAGGCATCGAAGCCGCTGAGCGGCTCCGCGCGGGCGAGGCTGGCCGGCAGGAGCAGCAGACTGGCAATCGCGATCCTCATCGGCGGGTCTCCGAATGTGAGGCGGAATCGGAACCACGCAGAGGCTACCAGCGGGCCGCCGCCGGCGTGTTACAGCCATGTGACAGCCCGCTCAGCCGAGTGGCAGCACCCGTCGAATGAAGGCGCCGATAGCCTCGATCTCCTCGATGTTCACGCCGTGGGCCATGCCGTAGCGGTGCCACTCGACTGCGACACCAACCGCAGCCAGCGCCGCCCGCGCCTCCTCGCCCAAGGCGAGGGGAATGACGCTGTCCACGGTGCCGTGGGCGAGGAAGAAGGGCGTGTTGCGCGCGGCAACGGTGACCTGTGCGGGCAATGAGTCCGCATCGGCGAGGAAGCAGGACAGCGCCACCACGCCAGCAAGCGGCAGAGGCGAGCGCGTGGCGACATGCAGGGCCATGACGCCGCCCTGAGAGAAGCCGGCCAGCACGATGCGCTCCATGGGGATGCCACTCGCCACCTGGGCCTCGATGAGATCACACACTGCGCTTGCAGAGGCCTCGATACCACGCCCATCGAGGCCCACGCGCAGGTCTGGGTTGCGCACGTCAAACCATGCCCGCATGGCGTAACCGCCGTTCAGAGTGACGGGCTGGATGGGGGCGTGCGGGAAGAGGAAGCGCACGCCGTGGCCCGGTGGCAGGCCAAGCTCCGGCACGATGGGTTCGAAGTCGTGGCCATCGGCACCGAGACCATGTAGCCAGATCACCGCGGCCGTGGCCGGGCCTGACGGTTCGATGGTCACGCAGTCGAGCATGGGGTTTCTCCTTGAGGGCCTGGTGCAGGGGGGGCAGTGCAAGGTCGCCCCGGGCGGCGGGCCGACTCGGGCGCAACGCGGGGGTTGGTTACGGTGACGGCAAGGGAAGGCTGGCGCGAAGGGTGCTGGCTGGCACGCGGTCGTACAAGCCCGCGCCGAGCCGTTACCATGATGGCCCAATGTGATTGCGTTTCGCCCGTGCCGCGCGGCCTGCCGCGCCGTGGGGCACCCGCGACCCCGGACCGACCCGAGCACCCTCGAGACCATGCACCCTGCGCCGATCCTTCCCGTCTGCACCGTGGCCCTGGCCCTGACCCTGGCCGGTTGTGGCACCAAGGGTGCCCTCTATCGTGAGGAGCAGCCTGCCGCCTGCGGGACCGCCTGCGACGAAACGCGCCGCGCGCGCGCGTCCGACGCGGCGTCAGTCCCGGTTCATCTGCCCGCGAAGCGCAGCACATGAGTGCGTTGATGCGGCGTGATGGCGCGCTGTTCCTGGAGGATGTCCCGCTGGCTGCCGTCGCCGAGCGGCACGGCACACCGTGCTACGTCTACAGCCGGGCCGCCCTCACCCGCGCCTGGTGTGAACTCGACGCCCTGCTCGCGGCCCACCCGCACCAGATCTGCTACGCGGTGAAGGCCAACTCCAATCTGGCCGTGCTGGGTGTGCTGGCGATGCTCGGCTCCGGCTTCGACATCGTGTCGGTGGGCGAACTCGAACGTGTTCTTCGCGCCGGGGCCGATCCGCGGCGGGTCGTCTTTGCCGGTGTCGGCAAGCGCCACGATGAGCTGGCGCGCGCGCTGGAGGTGGGGGTCGGTTGCTTCAACGTCGAGTCCGAGCCCGAGCTCGAGCGCCTGAACGAGGTGGCGCGTGCGCATGGCCGGTGTGCGCCCGTTGCCCTGCGCATCAACCCGGACGTCGATGCCCGCACCCACCCCTACATCGCCACCGGCCTTGCCAGCAACAAGTTCGGCATCCCCGTGTCGGCTGCCGACGCGGCCTACCGTCGCGCCAGCGACTGTGCCGGGCTCGAGGTCACCGGGATTGCCTGCCACATCGGTTCACAGCTCCTCGACGTGCAGCCTTTCGCCGATGCGCTGGCGCGGGTGCTCGAACTGGTCGACCGGCTCGCCCTGGCGGGCATGCGGCTTGAGCATATCGATATGGGGGGCGGGCTCGGGATCCGCTACCGGGACGAAACGCCACCCACGGCGGCGGCCTACGCCCGCGCCCTGCTCTCCGGCATGAGCGGACGCAGCGAGCGCCTGCTGCTCGAGCCCGGTCGCAGCATCGTCGGCAACGCCGGGCTGCTCCTCACGCGTGTGGAGTACCTGAAGCAGGGCGAGGATCGCAGTTTCCTCATCTGCGATGCCGCCATGAACGATCTCATCCGTCCGGCCCTGTACTCGGCCTGGCAGGACATCCTGGAAGTCGCGCCGGCCTCCGGCACCCCAGCGCGGCAGGTGGAGGTGGTCGGTCCGGTCTGCGAGACCGGCGATTTTCTCGGCCGCGAGCGTCAGCTCGCGGCTGGCCCCGGTGATCTGCTCGCCATCGACTCGGCCGGTGCCTATGGCTTCGTCATGGCCTCGAACTACAACAGCCGTCCGCGTGCGGCTGAAGTCATGGTCGACGGGGACGCGATGCACTTGGTCCGGGCGCGGGAATCCCTCTCCGACCTCATGCGCGGGGAGTGCCTGCTGCCTGATGCCCGCGGTTCCGCGACGCCGGTGGGGGCGATCAGCCTCTGAGCGTGGAGTTCATGCGCACGGCACTGGATGTAGCGCCCCAATGCCCCGGCCCGCAGCCACTCCACCCCGCTGGCGCGCACAGAGATGGTGCGATTGCGCGCATGGATGCACCATGATGGTGCGAGTGTCAAGGTGCACGGGTCGTGAGTAGCCGCGCCTAGGTCGAAAGCGGCTCACGGGATGCGGCCCGTGCCCTGAGTTCCTCGCCCGGGTGCCGGCGGCGTCAAGCTGCTGCGCCCGTGGCCTGTATCATGCTTGCGCGAGGGCGCGAGTATTTCGAGGCTGCCGGGTGCCAGGTCCGGTCGGCTCGCCCGCACCATAACCACCAACACCCACCCCGCCACGGGGTTTTGAGGAGTCAGTCATGTCTGCAGACAGTGTGCTCAAGTTGTTGAAGGACGATGAGGTGAAGTTCATCGATCTGCGCTTCACCGACACGCGCGGCAAGGAGCAGCACGTCACCTGCCCCGCGCACGTGATCGACGAGGACACCTTCGAAAGCGGCTGGAT
>DBNU01000120.1 GCA_002299125.1 Proteobacteria bacterium UBA664
TCACCGGCGAGTACAAGTGGGAGAAGATGGAGCGCTTCGCGGTCTGGGGCGGCACGCTCGCGACCGGTGGCGATCTCGTGTTCTACGGCACGCTGGATGGCTTCCTGAAGGCGCGTGACTCCGATACCGGCGATCTGCTCTGGAAGTTCAAGCTGCCCTCCGGTTCCATCGGCTACCCGATGTCCTACCGTCACAAGGGTATCCAGTACGTCGGTATCAACTACGGCGTCGGTGGCTGGCCGGGTGTCGGTCTCGTGTTCGACCTCAACGATCCGTCTGCCGGTCTCGGCGCGGTCGGAGCGTTCCGGCAGTTGGCGCGCCACACCCAGATGGGTGGCGGCTTCATCGCCTTCTCGCTGAACGGCAAGAGCGTCTACACCGAGGATCCGACCCTCGGTGAGTGGACCAAGTAATAGCGGCCTGATGTACGAGTAAGACTCTCCGGGGTGTCCGTCAGGGTGCCCCGGAGAGGTCCTCGAATCCTGACGAATGATCGTATGCCAGGCACCAATACCGGGTGCCAGGAGTTGAAGGTCAATGAATAACATCCCTATTCGCGTGCGTACGCTGCTGTCGCTTGCGGCAGGCGTCGCCTTGTCATTCCAGGCCACCGTTCTCAGCGCAGCCGAGCCTCTTCGTGTCTGTGCGGCGAAGGACGAGATGCCCTACTCCAACGCTGCCGGCGAAGGCTTCGAGAATCGCCTGGCCGAGCGCGTTGCCGAGTTGCTCGGCCGGCCGCTCGAGATCGTGCAATCGGATCGCGCTGCGATCTATCACGTTCAGGAGTACCTGAACACCGGCAAGTGCGATGTCATCATGGGGCTCGATTCCACCGACCCACGTGTGCTGACCACCAAGCCGTACTACCGGGCATCCTACTTCTTCGTCGTGAAGCGCGATGGTGGGCCCGATATCCACGACTGGAATCCAGAGGCGTGGCAGAAGATCAACAAGGTCGCCTTCGCTCAGGGCAGCCCGGCAGAGGCGATGATCCGAGAGGTCGGGCTATTCGAGCGCAACCTCAGTTACATCTACTCGTTGATCGGATTCAAACCGAAGCGCAACGAGTACATCCGCTTCCAGCCATCCCGACTCATCTCCGAGGTCTCCACTGGCGTGGCCGACGTGGCGATCGTCTGGGGCCCTGAAGCAGCGCCTTACGTCGCCCAGTCGACTGTTCCGCTTGAGATGCGTCCAGTACCCGATGGCACGTGGCAGGGCAATCCGATCCTGTTCCAGTACGAGCAGTCGATGGGTGTGCGCACTGGCAACGAAGCGCTGCGCGACGCGCTCGACCAGGTCATTGCCACTCACGGACCCGCTCTCAGGCAGGAACTGGTGGATCTGGGTATCCCCGTCACTGATCCCGAAGTCGCCCGTGTCGCTGCGGCACCCCACTAGGGACGTCTCTGCAGGGCGACTGTCCCTTGCTCACTCAGGGCGGCTCCTGACACCCGCAGTGGGTTGAGCCGCCCTGTTCACCCTTGACTGAATCCAACAGGATGATTCTCATGCTTCGCGCCTTGTCTTTGCCCGGCCTGCTGGCCCTGTCCCTTTCCACTCCGAACGCCATGGCGAACGTCGTGTTTCGCGACACCATCACCGGCGCTGTGCTTGATTTTTCCGTGGCCAAGAAGGGTCCGGAGACAGAGGCCGTCAAGCATTTCATCCAGACCGGTCAGAACCTCTACGTCGGCAACGAGGAGGCGTCAGCGAGGGGCGGCGAGCACTTTCTCACCGCCTGCTCCGGCTGCCATGGCCACGAAGCCGAGGGCAAGCTCGGTCCGGCGCTGCGCGACGACTACTGGACCTACCCGAAGAACAAGACCGACAAAGGCCTGTTCGAGACCATCTTTGGCGGTGCCGCCGGGATGATGGGGCCGATGCACAAGATGCTCACGGTCGATGAGATGCTCTTGGTGGTTGCCTGGATCCGTGACATCTACATCGGCGACCCCGAGAAGGCTGACTGGCTGACTGCGGAGCAGCGCAAGGCGGCTGCCGCCAAGCCAGCGCCGCAGCCTGCCGCGCACTGAGAGCACCAGGATCAAGACCCAGCAGCCTGGGTCAAGCGAGTCGGTCGGTCGGCCCGTAGTGACGCGCCGATCGACCCACCGGAGTCACCGCCCCGTATCCGGGGTGGCAGACGGGAGGCTGGAGGCAAGGTGGTCGGTCATGCGCTCGAGTGGCCCCTCTGGGCGCGCGTCCGGCTACCCAAAGTCCGGCATCAACCATCAGGTCGGAGACGACCGTCAGGGAGAGTGTCATGAAAACGTCCATTGCAACGAGACTCGGGAGCGTGGTCTCTGCTGCGCTCCTCGCCGCGGTGAGCGTCGGCGTCCAGGCCTACGACGGCACGAATTGCCGTGCGCCCGGCAACTGCTGGGAGCCGAAGCCCGGCTTCCCGAAGGTCATCGCGGGTTCCAAGTGGGACCCGAAGCATGACCCCGCCGAGCTGGCCAAGCAGTCCCAGGCCATCGCCGGTATGGAAGGGCGCAACGCCAAGCGCTCGGAGCACTTCAAGAAGACCGGCAAGTGGGTTTACGACGTCAGCAAGCTCTAAGGCGTCGCCATCTTCTGATGTAGGGCCTGCGCGACTCGGCTAATCATCGGGTCGCGCAGGATTCTCCTATCCCCCAGGAAGTGTCCGCGCGGAGTGTCCCCCCGGTGAATCAACAGACGCAGCCGCTGGCCGATGCCGAAGCGGTAGATTGGCTGCACAAGGCAGAACGGCTCCAGGAAGCAGTGGCTTCGGTCATCATCGGTCAGCCCAAGGTAATCCGTCTCCTTGCGGTGGCCGTCTTCGCCCGCGGGCACGTGTTACTCGAAGGTGACGTCGGGGTCGGCAAGACGACCATCCTGC
>DBNU01000003.1 GCA_002299125.1 Proteobacteria bacterium UBA664
AGGGTGGGGGAGCGCGATCGACTGGACCCGTCGCGGCCCACCCTTGTGCGCAGCAGCGGATAGTGCGCCGCGCGGATCAGGTCCGAGTGCTCAGGAACCCGGCATGCCGGCGGCAAGCCGGCACTCTAGCAGGCGGCAGAGCCAGAGCCCGCCGCCGTGGGTTGGAGCGCCGACCGATCGGCGACTTCGTCGCGCAGATAGACCGGCAGCGCACCTTCGGCCGGTAGCCAGTCACTGGCCGGGGCCTTCAGGGCGAGGCGGAGTACGTCCTCGGCCATGGGCTCGGCCGCCGCATCACACACGGTGAGTCGGGTAGGCAGTCGCTGCTCGATGACCGCACCGACTACCCCGAAGCCGCTGCCGATGCCGCAGAAGTGGCCCTCCGCAGGCAGCGGCAGTTCGGTTGCTGCGCCCACGCATTCGGGCTGCAGGGCCTGCGCGCCGTCGTCGTCGCAGAGGTAGGCCCCGAGGTAGATCTGCTGCATGCGCGCATCGAGGGCTGCCAGGATCAGGCGACCTTCGAAACGGCGCCGGGCCTGCACGGCCAGGGCGGCAAGAGTGGAGACCGGCAGTACCGGCCGACCGAGCCCGAAGGCGAGGCCCTGGGTGACGGCGACCGCCACCCGGACCCCCGTGAAGGCACCCGGCCCTCGCCCGAAGGCGATGCGGTCGATGTCCGCGCGCTCGGCACCCGCTCGGCTGAGCAGGCGGTCCAGCATGGGCAGGAGCAGCTCGCCCTGCCGGCGGTCGCCCGGCGCGGATTCCGACCAGATGCTGCTGCCATCGCCCAAGGCGACCGAGCAAAGGCGGGTGGAGGTGTCGAGGGCGAGAGTAAGCAAAGGCTGAGGGACTCCTTGGGCAGGTCCGGTCACGGGCACCGTTCTGCCGGCTACGGGTGGCGGGGCGGCGCAAGCATCGCGGGTCGAAGCGGATCTGCGCACATCCACCCGGGTCGCTCGCGAGTATACTCGCGCCCCATGTTCCGTCCCCTGCCGGTCTGGATCGGTCTGCGCTACACGCGCGCACGCCGGCGCAACCAGTTCATCTCTTTCATCTCGTTCACGTCCATGCTGGGCGTGGCCTTGGGCGTGGCCGCGCTCATCACCGTGCTGTCGGTGATGAATGGTTTCGAAAAGGAGCTGCGTGGTCGCATCCTTGGCATGACCTCACATGCCACGTTGCTGCAGCGGGGTGGTCCGCTGGCGGACTGGCGCGCCGCCCGTGCAAGCCTCATGGCCGAACCGGCGGTACTGGGGGCAGCCCCCTTCATCCAGTCCCAGGCCATGGTGACGCACGCCGGCGCAGTCACCGGCGTGAACGTCACCGGGGTACTGCCGGAAGAGGAGCCCGCCGTATCCGTGGTCGCCGAGCGACTGGTGGAAGGCGAACTGGCCGCGCTCGAGTCAGGGGCCTGGCGCGTGATCATCGGTACGGAACTCGCCCGCACCCTGCACGTGGGCGTGGGCGATTCGGTCACGGTGGTGGCACCTCAACCCACCACTACGGCGGTGGGGGTCACGCCGCGTCTGCGGCGTTTCGAAGTGGCGGGGATCTTCGAGGTCGGCATGCACGACTACGACGCCGGTCTCGCCCTCGTGCATCTGGATGACGCAGCGCGTCTGTTCCGCGTGCGCGATGGTGTCACCGGCCTCAGGCTCAAGCTGGCCGAGCCGATGGCGGCACCGTGGGTGGCGCGTGAACTCGCCCGCGGTCTCGATCCCGGGCTTGCCGTGGTCGACTGGACCCAGTTCCACGCCAACTTCTTCCGCGCGCTGCGCTCCGAGCGTGTGGTGATGTTCGTGATCCTGACCCTCATCGTGGCCGTGGCCGCCTTCAACATCGTCTCCACACTGGTCATGCTGGTGACGGACAAGCAGGCGGATATCGCCATCCTGCGCACACTCGGCCTGTCCGCACGCGCCGTGATGGGTGTGTTCATCGTGCAGGGCCTGGTGGTGGGGGTGGTCGGTATCCTTGCGGGCGTTGCGGGTGGTGTCTGGCTCGCCAGCAATGTGCAGTGGATCGTGCAGTCGATCGAACGCGCCCTCAGCGTCGAATTCCTGCCCGCAGACGTCTACTACATCAGCGAGTTGCCCTCGTCATTGGAGGCGGGCGACGTGGTGGCCATCACCCTGGTGTCCTTCGTGCTCTGCGCACTGGCCACGCTCTATCCCGCCTGGAAGGCCTCCCGCACCAAGCCCGCCGAGGCGCTGCGCTATGAGTGATCCGGTGTCGCGCGCGGCTCGAGTCCTGTTCCATGGCTGATGCCGGGACTGCGGGCGTGCTGGTGGCGCGTGGCCTGGCGCGCACTTATCGCGAGGGAGATCTCGAGACCACCGTCCTGCGCCACGTGGATCTGAGCGTGCGGGCCGATGAATCGGTGGCCATCGTCGGTGCCTCGGGCTCGGGCAAGAGCACGCTTCTGCACCTCCTCGGTGGGCTCGATCAGCCAAGTGCGGGTGAGGTCTGGCTGGAGGGCCGTCCGCTCGCCCGTCTGCCGGAGGCCGAGATCGACCGGCTGCGCAATGCGGGTCTGGGCTTCGTCTACCAGTTCCATCATCTGCTGCCGGAGTTCACGGCCCTGGAGAACGTGGCCCTGCCGCTCGTCATCGGGGGTGTGGCGGTTGCCGGCGCACGCGAGCGCGCCGCCGCCCTGCTCGAACGGGTGGGTCTCGGCCACCGTCTGCGGCACAAACCGGGCGAACTGTCGGGAGGCGAACGCCAGCGCGCCGCTATCGCCCGCGCGCTGGTGGGGCGCCCGCGCTGCCTGCTGGCCGACGAACCCACCGGCAATCTCGATCGGCAATCGGCCGAGCATGTCTTCGAACTCATGCGCAGCATGGCACTGGAGACCGACAGCGCGCTGGTCGTGGTCACCCACGACCTCTCACTGGCCGGGCGCCTGGATCGTGTCCTGCGTCTGGAGGACGGCCGCCTGAACGGCTGAAGCGGCAGGCGACTGGCGCGGGTGCCTGCGTCATTCCCGCGCACGCCGTCCTCTCGCGCAGAGGGCGCTGAACTGAAGGCTCAGGGCTCCGGTGCGGAGCGCTCCTGCGCCATGCGGGCCGCGAGTCGTGCGCGCCAGCGTCGGCGGACCTGCTGGGTCCAGATCAGGTGCACGGCGAAGTACGCGATGACCGAGCAGATGGCACCAAGGACGAAGGCGCCGAGCGTGATGGGCAGGGCGAACTCCCGGAAGGTGTTCATCATCCACTCGAAAGACCACTCGAAGTGCCCGAGCTTGAACGGCTTGCCGAGCAGCGTACTGCCGGTGAACCAGCAGGCGACCATCATCGGCGCCGAGGTGACGGGGTTGCTGATGAAGGCGCCCGCTGCGGCGATCGGGATGTTCACCCTCAGGGCAAGTGCCGTGAGGATGCCGATGAACATCTGGCCCGGGATGGGGATGAAGCACCAGAACACCCCGACTGCCGCCCCGCCCGCGACCGAGCGGCGGGCGAGATGCCCTAGCTCGGGAGAAAACACGGAGTCACCGAG
>DBNU01000103.1 GCA_002299125.1 Proteobacteria bacterium UBA664
ACGAACTCGTGCTCACCACCAATGGCACCCGCCTGCAAGGCCTTGCTCAACCACTGGCCGAAGCAGGCGTGAAGCGGGTGAACGTAAGCCTCGACAGCCTGCGTCCCGAGCGCTTCCGGCGCTTGACCCGTGTGGGCGACCTCGCCGCCGTGCTGGCGGGCATCGACGCCGCGCGCGCGGCCGGTTTCGAGCGGGTGAAGCTCAACACCGTAGTCCTTGCCGGCCACAACGACGACGAAGTCGCGGACCTCGTACGCTTTGCCGGGCAACGCGGGCTCGACATCTCCTTCATCGAGGAGATGCCCCTCGGGCACATCGAGGCGCATGACCGCCAGCTCACCTTCCACCCGAGTGACCGCATCCTCGCCGACCTGCGGCGGCATTTCTCTCTGCTGCCGTCGACCGAGACCACGGGGGGGCCGTCACGCTACTGGCGGCTGGCCGAGTTCGACACACGGGTGGGCTTCATCTCCCCCCACAGCCACAACTTCTGCGCGAGCTGCAATCGCGTGCGAGTGACGGTCCAGGGCCGCCTGCTGCTGTGCCTGGGTCAGGAACACAGTGCCGATCTGCTGGCGGTCCTGCGCACCCATCCCGGTGACGCTGAGGCCCTGCGCGCGGCCATTGTGGCGGCCATGGCCCTGAAGCCCCGCGGACACGATTTCGCGCCCAGCACGCAACCGGTGATCTTCCGTCACATGAGCGTCACCGGCGGCTGATGACGGCGGCCACGGGGCCCTGCCCCGCCACGCTCACGGCACTCATCCTGGCCGGTGGCGCTGCCACCCGCATGGGCGGAAGGGACAAGGGGTTGCTGGACCTGGCGGGCTTCCCGCTGGTGGAACACGTCGCGGCCCGGCTCACACCGGCCGTTGCGGGCGTCCTCATCTCGGCCAATCGCAACCTGCTCGAGTGGCGCCGTTATGGCTGGCCCGTGCTGAACGATGCCCCGCCCGGTGGGCAGGGTCCGCTCGCGGGCATCCTCGCCGGGCTCGAGGCCTGCCCCACGGAATGGCTGCTGGTCGTGCCCTGCGATGCCCCCGCCCTGCCGCGCGACCTCGCCGCCCGTCTGACCGCGGCCAGCGACCGCCACCCGCTGCGGATCGCTCAAGCCGGCGGCAACTGGCAGCCCGTGTGCGCCCTGCTGCACCGGAGCCTCGCCAGGGACCTCCATCACTTCCTCACCCAGCCGCCGACCGGCCCCGAGGGAGCCGAGGCGTCCTTCAGGGGGACATCAGACACGCCTGACGGTGACCGCAGCGCGAGGGGGAGGCCGGTTCAGCCGGGCAACTCGGGCGCCGCCGCGCGCCCCCTACGAAGCTCCGCCCGCAAGGTCATGGCCTGGATGGCACGCCATGACCCGCTGCCGGTGTACTGGGACGACGCCAGCGCCTTCGCCAACCTGAACACACCCGACGAGTTCGAGGCCTGGGCCGGGCGGCATGCGCCGCCCGAGCGTCCGGGGCCCCCGACATGGGTGGGAAGGGCGCCGGTGATCGGCATCGCCGCACCGAGCGGCACCGGCAAGACCACCCTGCTCGAGGCCACGCTGCCCCACCTGGTCGCTGGCGGGCTGCGCATCGCGCTGGTGAAGCATGCCCATCACGATTTCGACCTCGACCAACCGGGCAAGGACAGCCATCGCCTGCGGCAGGCCGGGGCGCGCCAGGTCGTGGTGGGTTCCACCCGGCGGGTGGCGAGCATCATCGAGCGGGAGAACCCGGAACGGCCACCCTCTCTCGATGAGTTCCTCGCCCGCATCGACCCGGCGCTGACCGACCTCGTGCTGGTGGAGGGTTTCAAGCGCGATCCGATCCCGCGCCTCGCCCTGGCCCGCACCGGCGCACCCTCCGCACCCGTGCCGCTCGACGACCCCTGGCTGGTGGCACTCGCCTGCGATGCCGCTTTCGCGGCGCCCTCCCGACTCCCTCGTCTGGACATCGACGACCCGGCGGCGGTAGCGGCCTTTCTCGTCCGCTGGCGACGCGAGCGCCTGCTCGGCCGCCTGCCGCCGGACGCCCCGTGAGGCAGCCCCGACGTCCCCAAGTGCACCACCCCGTGCGCCCGGTGGCCATGCCGCCCCCACCCCAGCCCGATGCTCCTCCAACCCCGGAGACGACATGAGCCAGCCGACGCCATCCAATTCCTGCAAGGACGACCACGACCCGGCCGAGCCGGATCTGCGTACCGCACTCAGTCGCATCCTCGCGGCCGTACAGCCCGTGACCGGCGAAGAGCGGATCGACCTGCGCAACGCCCGCGCACGCATCCTGGCCCAGACCGTTTACGCGCCGACACCATTGCCCGCCTTCACGCATGCGGCCATGGATGGCTTCGCCTGTCAGGCCACTGGCCTGAACCCCGCCGAGGGACTGCAACTGCGCTGGGTCGGGCACGCCTACGCCGGCCACCCCTGGCGTGAGCCGCTCGCCCCCGGCACCTGCGTGCGAGTTTCGACCGGGGCCGTGCTACCCGACGGGGCCGACTGCGTGGTCATGCAGGAGCAGGTACAGGTGGAAGGCGGGCTGGTCACACTCGGACGCCCTCCGCGCCCGGGCGAGAACGTCCGTCATCAGGGCAGCGAATTCCCGCGTGGCGCCCACGTGTTCGAACGCGGTGAGCGCCTCGGTCCCGCCCACCTCGGCCTCCTGGCCACACTGGGCATGCCTACGGTCACGGTGCTGCGCCGACCACGGGTGGCGATCTTCTCCACCGGCGATGAACTGCGCTCACTGGGCGCCCCTCTGGCCCTCGGCGAACTCCACGACAGCAACCGCTACAGCCTGCTCGGCCTGCTCGGTGGCCTGCCGGTCGAGATCTTCGACCTCGGCATCGTCGGCGACCAGCCGGAGGCCATCGAGCAGACGCTGGCGAGTGCCGCCGCAAGTGCTGACCTCGTGCTGAGCACGGGCGGCGTGTCGGTCGGCGACGTGGACCACGTGCGTCAGCGTGTCGAGCGACTGGGGCGAGTCGCACTGTGGAAGGTGGCCATCAAGCCCGGGCGACCCTTGCTCTTCGGCTCGATCGGCAGCACCCCGGTCTTCGGTCTGCCGGGCAACCCGGTGTCCGTCATGGTCACCTGGACCCAGTTCGTGCGCCCGGCGCTGGACCGGATTGCCGGCGGCAATCCGCGCAGCCCCCTGCGCTTTCTTGCGACCTTGCCGGTATCGGTGGACAAACGGCGGGGACGCGAGGAATTCCAGCGCGGCATCCTGCAACGCGTGAGCGGGACCTGGCAGGTGCGTCCGACCGGGGATCAGGGCTCGGGAATGCTGTCCTCCATGGCCCGCGCGAACTGCTTCATCGTGCTGCCGCGCGAGGTGACCCACCTGCCACCGGGCAGCACAGTGGAGGTGGAACCCTTCGAGAATCTGCTCGGCTGAGGGCGTGCTGGGGGGTTACAGACCGCAATCGCGGGCTCTCGGTCAATTGCGTGTTGCGAAATGTGAACCAGTTGGCAGCGATTCCCCAGAAGAAAAGTGACGCAGGGCCGATACTGCGCCCATGCGTGCGTCCCGCCGTTGTTCCCACCTTATTGCTGCCATCAAAGCGCGATAGATCTTTCCGTGCGCCGCCGATCCGCCTCGACCATCGGACGGACACTGGGCCGCATCACGCGGCCACAGCACCTGATCCCTTTAGTGGGTGTGGCCTCCGGCTGGCTGTTACTCGATTTCGCGCTGGATCAAGTCGCACTGGACTCGCGACGCCCCTTCTCGCACGAGATCGCCTACCCAACGGTGGGTGAGGTCTTCGGCGACCTTGCGAGCCTGCGCGAGCGGCAGGCCGCATCCGGCTTCGAGTTGCTGGATCTGGTCCAAGTGCAATTCCCGGTGCGCGTCCTCACGATTCGCCACGCGCCCGGCGAAATCAGCTTCATCGGGCCGGATGGCGGTCAGCGTCGCTACCGCGGCGGCGAAAGCCAACTGCTGCAGGCGATGGTGGTCGCCGGACCGGATGCCGCGCGTGGATGGATCGTATGGCGCGAGGCCACTGCCCCGGAGTCATCGCAGGCCCGTGTCAGTCTCCGCTGAGGCCTGATCCGAGGCCGGCACGCGCTTCCAGACCTGGGTCGCCCCAAACAGCGAAATTCCGAGAAAACCGCGTACCTCAAGCGTATCGTCTGCCACCAGACGCATGCGCCCACGATAGGTGTTACCGCTCTGTGGGTCGTAGATGCGGCCGTTCTCGAAGCGATCATTGCCCGCGTAACGGAAGCCCGTCATGAAGACGACACCCTTGACCGGCCGTGTCCGCAGCGCGGGGTCGGGATTGTGCTTGTCGCGCGGTGCGTCAGGGCCGTCATCGCCGCTCGTGATTCGCCCCTCGAAAACCGCGGCCGACCCCTCGACCGCGTAGATCTGCACCCGCCCCTTCGCGCCCTCGGTCAACCACTCACCGACGATGCCACGACCATCGGGCCCCGCCACCGTGGCCATGGGATCGGCGGACGCGCGCTCAGGGCCATCGGCCGCCGGCAACGGCGTAGGCCAGGCCAGGGTGGCCGACAGCAAGATCACGAGGAATCGTGACGGGTGCCGAGCGGCTGGCCTCACCTGTCCCCCGTATTGCAGCTCACCCAGCGCTCCCCGGCGGGCCCTTTCTCCCGCTTCCAGAAGGGGGCATCGCGCTTGAGGGCCTCGATGATCGCACGACAGGCCGCGAAGGCCTCGGCACGATGGGCGGAGAAGGCCGCCACCAGCACGATGTCCTCACCCGGAAGGATGGGGCCGACCCGGTGCACGACCCGCGCATCCTCTGCCCCGGTGTCATCGAGCGTGCCGGCGACGATTTCCTCCAGGCAACGCTCGGTCATGCCGGGATAGTGTTCGAGGAAGAGTTCGGCGACCGCCTCACCCTCATTGAAATCGCGCATGCTGCCGACGAACACAGCCGTTGCACCACAGGCCCCACGGTCCAGGCCACGGCTACGCTGGAAGCGGCGCAGATCCGCGTAAGGGTCGAAGGGCGCCGTGCGCAGTTCCACCCGTTCCATGCTCAGCCCCCGGTGACCGGCGGAAAGAAGGCCACTTCATCACCATCATGCACCGCAGTCCCGAAGTCACAGTGGGCCTGATTGCGGGCACAACGCAGACGGTCCGGTCGGGGCGTACCGACCACCTGCACCCAGACGCCGGCGACATCCACCGGCCCTGGGTAGGCGAGGTAGGCCTCGCGACGACCGATCGTCTCGGCGAGTCCAGCGAAGAAAAGTATGCGGATCATGGGCCCTCGCTTCATCTTCTCGCCGCATTCACACCCAGAAGCGACGAAATGCGGCCAACGACGGTTACAAGTTTACGGCCCGCAGGCACGCTGTCACTATTCCGCGCGATGAGCAGCCTCACCCATCTCAACGCCCGCGGCGAGGCCCACATGGTCGATGTGGGCAGCAAGGCCGAAACCCTCCGCAGCGCGCGCGCCTGTGGCCACATCCGCATGCAGGCTGAAACCCTGGCCGCCCTCCTCGAGGGGCGCCATCCGAAGGGTGACGTGCTTGCCGTTGCCCGGGTGGCCGCGATCATGGCAGCCAAGCGCACGGCCGAACTCATCCCGCTGTGTCACCCCATCCCACTCGACGCCATCGAGATCGACTGCCGCCCGGATGGCTCCCTGCCCGGCGTGCATATCGAGGCCTGTGCCCGTACCCACTCGCGCACCGGTGTCGAGATGGAGGCCCTGACCGCCGTGCAGATCGGCCTGCTTACGATCTACGACATGTGCAAGGCGCTGGATCGCGGCATGGTGATCGATGCCGTGCGCCTGCTGGAAAAGACCGGCGGCCGCAGCGGGGACTGGCGGGAGGGATCCGCTGCCGAGGTGGGGCCTGGAGACGCTGGGCCCTGACCCGGTCCGGATCGCGCAGGAATGGACACCCACCTGTCGGCTGAAGCGCCGGTCGCGGCCGGAAGTCCGGGCCTTCCCCGGCTTTCCGTCGTGGTGACGGTGCGTAACGAGATCCGCAACATCGGCGCATTGGTGGAGAGCCTGCTCGGGCAGACGCTGGCCCCGGCAGAGATCCTCATCGTGGACGGCCAGAGCACGGATGGCACGCTGGAGGTGCTGCGGCCCTATGCCGAGGACGGCCGCATCCGGCTCATCAGCGAGGATTGCAACATCGCCGCGGGACGCAATCTCGGGATCCGTCTGGCGACGCACGAGCTCGTCGCCGTGACCGACGCGGGCTGCCGGGTGGACTCCATCTGGCTCGAGGCCATCGGCCGCTGTTTCGCCTCGGCCGAGGCCCCCGACATCGTGAGCGGCAACTTCCGTTTCGACGTCCAGAGCCCCTTCGAGCAGGAGGTCATCTACGCCACGTACATGGGTGATCGCGAGGACTCCTATGTCGCGCGCTACTATCCCTCGAGTCGTTCGATCGCCTTTCGCAAGGCTGCATGGGCGGCGGCTGGGGGCTACCCGGAGTGGCTCTACGCCGCAGAGGACACCCTGTTCAACATCCGTCTGCGTCAGCTTGGCTACCGTTTCGCCTTCTGCCGCGACGCCATCGTGCGCTGGCGACCGCGCGAGACCTGGGCGCAGGTCTGGCGGCAGCGCTTCAACTACGGTCGCGGCAACGGCCGGGTGGGCTTTGGCGTACGCGGCTACAGCACCAACATCCGCTATCACCTGGCGATGCTGCTGCCGCTGCTGCTGACTCCCTGGACCCTGCTTGGGCCACTCGTGAGCCTGGGTGTCATCGCAGTGCATGTGCGCCGCCATTTGTGGGCGCAGGCCGCACGCGGCTGGCGCGAGACCGGGCGCCTCGCGACGCTGCTGCGTGTGCTTGCGCTCATGGAGTGGGTGCGGCTGGCAGGGATTGTGGGCTTTCTGCGTGGGCGCCTGGACCGCTGGACCGACCCCGGGATTGCCGCCCGCCAGCGCGAGTGGATGGGCGTGGCCAGCGTCGAGGAGCTCCCCCCCGACGGGCTCTGAGGTCGTGGCGATTGCGGACCCTCGCCCCAGCCCCTCGCCCACAGCCAGAGTAGGTTGGGGTGACGTCAGGAACCCCACGTCCAGACATTCATTGCCCATGTCGGGGTTCGCAGGCTCACCCCTAGCTACGCGCTGAGGGGGGATGACGGGAGGCCTTGCGCTCCGGGCCGCGCCCTACACCTCGATGTGCATGCCGTCCCAGGCCACCTCCCAGCCGGCCGCGTTGACCATTGCCCGCTCGGGGCTGTCATCGATGAGGATCGGATTGGTGGTGTTGATGTGGATGAACACCTTGCGCTTGACGTCGAGGTCGGCGAAGGCGGCGATTACCCCATCCGGGCCGGAATTGCTCATGTGGCCCATGCGCTGGCCGGTCTTCACGCCGACACCCTCGCGGATCATCTCGTCGTCCACCCACAGGGTGCCGTCGAAGAACACGAGCGGTGCCCCGCGCAGGCGCTCACGCAGGGCATCCGGCATGGAGGCGCAGCCGGGGATGTAGAAGAAGCAGGTCCGGCCTTCGGCATCACGCACTTCGATGGCGATGGTGTCCTCTTCCACCGAGCCGAAGTTCGCGCCCTTGTTGACGTCCTCGAGCCACAGGGCGACCTTGCCAGGCACAGAGAAGGGCACGATCTCGATGCCGGTCTCGGAGCCATCCACCCGCTTGAGGCGCACCGGCTGCTCCAGCGCAAGCGGCTGACGCGGCACGAACTCCGGATTCACCACGTTGAAGATGCTGTTGGCACCAAGCACCGCGAGTACACGCGCGGTCGCGTAGATCGTGAAGGGCTGCGATTCGCGCATCACGAGCAGGCCGGTCACGTGATCGACATCGGCATTGGTGAGCACCGCGCCCTGGATGGGGCTATGCCGCAGATCCTGCTGCGGGTGCAGCGCCGGCGTCGCGATGATCTGTTGACGCAGATCGGGCGAGGCGTTGCACAGAAACCAATCGCGACCATCGTCGCTCACCGCGATGGACGACTGCGTGCGTTGCCGTGCCGCCGGATCGCCGCTGCGGGCGCGCCGGCTGTTCGGGTGATTGCAGTTCCATTGCGGAAAACCACCGCCAGCGGCGGCACCGAGTACGCGAATGTGCATCAGGGGTTCCCCTCCCGTCAGAGTTGTTGTCGTAGTTGGCCGTCGTCGCCAGCTCAGCGCGCTCACGGGCCATGGCCCCGTGGCCACAGCGCGGGCGAGCGCGCCAGCCGCTGCCGGACCGGGCCGCGGTCGCTCGCGCCGCCCCGGCCTTCAGTCGTACTTGAGGTACTTGAAGCGCGGATCTTCGGGCGTGCCGGTAAGGGCACCACCCTCGTCCAGGCCCGGCTGCCACATCACCACCTCTTCGATCTTGCGCGCGAGTTCGAAGTCCTTGTCGGTGATGCCCTTCGCCGCATGATTCATCAGCTTCACCGTCACGAAGGCATAGGACACCACCAGATCCGGGTGATGGAAGGCCGCCTCCGCCAGATGACCGATCGTGTTTACCACCATGAGCGTGCCCTTCCAGCCCGCCGTGCGGTAGGTACGTCGGATCCAGCCGTCCTTGAACTCCCAGCGCGGCAACTCTGCCGCGAGGCGCGCCACGACGGCCGCCTCATCGTAGGGATTGTCCTCTCCACGTTCACGCCACGAAGTCATGTCGCCACCTCCTCTGCTTGCCCGCCGCCGTCTGCCGCGGCACCGCCGCCCGTGCGGCCGCCATGCGGCCGACACTCAAGCCCCCTTCCCGCGCACCGTCACACAGGGCACCGCGCAGCCCCACCACCGCCGGCCCCAGGGCCAGGACCTGGGGCAGATCGGCCAGCGTCAAACCGCCGGCCAGCCCGAGCGCGAGACCCTGTGCGGCTGTGGCCGCACCAAGCGCCGACAGTTCATTCACGGCGAGTTTCGTGAGCAGACTGCCCGTGCCCTTCTCGCGCGTGTCCAGCATCAGCAACCGGACTTCACTGGCCATGAAGCGCGCCAGAGGCAACTCCCGCCAGGGGTCCTCGGCGAAGGCAACAGCAACGACAGCCTGGCCGGGATGCCTCCGTGAGAGGGTCTCGATCGCCTCCGCCGCATGCGCGTCGAAGCAACCCACCTTGAGGATGTCCACACCGGCCTCGACGAGGGCAGCGGCGACTTCCGGCAGGCGCGCGTCACGCCCGCCGAGGTCACCGACGGTCGCGCTGACCGGCACGCGCCCGTCAACGAGGGCCACCACCCGCTGCGCTGTGCGCGGATCGACGGCACCGAGTGCGCCCAGGGCCGGCTCCTTGAGGTCGATGAGATCGGCCCCCGCTTCGAGGCCGATGCGGGCCTCCTCCGGCGAGCGCACACTGGCGAGGAGCAGGGTCACGCCCCAGGCCCCGGAACGTCGATCTGGCCGGCCAACTCCGGATGGGCGCGGAACCGGTCCATGAGCCAGCCCCAGGCCTCGCGCTCGCTGGGCCCTGCGGTCTTCTCGATGGCAATGCCGAGCCAGGCGAGTTCGGCCAGGATCTTCG
>DBNU01000246.1 GCA_002299125.1 Proteobacteria bacterium UBA664
TCGAGCAGCCGGGCAGCCCGATCACGCTGGACTTCCTGGTCGCGGACGTCACCGATGGCGGGATCGACACGGCCATCCTCATCGGCAACCTGAACGGCTCCCTCACACCCAACGGCACCCTGCTGCAGCCGATCCCGGTGCCGGCCGCCGTGTGGCTCTTCGCCTCCGGTCTGGCGGGTCTGTCGCTGTCGCGTCGTCGCAAGGCCTGATTGCGGTCGGTTCGAGGGCCGGGTGCTCCGCCCGGCCCTTTTTCTTGCGCGGCCCCGTCAACGCCGTGCAATTCCGTCAATCCCGCGACACACCCGTCATGCCCACGCAGGCGGGAATCCAGTCCTGCCCACACACTGGCTACCCCCGCAGCCTGCCCTCGCGCGGAAAAATACGGGCCCGACAATCCGCACGCCCGGTGCCGGAGGCCCCCGCACTTGGGTCCCAGTGGCCGCCGCACCCATAATGCGGCGGTGAGAGTCTGAGCACGCCCACGAGCGCTGCCACCCAGATACACCTCTCCCGGAGTCTTCCATGAGCGAGGACGATGAACTCTTCCGCGCCTCTGTGCGCGATGTGCGTCGTCTGAAACACGACCGCGTGGAATCCCGGCCACCCGCTCCGCCCCCGATCCCCCGGCAGCGCGAGGCCGAGATCGAACAAGCGCGGGCCGACATGCTGAGCGACCTCTACGACCCGCGTGACCTCGCCACCGGCGATGAGCTCGACTACGCCCGGCCCGGGCTCGACCGCAACACCCTGCGCCGGTTGCGTGGCGGCCGTTATAGCCTCCAGGGTGAGCTGGACCTGCACGGCTGCCGGGTGGACGAGGCGCGCGGGCAGGTCGCGCGTTTCCTGGCCGAGGCCACTGCCCGCGGCCTGCGCTGCGTGCGCATCATCCACGGCAAGGGCTTCCGCTCACCCGACGGGGCATCGATCATCAAGCGCAAGCTGGATGCCTGGCTGCGCCACAACGGTCATGTGCTGGCCTACTGCCCGGCACGCCCGGTGGACGGTGGGACCGGGGCGGTCTACGTGCTGCTGGTGCGCGCATGACGCCACGAGCACCGCTACGGACTGTGCGTAGATCCGTTCTTGTCACCACCTGGCGACATCCCCCGCTGCGTGGCCAGCGTGCTTGCCAAGCCCCGGCCTCATCAGGCACTGCCCGATCGTGCCGGCATCCCGCTGCCTCGGGCACTTGCGACCACCAACCCACGACGCCCCCCGGTCGGACGCGCAATCCTGAAGCTGGCACGTTTCCCGCTTAGCACTCCACGACCCGCCACCGTCTCGAGCCTCCTGCCCGAGCGGCCTTGCCGATGGAGAGCAAGTTCTTGACCGCTGCCACGATCCACCCGAGCCGAGAGCGCACCCCGCTTCGCAATGGGCACAACCTCGCGAGCACACTCCTGACCCTGTTCGCCGCCCTCCTCATGCTGGGATGGGGGCAGGTGTTCGCGCCCGCCGTTCCACTTGCGGCCTGCGGAGTCGCCCTGCTCCTGCTGCTGCAACTCCGTCTGGTGGATCGCTCGTCCGAGTTTGAGCAGACGTGGCACCCGGTGTCGCCGACTCGTGCACGCCGTGACCTGCGCCACTTTCCGGCGCAACCGATGCCACAACTCTCCCGTTCCGCCAGCGTCGCCCGATCGCCAAGACCCGAGGCAAAGTCCGCTGCAAGCGCCGGCGAAAGTCCCGCTACGACCGCTCGAGTTGAAGCGCTCACGGCCACACGTCGCGCTCCGCTGCAAGGGCTGGCGCAGTCCCAGGGCGATCATCTATTTCTGTTCGAATGTCGCCGCCATTTCGCCATGAGCTGGCAGGGCCTGGTCGCCGACATGGAGGATGCCTGGACGCGTCGTGACCTGGGCGCGCTGCGCTGGGCGCTCTACCAGCTCCGCGTGCAGAGCACGCTCTGGGGCGTGCAGGCGCTCGCTGGCGAGGCGCGCAGACTCGAAGGGCTGTTGGAACACAGCGGGACCGTGGGCTTCGATGCCCGCTGTGAGCGTGCCCTGACCCGTCTACGCGCCCTCAGTGAGGGACGCCAACACGAGCTGGAGCAGAAGGTGTAGCGAGCAGCAGCGCGACGGCGTGGGCCTCGATCCCCTCGCGACGACCGACGAAGCCCATACCCTCGGTCGTGGTGGCCTTCACGTTGACCTGAACCGGATCGCAGTCGAGGTCGGCCGCCAGCCGCTCCCGCATCAGCGGAATATGGGGCGCGAGCTTCGGTGCCTGGGCCGCGATGGTGAGATCCACGTTGCCGATCACATAGCCCTGACCGCGCATCAGGCCGACGACGTGCCGCAGCAAGTGGCGACTGTCCACGCCCGCGAAGGCGGGGTCGGTATCGGGAAAATGCCTGCCGATATCGCCAAGGCCAAGGGCCCCGAGGACCGCATCGCAGAGCGCGTGAATGGCGACATCGCCATCGGAGTGCGCCGCCATGCCCAACTCGTACTCGATCTCCACCCCACCCAATACCAGGCGACGCCCGGGTGCAAAGCGATGGGCGTCATAACCGTGTCCGATGCGCATGCACTGACTCCTTCCCTCGATTGCTCCACCGCACTCCGCGCGACCCGCAGTGCTCGCCACGGGCCACGTCATCCCCGCCCTTCAAGTCATCCCCGCCCTTCAAGTCATCCCCGCGCAGGCGGGGATCCAGTCCCGGGTGCGGCAACTACGCTGGGTTCCAGCCTCTGCGGGAATGACGGCGAGGTTTGCGCGAGGATGCTGGCGGCCGTCCGCAGGTCCTCCGGCCGCGTGACCTTGAGATTGCTCGCACTACCCTCGACGAGCAGCGGTGCGTGACCTGCGAGTTCCATGGCCTGCGCCTCGTCCGTCACCACCACGCCGCGAGCACGTGCCGCGAGGAGGGCAGAGCGCAGCGCGCCGAGGCGAAACATCTGCGGGGTCAGGGCGTGCCACACGGGGTGACGGTCGATGGTCGCAGCCACGCGGCCCTGGCCGTCGTCCCGTTTCAAGGTATCTCGAGCCGGCATTGCCAGCAGGCCACCCACCGGGTCTTCCAGACAGCGTTCGATGAGCCGGTCGAGGTCACCCAGCGGCAGACAGGGACGCGCCGCATCGTGCACGAGCACCCAGTCCGATGGATCCAGATTCGCCACACAGTACTCCAGCCCGGCCAGCACGGAGTCACAACGTTCGGCCCCTCCAGGGGTCCGTGCCACCCGTGGGTCATGACTTATCGCCAAGGAGTCGAAAGTGGTGTCGGACGGTGCCAGAACCACGCAGACGCGTGCGATGCGGCGGTCCGCAAGCAGCGCCTCCAGCGTCCACTCCATGAGTATGCGCCCAGCCAGGGCCAGGTATTGCTTGGGCTGATCCGTGCCCATGCGCCGCCCGAACCCGGCTGCCGGCACCACGGCGAACACCCTGGATTCCGTCATGCTTGCACCCGAGCAGGTAGCTGATTCTTCAGCCGCATCGATGGATGGCTTGCAGGATCAGCAAACGTTACCGAAGGGCCTGAGGCGGCGGCATTTCCACACCCTCAGCCGAACCCCTCGAGGGGACTTGGTTCGTGGCACGTCCGGGTCCTCGCGCCGATTCGACCCTCACCACACTCACACCCTCTCCCGGCAGAGGAGCGCTCTGTCCCGCGAGCGCGGGCAGCGCCGCCTGACCGGGTCACTCGGCGGCATCGCCACTACCGGGCCGCGGGCCCAGCACGTGGAAGAAGACCTCGTCCGCGCGCACGAGGCCGAGTTCGCTGCGCGCGAGTTCCTCCACCGCCGCGATGCCCACCTTGAGATCCGCCACCTCGGCCGCGAGCGCCCGGTTGCGTTCCTGCAGGCGCGAGTTCTCGGCGATCTGCTGCTCCGTGGCCGCCTTGAGGCTGCTGAGCGTCCCGAGGCCACCCTCACCCCGCCACAAGGCCCACTGGGCAAGCCCCAGCAACGCCGCGAGACAGATCAGGACCCGGACCATGGAGCCGCCCGCGCGCGCGATCTCAGCGGGCGAGCTGGTAGAAGGCCGCCCGCCCGGGATAACAGGCATTCGGGCCGAGTTCATCCTCGATGCGCATCAGGCGGTTGTACTTCGCGATGCGATCGGACCGCGACAGTGATCCGGTCTTGATGAAGCCGCAGCTCGTCGCTACCGCAAGATCGGCGATGGTGGTGTCCTCCGTCTCCCCTGAGCGATGTGATACCACCGCCGTGTAGCCCGCCCGACGCGCCATGTCGATGGCGGCCAGCGTCTCCGAGAGGGTACCGATCTGATTCACTTTGATGAGAATGGAGTTGGCCACGCCCTCACGGATCCCCCGCTCGAGCATCCGGGTGTTGGTCACGAAGAGGTCGTCGCCCACCAGTTGCACGCGACCACCGAGCCGCTCGCTGAGCAGCTTCCAGCCCGCCCAGTCGTTCTCGCCCATGCCATCCTCGATGGACAGGATGGGATAGCGGTCACACCAGCTTGCGAGCAGATCGGTGAACCCGGCGGCGTCCAGGCTGCGACCCTCCGAGGCGAGATGGTAGAGCCCATCGCGACAGAACTCGGAACTGGCGACGTCGAGCGCCAGGACCACATCGGCACCGGCACGGAAGCCGGCATCCTCGATGGCCTGCAGGATCACCTCGATGGCGGCCTCGTTCGACGGCAGATTCGGCGCGAAGCCGCCCTCGTCCCCGACCGCAGTGGCACCACCACGGGCCTTCAGCACGGCCTTCAGGGCCTGGAAGATCTCCGCGCCACAGCGCACCGCCTCGCGCAGGCTGGCGGCACCCACCGGCACGATCATGAACTCCTGAAAATCGACGTTGTTGTCCGCGTGCGCGCCACCATTGATGATGTTCATCAAGGGCACCGGCATGCTGTAGGCGCCACTGCCACCACCGAGGTAGCGATACAGCGGCAGACCGACCACATCCGCGGCGGCGCGGGCCGCAGCCAGTGAAACGGCGAGCAGGGCGTTGGCCCCGAGTCGGGACTTGTTCGGCGTGCCGTCCAGTTCGATGAGCGTGCGATCAATCCCGGCCTGATCGATGACATCGAGGCCGACCATGGCGTCGCGGATCTCGCCCTCCACATGGCCCACGGCACGCAGAACACCCTTGCCCTTGAAGCGCGACGCATCACCGTCGCGCAGTTCCACCGCCTCGTGCTCGCCGG
This sequence comes from Proteobacteria bacterium UBA664, assembly GCA_002299125.1. Classification (GTDB taxonomy): domain Bacteria; phylum Pseudomonadota; class Gammaproteobacteria; order UBA7966; family UBA7966; genus UBA7966. The sequence goes on from DBNU01000246.1 coordinate 5,128, forward strand.
TCGAGGCCCCGGAGGGTACGGCGGCGCTGGCGACGACGCCCTCCTCCGTCGTGACGCTCGCGTAGACGGTCGGCATGCCACGGGAGTCCAGGATCTCACAGGCGGAGACATCGATGATTTCGGTCATGGAGGGGGTTTCCTCGCTGGGTTCACGCGCGGGGCGCGCAGGCGGAACAGTGGTTGTTCGTGGCTATTGGTCGCGCCTCACAGAGGATGGCGCTTGGCCAGCAGATCGAGTTCGCGCAACACACCGAGCAGTGCAGGCATGGCATCCAGCGGCCACGAGTTGGGGCCATCACTCAAGGCCTCCTCCGGACGCGGGTGTGTCTCCATGAAGATCCCGGCGACCCCTACGGCGACCGCCGCGCGGGCGAGTACCGGCACGAATTCGCGCTGCCCACCCGAGCGCCCGCCCAACCCGCCCGGCTGCTGCACCGAATGGGTGGCATCGAACACTACCGGGCAACCCGTCTCGCGCAGCACGACGAGGCTCCGCATATCGGACACCAGTGCATTGTAGCCAAAGCTGACACCTCGCTCGCACACGAGCAGACGATCATTGCCGGTCGCACGTGCCTTCGCCACGACGTGGGTCATGTCCCAGGGCGCCAGAAACTGGCCCTTCTTGATGTTGACCGGCAGACCCAGGGCCGCAACCCGCTGGATGAAGTTGGTCTGGCGACACAGGAAGGCAGGCGTTTGCAACATATCGACCACCGCCGCGACTTCGTCGAGCGGCGTGTCCTCGTGGACATCGGTCACCACCGGCACGCCGATCTGCCGCCGCACCTCGTCGAGGATGCGCAGGCCCTGCTCGATACCGAGACCACGAAACGACTCCGCCGAGGTGCGGTTGGCCTTGTCGTAAGAGGCCTTGAAGACAAAGGGAATGCCGAGCGCGCTGGTCATCGCTGCGAGGCGCCCGGCGATGTCGAGCGTGATGCCCTCTCCCTCGACGACACAGGGACCGGAAATGAGAAAGAAGGGGGCGTCGCCACCGATCTCGAGACCTGCGATGTTCATCAGCACGCCTCCACAGCCGCAGACAGATCCCGCTGCCGACAGGCCGCGGCGAGGTACTGCGCGAATAGCGGGTGGCCATCACGCGGGGTGGAAGTGAACTCTGGATGGAACTGCACACCCACAAACCACGGATGATCCGGAACCTCGATGATCTCCACCAGTTGCCCATCGGTCGATCGACCGGAGATGCGCAAACCCGCGTTGCTGAGCGGCCCCACGTAGCGGGGATTGAACTCATAGCGATGGCGATGACGCTCCACGATGAGTTCGCGTCCGTAAGCCGCCCGCACCGCCGAACCCTCCTCCAACCGACATTGCTGCCCACCGAGGCGCATGCTGCCACCCTTGTCGGAAAGCTCGCTGCGGCGCTCGACCGCGCCCTCCTGGGTGGTCCATTCCGTGATGAGGGCAATCACCGGGTGCGGTGTTTCCGGGTTGAACTCGGTGCTGTGCGCGCCGGCGAGGCCGGCCACGTTGCGCGCGAACTCGATGCAGGCCACCTGCATGCCGAGGCAGATGCCAAGATAGGGCACACGATGCTCGCGTGCGTAGCGGGCGGTCAGGATCTTGCCCTCGATGCCCCGCTTGCCAAAGCCGCCGGGCACCAGGATCCCGTGACAGTTCGCCAGCCGCTCGAGGCCCTGGCGCTCGAGTTCCTCGGAATCGACGTAATCCACCACCACCCGGGTGCGATGCCTGATCCCGGCGTGCACCAGCGCCTCGGACAGCGACTTGTAGGATTCCGTGAGGTCCATGTACTTGCCGACCATGGCGATGCGCACCTCGCCCTCCGGACGCAGTACGGCATCCGCCACCGCCTCCCACTCGTTGAGATCGGCCGGTGGCAAGGAGAGCCCGAAGCGCTCGCAGACGTAGGCATCCAGGCCCTGCTCATGCAGCATCATGGGGATCCGGTAGATGCTGCTGACATCGGGCATGGAGATGACGGCGCGCTGCTCCACATTGGTGAATAGTGCGATCTTCTTGGCCTCCGAGGCCGGCAACTCCC
>DBNU01000162.1:0-2758 GCA_002299125.1 Proteobacteria bacterium UBA664
TCGACGTCTGCTCCGCTTGCCATCCCTTCTACACGGGGCGTCAGAAGATCGTGGATACCGCTGGCCGGGTAGACAAGTTCCGTCGCAAGTACGGAATCAGAAAGGCCCAGTAGCCTTGGCGCGCGGGTCGGCCGACATTCGGCCCGGCCCTTTCGCCGGGTCCCGCGGCGCATGGGCCACGCTGGCGGTCGGGCTCGCGCTCGCCGGTTGCGCGACCAATCCCGTCACCGGGCGAGCCGACTTCGTCTTGATGACGGAGGCGCAGGAACTGGCCTTGGGTCGCCAGGCCGCGCAGGACCTCGCCACCATCTTCCGCCCCTACCCCAACGAGGATCTGCAGCGTTACGTGCAGGCCTTGGGGGAGCGTCTGGCCGTGGTCTCGCACCGCCCCGGCCTCATCTACCGTTTCACCGTGGTCGACAGCCCGGAGGTCAACGCCTTCGCGCTGCCCGGCGGCCACATCTACATCACCCGCGGCCTGCTGGCCTACCTGAACGGCGAGACTGAACTCGCTGCCATCCTTGGACACGAGATCGGCCACGTGACGGCCCGCCACGGTGTGCGTCAGGCCAGTGCCGCCCAGGCTGCGCAGATCGGCACCACACTCGGTGCCGTCTTCTTCCCGGTCCTGCGCACCCAGGCCGTCGGCGGCCTGGTGAATGTGCTCGGCACCGCACTGCTGCGTGGTTACGGCCGTGAGATGGAGCTGGAGGCAGATCGGCTGGGTGCCATCTATCTCGACCGCGTCAGCAAGCCACCCGGGGCGCTGCTGGATGTCCTGGCCTTGCTCGAGGACCACCAGCGCTTCGAGGTCGCCAAGGCCCAGGCGGAAGGGCGCGAAGCACGGACCTACCACGGCGTTTTTTCGACCCACCCTGCTTCCTACACGCGCCTGGCCGAGGCGACACGGGTCGGCCATCAGCTCGGGATAGACCTCAATCGCCGCGAAGACATGGCCTCCCGACGCGCCTTCCTGGAGCGCCTTCAGGGAGTGACTTTCGGCGACTCCGCCGCCGAGGGAATCCTGCGCGGCGGCCATTTTCTGCATCAAGACATGGGTTTCGCCTTCACTGTCCCCGCCGGCTGGCGCCTCGACAATCGGCCAGACAGTGTCGTGTTGACAGCCCCCGGTGGGGCGGCCGTGCTGCAGATGGGGGCAGCTGACCTGACCCAGCGCATGAGTCCACGGGATTTCATGCTTCGCGAGATGCGGCTCGGCTCCCTGAGCGCAGAGGGCGATATCTCAAGCCCCGATATTCCGGGTCACTCCGCCGTTGCCCGGATCGACCGCGAGCAGGTGAGGGTGAACGTGCTGCACCTCGACAACCGCGCGTTCTACTTCATTGGAGCCGTCCGTGACCCGGCACGCATCGCGGAAATGGACTCGCGCTTCCTTGAAACCGCACGCAGCTTTCGTCGCCTCGGAGCGGGCGAACGCGAGGATGCCGCCCCGCTGCGTATCCGCCTGCGGGTCGCCGACCGGGGTACCACGATCGCCAGCCTCGCGGCGCAGAGCCCACTCGGGCCCACTGCAGAGGCCCAGCTTCGGCTGCTCAACGATCTCTACCCGGACGGTGAGCCCGAGCCCGGTCAGATCCTGAAGGTCGTGGATTAGACGCGCGCCCTGCCGCTTGCTTGGTGTGCCCTTGGTGTGCCTGAGAACTCCTCGCCCCGCCTGTTGCCCAGGACGCAGCACGATGGATACAAGCGCAGACAGCGTGGACACCCATTCGGTGGCGTGCGCCTGCCCGGCGACGATCCACGCTCCTGTCACGGGCCTGTAATCTGACTGTAACGCGGCTGTCATTAACCCGACACATTTCCGAGGTTCCCCACGTAAGCCCTTGGGATTCCATGCCCGCCGAAGTCATCCACAAAGCCTGTGGATAACTCTGTGCAGAAAGGTCCGCCAAGCAGCGCAAGTGCGCGTTTTTCTGAGCCCACTGTTCTGCCGTTCACCGCTTCGCCACGCGACCTAACGCTTTGATTTTTGTTGATTTCACCAGCCGCAATCTGAGGGCTTCCCGAAGCACTCGTGACCGCCTGAAAGGCTTGCCCCGACTGTGCACAACCCTTGTCTCGCGCATCCTGTCAAGCCCCACGACACTGGTTCCCGCCGAGAAACTGGGCTGCGTGTTCGCTAAAAGTCAGTCGTTCGCCACGGTGGAGCGACGAGCCTGCTCCTCCAGGGTTCTGTCAAGGATCCACCGACGCGCTTCCGGGACTCCGTCTCGACTGTGGCTGGAGAAAAGCTGGACACTCAGGCTGTGCCCCTGTTCCTCGCACCATGCACTCACGGCAGCAAGCGTCTTCTTTTGGGCCCCGCGTGCAAGCTTGTCCGCCTTGGTAAGCAGGATGCGCAGACGCAGACCACCGAACACACACCACGAGATGAAATCGATATCGCTTTCCTGCAGGGGGTGACGGATATCCATTGCGAGCAGGACACCAGACAGGGATGCGCGCTCGGCCAGGTAGCGGGGCAGGGTGCGCGCCCAGTGCTCTCGCAGTTGCGGGCTGACCTTCGCGTAGCCGTAGCCAGGCAGGTCTACCAGACGGTGCTCGCCGCCGAGCGAGAAGACGTTGATCTGCTGCGTCCGGCCGGGGGTCTTCGAAGTGCGCGCGAGCCGGCGGATCTGGAACAGCGTATTGATGGCCGTGGACTTCCCCGCGTTGGAGCGACCCGCGATGGCCACCTCACGGCCTTGATCCGGCGGGAGCTGGTCGAGGCGATGCGCACCGAGCACGAAGGCCGGCT
>DBNU01000162.1:3143-4983 GCA_002299125.1 Proteobacteria bacterium UBA664
CGTCGGCGCGCTCTCAATCCATCGGTCAAAAGGCGTCCAGCATGCTGAAGTTGCTCCGAGGTTTCACCCTCTCCCTGGCCTTGGTCGGCGCTCAGGCTGCCATCGCGGCCGACGGCGACATCGAGGCAGGCCGCACGAAGTCCGCTACCTGTTCGGCCTGTCATGGTGCCGATGGAAACAGTGTCAACGCCGAGTGGCCCAAGCTCGCCGGACAGAATGCCAAGTACCTGGTCCGCCAGTTGGTCAATTTCAAGGAGGGGCACCGCAACAACGCCCTCATGAATCCAATGGCCGCCACGCTCACAGAGCAGGACATGGCCGATCTCGCAGCCTACTACGCCAACCAGACGCCAACCATTGGTCAGGCCGACCCGGCGCTCGTGGAGCTTGGGGAACGCCTCTATCGGGGTGGTAACGCGGATTCCGGTGTGCCGGCCTGCATGGCCTGCCACGCGCCAGACGGTGTGGGCAATCCCGGTGCGGGTTACCCCGCTCTGCGTGGGCAGCATGCGACCTACACGGCCAAGCAACTCAACGACTACCGCGAAGAAGCGCGACTCGGGCCGGGCTCCGAACTCATGAAGACCATCTCGCTGCGTCTGACACCCCGCGAGATCGAGGCCGTCTCGAACTACATTCAGGGCCTGCACTAGGAGTTTGGAGTTCGCCAGCGGTTTGCGGGGGCTGGTATCCGCGGCCCGGCGCATTACCGGGACCCTGCCGCTGAGCACCGAGCCGGGCCGCACCCCCTCCGGAACCGGAGGCTTGGATCCCTGTCGGTGGCCGACCGTGGTCGGCTTGCAGCGGTCATCCGCTGGCTGTCCCGGCGAACTCGCGCACCCGTCGACCATCTACCTCAGCACACAACTGCCCGGCCCTTCAATGAACTCAGGATTGGACCTCATGAACATCCATCGCAGGTTGGTTGTCCTTGCCGGATTCTCAGCGGGCCTCATCGGCATGGCCCCGCTGCCCGTCCAGGCCGAACCTTTCATGGTCGGCCAGCACTACGAAGAGATTTCCCCGGCGGTACCGACCGAAGGGGATGGTATCGAAGTAGTTGAATTGTTCTTCTACGGGTGCAGCCACTGCGCCGCCTTCGAAGAGCCGCTGAATGCCTGGGCGGCCAAGCAACCGGCGGATGTTCAGCTTCGCCGCCTGCCCGCCGCCCTCAATGAGGTCTGGGCGGCCGCGGCACGGGCCTTCTATGTCGCCGAATTCCTCGGTGTCAGCGCCAAGGCACATCCAGCCCTGTTCGCCGCCTTCCACCGTGAGCACCGGCGCCTGCGCAACGCAGAGGATTTCCGCCCGGTGTTCGAGGCCATCGGGGTATCCGCAGCGGACTTCGACGGCGCCCTCGCCTCCTTCGCCATGGAAGGCAAAATCAAGCAGGCGGCCGAGGCCGCCCGCGCCTACGGCATCACGGGTGTCCCGGCCATGATCGTGGCGGGCAAGTACCGGACTTCGGCGACCCAGGCCGGCTCCCAGGAAGATATGCTCCGCGTGGTGGACATGCTCATCGAGCGAGAGCGCGCTCGGCGCCAGGGTCAATAGCCCAAAACCGGGCGTCGTCGGGACGCCCGGCCTTCCCCGCCAGGGCGCGCGAGGCGCCACACGAATGACGCCGTCCTACCGAGCCGTTGGCGGTGATCCGCTCCGCGCGTGACGCGGCTCAAGCCCACCCGCATCCCGGACGCTACTTCCCAGGCAGGCGCCGGCGCTGCCGGATAGTCCGGTCGCGGCTACGGGCAATCGCAAGTTTCCTTCATGACACCGCGGATGCAGGGGCAGCCGGGGTCGGCTGCGGGCCGCCCCGTTTGTCGGTACTCGCACCAAGACA
>DBNU01000185.1:0-8811 GCA_002299125.1 Proteobacteria bacterium UBA664
TCAGGCCTCCCTTGAGCGGTGGTTAGTGTATTGGAAACCTTCCGTGGCGCAAACAGTCTCGCAGTGGGTCCTTGTGCGCTGCGCCATGCACACTTGCCCGTGAACCAGCGCGGGCGACGCCTCTGGCCATCGGTGCCGACCGTGGCAATCCGAGGCTCTTGGAGTCATCGTCCTCCCGCTTGTCGATCATGTTCAGTTCATGGCCATGCCACCGTTTACGGCCAGCGTGTGACCCGTGATGTAGGCGGCGCCCGGAGACACCAGGAAGGATACCGCCGCAGCGATGTCTTCAGGGGTACCGAAGCGAGCCAGCGCAATGCGCGCACGCAGTGTCTCTTGCGTCGCAGCGTCGAGTTCCGCCGTCATGTCGGTAGTGATGAATCCCGGGGCCACCGCGTTCACGGTGATACCGCGGCTGCCGAGTTCCAGGGCCAGGGCACGGGTGAAACCGATGAGGCCCGCCTTGGCGGCCACGTAATTGGTCTGACCGGCGTTGCCCGTCTGTCCGACGACCGAGGTGATGTTCACGATGCGGCCGCTGCGCCGCTTCAGCATACCGCGCACGAAGGCGCGGGTGAGTCGGAATACCCCGCTCAGGTTGGTATCGATGACAGCCTGCCAGTCGTCGTCGCTCATGCGCATGAGCAGGCCATCGCGAGTGATGCCGGCGTTGTTCACCAGGATGTCGGGGGTGTCGGTGTCTTCGAGCACAGCGACGAAGGCAGCGAGGCTGGCCGGATCGGCGATATCCAGCGTGAGGCCCCGCACCCGCGCAGCCACACCTGCCGCCGCAGACCACGCAGCAATGGCCGCAAGCCCCTTCTCGCCGGTCGCGGTGGCGATCACACGTGCACCCTCCAGCGCCAGACGCAAGGCGATTGCCTGACCGATGCCTCGGCTCGCGCCGGTCACTACGGCGAGTTGTCCCGCCACTGGCTCCGTGTCCACTTGTAGGTGTTCTCCCGAACTCGAACGGATCTGAAAACCTTGTTGCGCCTGCTGCGAGCCGCCATTGCCGAGTATTCAGCCGCGCGACGATGGCAGTGCCTTCAGTGCCGAGCGCAGGTGCTCGGGCGTTGCCATGCCCGCTACCTGCAGGCTGGATTCGATACGCCCGATGAGTCCACCAAGCACGCGCCCCGGCCCACATTCAAGCACGTGCTCGATGCGGTGGCCCTGCGCAAGGTGGCGGATGGTATCCGTCCAGCGCACCGGCAGATACAACTGCTCGGCGAGCGCGCTGCGCAATGCAAACAGATCATCGCGCGCCTGACCGTCCACATTGTGCAATACCGGGATGGCGGGCATGCGGATCGTCAGCCCATCCAGGAGTTCGGCCAGCCGGTCGGCTGCGGCACGCATCAGCAAGGTGTGCGAGGGCACGCTGACCGCGAGCTTGACGGCACGACGTGCACCGGCCTCCTTGAGCCCCTCGAGTGCAGCGTCCACCGCCGCCGTGTGACCGGCGATTACGACCTGACCGGGGGCGTTGTAGTTGGCCGGCGCGACGAAGGCTTCGAGTGTGCTGATTCGCCCACAGACTCGCTCGACCACCGCATCTTCCAAACCCAGCACGGCCGCCATCGATCCGATGCCGACCGGCACGCCCTCCTGCATGAAACGGCCGCGCTGCCTGACCAGTTGCACCGCATCGGCGAACTCGATCGCTCCGGCTGCGACCAGCGCACTGTACTCACCCAGGCTGTGGCCAGCCACGAGCCTCGGGGTAGTACCGCCCTCGACGCGCCACGCGCGAAAGATCGCGATGCTGGCGGTCAGCAGCGCCGGCTGGGTGTATTCGGTCTGGTCGAGCCGGCCATCGGGGTCGTCGGAGATCAAGGCTGCGAGGTCGTAGCCGAGGACAGCAGACGCCTCCTCCAGGGTCTCACGCACCACGGGATAATCCTGCGAGAAGCCATCCAGCATGCCGACCGACTGAGAACCCTGGCCAGGAAATACAAAAGCGAGACTCATGGTGTTCGTTGCCCTGTGAAGCGGCCAACCGGGGCCGGCGAGACATTGGGTGGGGCGTTGCTCACGGCTGCCAGCGCACCAGCGCAGAGCCCCATGTGAAACCACTGCCGAAGGCCTCGAGCAACAGCAGTTGCCCGGGACGAATGCGCCCGTCCCGGATCGCCTCGTCGAGCGCCAGTGGGATAGAGGCAGCCGAGGTGTTGCCATGACGCGCCATCGTCAGCACCACCCGCTCCATCGGTAGCTCAAGCCGCTTCGCCACCGACTGGATGATGCGCTGATTGGCCTGGTGTGGAACGAGCCAGTCGATATCGGACTGAACCAGACCGGCCTGCTGCAATGACTCCTCGACCAGAGCGCCCAGCGTCTGGACGGCGACCCGAAACACCTCGCTACCGGCCATTTCGATGAAATGTGCTGCGCCGGCCTGCCCATTCAACGCCTTGGGATAGCAGACGGGTGCCTTGAGCAGATCGGCATGGATGCCATCGGAGCGGATGTAGGTACCGAGCAGGCCCTCGGGGCCGTCCGGGAAGGATTCCATGACCACTGCGCCGGCACCGTCACCGAAGAGGATGCAGGTGCCGCGGTCGTTCCAGTCCACGATGCGGGAAAGCACTTCCGCACCCACCACCAGTGCCCGCCGCGCCGCGCCGTTGCGCAGGAACTGGGCAGCCACGGTGAGCGCGTAGACGAAACCGGTGCAGGCGGCCTGCAGATCGAAGGCGGCACCGCCATGTATCCCGAGGCGCTGCTGCAGGATGCAGGCCGTGCTGGGAAAGAACATGTCCGGCGTGGAGGTGGCGACGATGACGAGATCCACCTCGGATGGCTCCACCCCGGCCATCTCGAGCGCCGCCTGTGCCGCCGGTAACGCGAGGTCGGCAACGCCCTGGCCGGGTGCCGCGATCCGCCGCTCACGGATCCCGGTGCGCTCGGTGATCCAGGCATCGGTGGTGTCGACCCACTGTTCGAGTTCACGATTGTGCAGTACCCGCTCGGGCAGGTAGGCCCCGGTGCCGCTGAGCCGGATCCGGTGCATCAGGATCAGGCCTCCCCGAGCAGCGAGCTGACGGCGTGTGCAATGCGTTCGGGAACGCGCTCGCGGCCCTCGGCCATTGCCTCCTCGATTGCGCGTGCGAAGGCGAAGGCATCCGCACCACCATGGCTCTTCAGGACGACGCCTCGCAGTCCAAGAAGGCTCGCCCCGTTGTAGCGGCGCGGGTCGATGCGTTGACGCAGACTGCGCAACACCGGTGCCGCGAACAGGCCGGCGATGCGCGTGCGCCAGTTGGCCTGGAAGGCCTCACGGGTGTAGTGCCCGATCATCCGGGCAACACCTTCTGTGGCCTTCAGGGCCACATTGCCCACGAAGCCATCACAGGCGATGACATCCGCGCGGCCATCGAAGATATCATTGCCCTCGGCGAAGCCGATGTAGTTGAGCGCGGAAGCAGACAGCAGCGTGGCGGCGCGCTTGACTTCATCGTTGCCCTTGATCTCCTCCTCGCCCACGTTGAGCAGGGCCACGCGCGGATGGGCGATCCCGGCCACCTCCTGCGCGAGTACCGTGCCCATCACGGCGAACTGGTAGAGGTCCTCAGCCGTGCAGTCCACATTCGCACCGAGGTCGAGCACGCGGGTGACACTACCGCTGCGAGTGGGCAGTGCAGTGCAGATGGCGGGTCGGTCGATGCCATCCAAAGTCTTCAGCACAAAGCGGGCGATGGCCATCAGGGCACCGGTGTTGCCGGCACTGACACAGGCGTTGGCACGGCCATCACGCACGAGGTCGATGGACACGCGCATCGAGGAATCGCGCTTGCCTCTGAGCGCCGAGGAAGGCGGTTCATTCATGCCGACGGTCTGACTGGCCGCCTGCAGGGTGAGGCGCTCGCCAAAACGTTCCGAATGCGGCTCTACCGCATGAATGGCCGGAAGATCCCCCACCAGTACGACGGCGAGTTCCGGATAACGGCTGAGGCAGTCGATCACCGCCGGCACGGTGACGGCCGGGCCGTGATCCCCGCCCATGGCATCGACGGCGACGGTGATCTTCATCGAGGTTTTTGCTTACCGAAAAGAGGCACCGCGGTCGACGCCGGGAGTGGCGCAGGACCAGGTCCAAAGGGGGCTCGGGGAGCCCGGGTCGCGACCGCGACCGGCTCATTCGCAGGCGGCACCCAAGCCAATGCACCACGCATGAGGATGCGGCAACGCAAGGCGTGCCGGTCCGAAAGTCGGCGCATCGGATGAGTGGGATGACCCGGGGAGGTCGGTGACCCCGCCCCGGGCGCTCGGGCTTGCTGCGTCAATCGCCCTTGGCGGCGAGCACGCGGCGACCGCGGTAAAAGCCGTCCGGCGTGATGTGGTGACGGCGATGCACCTCGCCCGTGGTCTCATCGACCGTCAGTGCATTCGGGGTGAGGAAGTCATGGGCGCGGTGCATGCCACGCTTGGATGAGGTTTTGCGGTTCTGTTGCACGGCCATGGCCGGGTCTCCTGTTCAGTTACTTTCTTGTCCGTCATCCGCGCCCGGGCCCGGCTGGCGACCCAGAAGAGATGCCAACCCACTGAAGGGCCGTTTTCTGCCCGGTGCCGGTTCTGCAGTCGGCTCGGGTTCAATGGGGTGTCTCGCCATTCCCCCCTCCCCGCACGCATGCGCGTGGCGCGGAAAGGCAGGCAGGGCCAGAAGCAATTCATCTTCGACCAGCGTCACGAGGTCGACTTCAGTACCGTCGAAGTCGACATCTTCGAAAGGCGCGACTTCCGCTGGGGGCGGATCTGTTGGCCGCAGAAATCGCCAGTGCACCGCCGGTGCGAGCGCGACTTCCATCGGTTGCAGACACCGCTCACAGCGCGACTCTACCCTCGCCTCGAGAAGCCCGCTGGCAAGCGGGCGCCCCTCGGTATCACCCTCGAACCGCAAATCCACCGCAATGGGGGTTTGCAGACCGGCCAGTCGATCACACAGGGCGGGTTCGACCAACCCAACGATGCTTGCGCCCCGGCGGGCCAGCAGAACCGGTTCGATGTGACGCGTGATGGTTTGAGTCATCGCAAGGGCGCGGAGTATACGCGCCGAAGGCGGACGTACGCTACGAGCGGTCGCTTGCCCGAGCGGTGACCGGATCGCAGGACCGTTAGTCGTCCGGCGCGATTTTTCCCGCGCAGCGAGACGGCCGGCATGAGCAAGGATGACGCTTGCGCCCGCCCGGACCTCGCTGGCAACCGAACGCTGTAAGGTCCGGGCCTTCGTGCCCTGTGGCCGCCCGCTGGCAAGGGGGTACGCCCCCCCCCAGCCGCTAGTTCGCAAGTTCTCGTAAGGATAGAGCACATCTCCATGTTCCCAATGATTATTTTGGCCTCAGGCTCGAGCAGTCGGCGCATCCTCTTGGAACGCCTGCGACTGCCCTTCGAGGTCGTACCGGCCGATGTCGACGAAACGCCCCTGCCCGCCGAGGCAGCCGCAGAACTCGCCAGCCGCCTGTCGTTGGTCAAGGCGAAGGTGGTAGCGGCACGCTACGCGGGGGCACTGGTGATCGGTTCGGATCAGGTGGGCGAGTGCCGGGGGAGGCGTCTGGGCAAGCCCGGCACGGCACAGGGCGCTGAGGAGCAACTGTCATTTATTCAGGGAGATACAGTGCACTTCTACAGTGGAGTCACCCTGATCGACGGTCGCACATGCCGGACATGGACGGCCGTTGAGCACTGCGAGCTGCGCCTGCGCGCGCTCGACCGAGGGGAGATCCGCCGTTACGTGGCGCTGGATCAACCGCTCGCCAGTGCCGGCGCCTTCCTCGCCGAGTCGCTCGGCTCATGCCTCTTCGAATGGCTGCGTGCCGACGACCCGACCACGCTGCTCGGCATGCCCCTCATCCGTCTTTGTGCCTTCCTGCGCGAGGCCGGCGTCGACCCCCTGGCCCGCAGCAGCGACTGCGCCTGAGCGGACGGGCGCCGCCGCCGCCGCCGCCTCTCACCGGAGCCGGATGCCGGGTTGCAGCAGTTGCAGCGCGGCCGTACCGAGACCCACACCAAGTTCCTCGAACAGCGTGCGCCGCGGCGTGAAGTCCACGATCTCCTCGGCCCCGACGAGTTCGCGCGCGACATGACTCGCGCTGCCGAGGCCATCGATGAGGCCGAGTTCGAGGCTCTGTTCGCCGGTCCAGAACAGCCCCGTGAACAGGCGTGGGTCATCCTTCAGCCGCTCGCCCCGCCCACGCTTGACGGTATTGATGAACTGCTGATGGATGGAGTCGAGCAGGCCATCGACATGGGACACCTCTGCCGGGTTCTGCGGCAGAAAGGGATCGAGGAAGGCCTTGTTCTCGCCCGCCGTGTGCAGGCGACGCTCCACGCCGAGCTTGCCGATGGCGTCGACGAAGCCGAAGCCGTCCATGCGCACGCCGATGGAGCCGACGATGCTGGCCTTGTCGGCCCAGATCTGGTCCGCAGCGGCGGCGATGTAGTAGCCCCCCGAGGCGCAGATGTCGCTGATCACGGCGTACACCGGGATGTCGGGGTACTTGTCGCGCAGACGCATGATTTCGTCGTTGATGTAACCGGACTGCACCGGACTGCCGCCGGGGCTGTTGATGCGGATGATGACCCCGCGCGTGTTCTTGTCCTCGAAGGCGGCGCGCAGCCCCGTGACCACAGAATCGGCGTTGGCATCGAACTCCGGTGCGATCACGCCCTGCACCTCGACCAGCGCGGTGTGCGGCTGGGCCATGGCACCAGGCCAGGTGAACCCCTGGGGACGGGCGTAGAACAACACCGCAAAGAGATAGGCCACGATGAGCAGCCGGAAGGCGGTGCCCCAGCGGCGGGCATTGCGCTGCTCCCTGACTTGCTCCAGGAGCAGTTCGCGCAGTGTCGCGCGCTCCCAGTCCGGGCCGTGCGGGTCATTGGGTGAAGTGGGGGGCTTCTGCATGGTGGAGCAAACCTCATGGCAGGTGACTTGAAGGTGCGAACGACTGCCCGCACCGGTGCCGGCGCTGGGCAGGGACGACGGGCCACGGCTACCCGCAGCAATCAGCGCATCGGTATCTCCGCCCCTTGGTCGGCCACGCCGCGCAGGCGGGCGAGGACGGCCTCGAGTTCGGCCGGCAAGGGAGCGGTGAACTTCAGCACTGCTTCCCCGGGCAGCGCAAGCCGCAGACTGAAGGCGTGCAAAAACAATCGACGCAGTCCATGGCGGGCGAGCGCCTGATTGACCGCCAGGTTGCCGTAACGTTCGTCGCCGGCAACGGGCAGACCCAGACTCTGGGCATGCACCCGGATCTGATGAGTACGACCACTGCCCAGCTCCGCCTCCACCAGGGTGGCAGCGGGCAGTTGCTCGCGTACGCTGAAGGTGGTGACCGCCGCCTGCCCGTCCGGCGCGACGTGCATATGCCCCTCACCGGCCTCATCGAGCCCGCGCAGGAGCGGTGCCGTCACCCGTTGCCGCGTGAAGGTGGCCACTCCGGCCAGCAGCGCCAGATAGCGCTTTCCCACGTCCGGACCGGCGATCGCCCGATTGAGCTGGCGCAGGCGCGCCGGGTCCGTGGCCAACAGCAGGCAGCCGGAGGTGGCGCGGTCGAGTCGGTGCACCAACTCGAGGTAGGGCAGATCCCGACGCAGGGCGCGAAGTATCTCGATGACGCCGTGACGCAGGCCACTGCCCGCGTGCACGGGAATGCCGGATGGCTTGTCGATGACGATGAGGCCGTCGCCTTCGTAGAGCGTCGCATGGCGCAAACGCTCGCTGAGACTGGCGGGGGGTGGCGCACCCGGCTCGACGGCGACCGGCTGCCACGGCGGCAGTCGCAACCGATCGCCCGCCGTGACGCGGGTATCGGGCTTGGCCCGCCCACCATTCAGCCGCACCTCGCCCCGCCGGAGCCAGCGATAGATGAGCGGTTTCGGCGCGCCCTTCAGCAGACTGCCGATGAGGTTGTCGATGCGGCGACCCGCATCCGCCGGCGCGACCTCGAGCTCGCGGGCAGGTTGCCGGGTCGGGAGGGATTCGAGCTTCGGGGGCGAACTCATTGCCGGCACAGGGTATCACTGATACCCTCCGTCCTTGGACAGTAGCCGATTGCGTCCTTCCCGGATGCGCGCTCGCCCGTGCCACACCCGGGAGTCCGCGGCCGCCCGCCACCCGCGCTCGGCCCCGGTCACGGCGGCTACCCGATGCAGGCCTTGCGTCACCTCGATACCCGGATCTTGCGCTGCTACCACGGCTGCAACGCTCCCTTACCGCGGATCGCGTGGCCACGACCCTCAGGTCTTTTGAATACTTCCCACGGTTGGCCGTCAAGCGGAGCGCAGCGACGAGGTCAGGCAGTTCACTGGCAAGGAGCGAGCACCGCTCGATACGGTCATCGGGAAGCGCAACCGATTCACTCATCATCCCTCACCTCCCCCAACCGCCCGCCAACCCCTCCCGATATTCCCGGGGTGGGTGGGCCCGCCCGCAGTCCCGACCGGACGAACCACTTGGACAGCCCAGCAGCGAACCCCGCCCGAGGCATCAGGAGCTACGCCGCCCCGAGCGAGCGGGCCGCAACGTGGCGGCCTGCTCGCAGCGAGGCGCTTCGGTGCCCCGCCCCTGCGATGTTGCTGGCGCTCCCCAGTCTCGACGCTGTCAAGCGCCCGTCCGTCGTCGCGACCGACTGCCGGCCCCAATCCGCAAGAGCCCAGAATGAAGAGAATGCTCATCAATGCCACGCAGCCGGAAGAGCTGCGTGTGGCACTGGTCGATGGCCAGCGCCTGTACGACCTCGATCTCGAAACATCCAGCCGTGAGCAGCGCAAGTCGAACATCTACAAGGCGCGCGTGGTGCGCGTCGA
>DBNU01000185.1:8822-8955 GCA_002299125.1 Proteobacteria bacterium UBA664
CCCGAGGCATCAGGAGCTACGCAGCCCCGAGCAAGCGGACCGCAACGTGGCGGCTTGCCCGCAGCGATGCGCTTCGGTGCCCTGCCCCCCTGACGTTGCTGACGCTGCCTGGTCTCGACGCTGTCAAGCGCCC
>DBNU01000122.1 GCA_002299125.1 Proteobacteria bacterium UBA664
TCGACGTCTGCTCCGCTTGCCACCCCTTCTACACGGGGCGCCAGAAGATCGTCGACACCGCCGGTCGGGTCGACAAATTCCGTCGCAAGTACGGACTCAGAAAGGCCCAGTAGCCTTGGCATCCGGGTCGGCCGACATTCGGCCCGGCCCTGTTGCCGGGTTGCGCGGCGTGTTTGCGGCCTCGGCGGTCGGGTTGGCGCTCGCCGGTTGCGCGACCAATCCCGTGACCGGGGACGCCGACTTCGTCCTGATGACGGAGGCTCAGGAGCTTGCCCTCGGTCGTCAGGCCGCGCAGGACCTTGCCACCGTCTTCCGCCCTTACCCGAACGAGGAACTGCAGCGTTACGTGCAGGCCTTGGGCGAACGTCTGGCCGAGGCCTCGCACCGGCCGGGCCTCATCTATCGGTTCACCGTAGTGGACAGCCCGGAGGTCAATGCCTTCGCCCTGCCCGGTGGCCATATCTACATCACCCGCGGCCTGCTGGCCTATCTGAACGGCGAGGCCGAGCTCGCCGCCATCCTTGGTCACGAGATCGGCCACGTCACCGCCCGCCATGGCGTGCGTCAGGCCAGTGCCGCCCAGGCCGCACAGATCGGCACCACGCTCGGTGCCATCTTCTTCCCAGTCCTGCGCACCCAGGCCGTCGGTAGCCTGGTGAATGTCCTTGGCACTGCCCTGCTGCGGGGTTATGGCCGTGAGATGGAACTGGAGGCGGACCGGCTGGGTGCCATCTATCTCGACCGTGTCAGCAAGCCGCCCGGGGCGCTGCTGGACGTCCTGTCCTTGCTCGAGGACCACCAGCGCTTCGAGGTCGCCAAGGCCGAGGCGGAGGGGCGTGAGGCGCGGACCTACCACGGCGTCTTCTCCACCCACCCTGCTTCCTACACGCGTCTGGCTGAGGCGACACGCGTCGGCCATCAGCTCGGGGTGGACCTCAACCGCCGCGAGGACATGGCCTCCCGACGCGCCTTCCTGGAACGTCTTCAGGGAGTGACTTTCGGCGACTCCGCCGCGGAAGGCGTCCTTCGCAATGGTCATTTTCTGCATCAGGACATGGGGTTCGCCTTTACCGTCCCCGCTGGCTGGCGCCTCGACAACCGGCCGGACAGTGTCGTGCTGACGGCCCCCGGCGGGGCGGCCCTGCTGCAGATGGGGGCCGCGGATCTGACCCAGCGCATGAGTCCTCGGGATTTCATGCTGCGCGAGATGAGGCTCGGCTCCCTGAGCGCAGAGGGCGATATCTCGAGTCCCGATATCCCGGGGCACTCCGCGGTTGCCCGGATCGACCGCGAGCAGGTGAGGGTGAACGTGCTGCACCTCGACAACCGCGCGTTCTACTTCATTGGAGCCGTCCGTGACCCGGCACGCATCGCGGAAATGGACTCGCGCTTCCTCGAAACCGCACGCAGCTTCCGTCGCCTCACCGAGGCTGAACGCGAGGATGCCGCCCCGCTGCGGGTCCGCCTGCGAGTCGCCGATCAGGGCACCACGATCGCAAGCCTTGCAGCGCAGAGTCCGCTCGGCCCCACTGCGGAGGCCCAGCTCCGGCTGCTCAACGATCTGTATCCGGACGGTGAACCCGAGCCCGGTCAGATCCTGAAGGTCGTGGAGTAGACGCGCGCCCTTCCGCTTGCGTGGTGTGCCTGAGACCGTCCCGCCTGTTGCCCAGGACGCAGCACGATGGATGCGAGCGCGAGCAGCGTGGACACCCATCCGTAGGCGCGCGCCTGCCCGGCGCCGATTGACGCGCCTGTCACGGGCCTGTCATCTGGCTGTAACGCGGCTGTCATGAACCCGACACATTTCCGAGGTTCCCCACGTAAGCCCTTGGGATTCCATGCCCGCCGAAGTCATCCACAAAGGCTGTGGATAACTCTGTGCAGAAAGGTCCGCCAAGCAGCGCAAGTGCGCGTTTTCCTGAGCCCCCTGTTCTGCCGTTCACCGCTTCGCCACGCGATCTAACGCATTGATTTTCGATGATTTCACAAGCATCGGTCTGAGGGCTTCCCGACGCCCTCGTGACCGCCTGAAAGGCTTGCCCCGACTGTGTACAACCCTCGTCTCGCGCATCCTGTCAAGCCCCACGACACTGGTTCCCGGCGAGAAACCCGGCCGCGTGTTCGACAAGAGTCAGTCGTTCGCCACTGTGGGGCGACGTGCCTCCTCCTCCAAGGTTCTGTCCAGGATCCAGCGACGCGCTTCTGGAACTCCGTCTCGAGAATGGCTGGAGAAAAGCTGGACGCTGAGGCTGTGTCCTTGTTCGTCGCACCATGCACTTACGGCAGCAAGCGTCTTCTGTTGGTTCCCACGAGCAAGCTTGTCCGCCTTGGTAAGCAGGATGCGCAGACGCAGACCGCCGAACACGCACCACGAGATGAAATCGATATCGCTTTCCTGCAAGGGGTGACGGATATCCATTGCGAGCAGGACACCGCATAGCGATGCGCGCTCGGCCAGGTAGCGGGGCAGTGTGCGCGCCCAGTGCTCTCGCAGTTGGGGGCTGACCTTCGCGTAGCCGTAGCCTGGCAAGTCCACCAGGCGGTGTTCGCCGCCGAGCGAGAAGACATTGATTTGCTGCGTTCGACCGGGGGTCTTCGAGGTGCGGGCGAGCCGGCGGATCTGGAAAAGCGTATTGATGGCCGTGGACTTCCCCGCGTTGGAGCGACCGGCGATGGCCACCTCACGGCCTTGATCCGGTGGAAGTTGGTCGAGGCGATGGGCACCGAGCACGAAGGCCGGCTGGACGACGAGGCCGTCGGGCGCGCGACCCTGCGGCCGCTCAACTGGCAAGTCACTTGGCATGGTGTATTCTCCGGGCGCGCCGGATGGCGTCGGCGCGCTCTCAATCCATTGGTCAAAAGGCGTCCAGCATGCTGAAGTTGCTCCGAGGTTTCACCCTCTCCCTGACCCTGGTCGGCGGCCAGCCTGCCATCGCGACCGACGGCGACATCGAGGCGGGGCGCACCAAGTCCGCTACCTGTTCGGCCTGTCACGGTGCCGATGGAAACAGTGTCAACGCCGAGTGGCCCAAGCTCGCCGGACAGAACGCCAAGTACGTGGCCCGCCAGTTGGCCAATTTCAAGGAGGGTCATCGCAAGAACGCCCTCATGAGTCCCATGGCCACCGCGCTCACGGAGCAGGACATGGCCGATCTCGGAGCCTACTACGCCAACCAGACGCCAACCATTGGTCAGGCCGACCCGGCGCTCGCGGAGCTTGGGGAACGCATCTACCGGGGCGGCAACGCGGATTCCGGTGTGCCGGCCTGCATGGCCTGCCACGCACCAGACGGTGTGGGCAATCCCGGTGCGGGTTACCCTGCGCTGCGTGGACAGCATGCGACCTACACGGCCAAGCAACTCAACGATTACCGCGAAGAAGCCCGACTCGGGCCTGGCTCCGAACTCATGAAGACCATCTCGCTGCGTCTGACGCCCCGCGAGATCGAAGCCGTCTCAAACTACATTCAGGGCCTGCACTAAGGGGTTTGCGGTCCGCATGCGGTCAGCAGGGGCTGGTATCCGCGGTCGGACGCATTCCCGGGATCCCCGCGGCTGATTACCGATTTGGGCCGTGCACCCTTCGGAACCGGCGGCTTGGATCCCGGTCGGTGGCGCACTGTGGTCGGCTTGCGGCGGTAATCCGAAGGCTGGCCTGGCGAACTCGCGCACCCGTCGACCATCTACCTCGGCACGCAACTGCCCGCGCCCTTCAACGAACCCAGGATCTGACCTCATGAACATCCATCGCAGGCTGGTCGTCCTTGCCGGACTCTCATTGGGCCTCATCGGCATGACCCCGCTGCTGGTCCAGGCCGAACCTTTCATGGTTGGCCAGCACTACGAGGAGATCTCCCCGGCAGTGCCGACCGAAGGGGATGGCATCGAGGTCGTTGAATTGTTCTTCTACGGGTGCAGTCACTGCGCCGCCTTCGAAGAGCCGCTGAATGCCTGGGCAGCCAAGCAGCCGGCAGATGTCGAGCTTCGCCGCCTGCCCGCGGCCCTCAACGAGGTGTGGGCGGCAGCGGCACGGGCCTTCTACGTGGCCGAATTCCTCGGTGTCAGCGCCAAGGCACACCCGGCCCTGTTCGCTGCCTTCCACCGTGAGAAGCGACGCCTGCGCAACGCAGAGGATTTCCGCCCGGTGTTCGAGGCGATTGGCGTGTCCGCGGCAGATTTCGACGGGGCCCTCGCGTCCTTCGCCATGGAGGGCAAGATCAGGCAAGCGGCTGAGGCCGCCCGCGCCTACGGCATCACGGGTGTCCCGGCCATGATCGTGGCCGGCAAGTACCGCACCTCGGCGACCCAGGCCGGCTCTCAGGAAGACATGCTCCGCGTGGTGGACATGCTCATCGAGCGAGAGCGCGCTCTGCGCCAGGGTCAATAGCCCAAGACCGGGCGTCGTCGGGACGCCCGGCCGTCTCCGTCAAGGCGCGCCTGGCGCCTCACGAGTGATGCCGTCCTGCCGAGCCAAGGGCGGTGTTCAGCTGCGCGATTGACGCGGCTCAAGCCCACCCGCATCCCGGACGCTACTTCCCACGAAGGCGCCGACGCCGCTGGATGATCCAGTCGCGGCTGCGGGCAATCGCAAGTTTTCTCCATGACACCGCGGATGCAGGGGCAACCGGGGTCGGCCACGGGCCACTCCGTATGTCGGTACTCGCACCAAGACACAGGTCAGAGCGCGCCATGAGCACTCCTCTTGCCCACCCGAATGAGGTCGACTGGAAGGAGCGCTATTTCCGCGCGCTCTTTGAACTGGACGAGAAGGATCGACAGACGGGTGAACGCGTGGCGGCGCTGGCCCGCCCCCTGTCCCATCTGATGGCGGCCCTGCGGCTCGCCCTGCCGCAGCATGCGGGCCGGATCGTGGAGTTGCAGACTGCACTCGACTCCGCGAACGCCGATGCGGTCGTGAGCGAACCCGCACTGGGTTTGGTGGGCGCGCTCGAAGCGACCCCGGTGGCACCGATCACGCCGTTGCAGAGGACCGATCCCCTCGTAGATGCGTTGCTGAGGGCTCTGCCCGAGGCCCGGGTCGAGATTGACGCACTGCTGGATCGGGCTCCCGGCACGGATGCCACGGCTGGCGAATCCCGCGTGTGGATAGAGACACTGCATAAGTGTCTTGCCCGCCAACTCCGCGCAGAGGCCTCGCGCAATGAAGCGGAAGCCCCGGACTTCGAGGGCGACCCACTGCGTCGCCTGCTGGCCAATCTGAGCACCGTGCCCTCCCTGGAGGAGCAGATCGGCAAGGTGCGCCAGATCCTCGAACTGGGTGCCGAACGCTTGGAGGTACTGCGCGAGGTGGACAATCTCGCAGCCCGTCTCAGCAATTTCGTGCTGAACGGCGCGGACATCCCGCTCGATAATCAGCGCGAGATGATGCTGGTCGCGCAGAATCTCGAAGGCCTCCTGAATCGCATCGATTTTCCCAGTGACCTCATGCAGCGGGTGCAATCCCTGCGCGTCCTGCTGGCCTCGACGGCAACCCACGGTGAGCTGCAGACAGCGGTGGGCCAGTTCGGTGAGCTGGTGCGCACCGCGATGCGCCTGTCACGCCGCGAGATCCAGGAGGCCGAGCGCTTCCTCAGCGAGGTGTTGCGGCGGCTGGAGACCATCCATGGTCATGTCGCGAGCGAGCGTGAATCCCATAGCCTGGGGCATCGCTACCGTACTGAGCTTGAGGCCGCCGTTGGGTCGAATGTCGTCCGGCTGCAGGAACAGTTGCAGCAGGAACCGAGCCTCGCCGATCTCAAGTCCACCATCGCGGAGACCCTGCACGGCATCAACAGCTCGGTCGGCCACTTCCTGGCGGTAGAGACCGAACGTGCCAATGCCGCCGAGCTCAAGATCGCGGATCTGCAGGAGCACATGGAGATCCTCGAGCGCGAAGCCGAGGCCCTGCGCACCTCCATGCAGCAAGAGCATCAGCGCGCCACTCGCGATGCCCTCACCGGGGTGCCGAATCGCTTGGCTTGGGAAGAACGCCTGCACTTCGAGTTCGAGCGCTGGCAGCGCTATGCGGCACCGCTCGCCCTGGTCGTGGTGGACGTGGACTTTTTCAAATCGATCAACGACCGCTTCGGGCATCAGACGGGAGATCGCGTGCTGCGTGCGGTCGCGACCCAGGTCGCGCGCAACGTACGCGAAACCGACTTCGTCGCCCGCTATGGTGGTGAGGAGTTCGTGGTCCTGCTGCCGAACACTGCCCTCGAAGCCGCCATACTCGTGGCCGACAAACTGCGGGCGCACGTTGCGGCCTGTCGTTTCCAGCATCGCGAAGATGCGGTGAACGTTACCGTCTCCTGTGGGGTGGCGAGTTTCCGCGCCGGGGACACCACCGAAACGGTCTTTCAGCGTGCGGATGACGCCCTTTACCGGGCCAAGCACACCGGTCGGAACAATGTTCAGCAGGAGGTCGTCGCGGGAGAGGCGGTTGGCTGAGCCGGGATCCGGGCTCGTGTGCAGGGGACTGCGGCGCTGTCGCCAACCGGATGCCGCAAATGCCATCGCCGAATCCTCGCCGTCCTCGCCTTCGCTCCTGAGTCAACCTGTCGCCTGAATCCCTACCTCCAGCTCCGCGGAGTGCCCGATGACTCCCTTACGTGTATTGCTCGCCGCCGCTCCAACCGGGCCGGATTCGGGCGTATTGACCAGCCTGCTGGCCCGCCTGTGCCACACCGTGCAGGCTACGGTGCCGCCGGCACAACTCGCTCAGACCGTCACCCGTAGCCACGTCGACCTCATCGTGCTGTGTCAGGGCACGGACGACACCGGCCAGCTCCTCGGGCGTCTGGCGGGTCTGCGAGCCGTCGCCGATCTCCCGGTGTTGCTGGTTTGCGAGCGGGCCGATCCGGTGCTGGTGGATGGTCTTTCCGACTGGTCCGCCTGTGGCCTCGTCTATCAGCCGGTGGACTCTCGCGGGCTTTACGCCGGCATCGGCATCGCGGTTGCGGAGTGGGAGCGTCAGCGGGCGCTGGAACGCGAGATCCTCGGTCTGCGGAGCATGGTCTCGCACATGCGCGGCGCGTTGATGCACACCGATGACGCCGGTCGGGTGACCGACATCACGGTCGATGCCATGCGACTGCTGGGTGTCGCCCGCGACAGCGCGCTGGGCCAGACCCTGGGCACCTTGCTCGGGATCCAGGAGGCGCCGGCAGTACTGGCCCTGCGTGCGGCCGACCCACTCGTTGAGCTCGATGGCAAGCCGGTACGCGTGGCCATCCGCGCCTGTGAGGACGGCGGGGCGTCCGGTGCCGGCTGGATCGCTCGCATCGAGTCACTCCGCAGTGACCCTGCGGCAGTCGCGACCACGGTGGCGGGCGTGACTGGCAACGACACGGAGCCAGCCCGCGCCACGACAACCAAGCCACCGGTCGTGGAGGAGGCGCCTCAATTCCGTAATCTGAGTCTGTCCGTGGTCGCTCGCGAGGTGGCTGCCGAGATCACCCGCACGGTGTCCGGGCGTAGCTTTCGCGCCATGGTGGAACCCAATCTTCGGGCCAACGCCGACGATCGCCTGCTGCGTGAACTGCTGGAGAGGTTGTTCGACGTGGCGCGCGGCGCTACCTATGGATTGCCCAACGGTCAGGTGCGCCTGGGACAGCGGGTGACCCGCGACCGAGTCGTGTTTTACGTGTTAGACAACGGACGCGGCGACGACCCCGCTCGACAGGAGTTCCTGCGTGATCGGCAGAGCGCGCGAGGTTATGGCCGCATCGAACGCATCGTCACCCTGCACGGCGGTGTGGCGGGATTCAAACTCGATGATGTGGGCCGCGGGGCCACGGTGTTCTTCACTTTGCCGGGTGTCGTGGATGCGACGGCCGCGTCCGCTGCCCCGACGCCATCGCCAGCAACCGCACCCTCGGCGAAGGGTGCGGCCGCTCCAGCCCCCGCCCGCACGGCCAGCGGCGCGAACTGAGCGGCGGGGCATGACCGCGGCGCATCCTGAAGTCCGCGCCCGCGACCTGCGCCCAGTGGGCAACTGACCGGCGGCGGCATTCTTCGGGGTCACCCGGTGCAGTAGACTTCCACCCGTGAGTCTTCTCGCCCTGCTCCTGCTCGGTGTTCTTGCGGGTCTCGCTGCCGGGCTGCTCGGGATCGGTGGCGGGCTCATCATCGTGCCCTGCCTCACCATCCTGCTGCCTCTGTTCGGCTGGCCGCCGGCCACGGTCATGCAGGCGGCAATCGCCACCTCGCTTGCGAGCATCCTGCTTACCGGATCTGCCAGCGCCTTCGCACATCATCGCCGCGGGGCGGTGGTTTGGCCGGTTGCCCTTGCACTCGTACCGGGTGTGCTCATTGGTGCCTTGCTCGGTGGCCCGCTCGGCGAATATCTGGGTGGCACCTGGCTCGCGATCCTGTTCAGCAGTTGGTTGCTATTCGCGGCCTGGCGTCTGGCCCGGCCACCCGCCCCGAACGCACCGGCTCGCCCTTTGCCGGGCCCGGGCGGACTCGTGCTGCCGGGCCTCTTGATCGGGGGAGTCTCGGGGCTTGTCGGCATCGGCGGCGGCACCCTCACCGTGCCCTATCTGACCCAGCACGGCATGCTCATTCGCCGGGCAGTGGCCACCTCGGCGGCCCT
>DBNU01000027.1 GCA_002299125.1 Proteobacteria bacterium UBA664
GCCGATGATCCGCGCATCCATCGAGGATCCCTGGCGCGAAGTAAGCTGGGACGAGGCCATCGGGCACGCCGCTGCCGAGTTCAAGCGCATCCAGGTGGCCTATGGTCGGGGTTCCGTCGGTGGCCTGACTTCCTCGCGTTGCACCAACGAGGAGACCTACCTCGTGCAGAAACTGGTGCGAGCCGCGTTCGGCAACAACAATGTCGACACCTGCGCGCGCGTCTGTCACTCGCCCACTGGTTATGGTCTGAAGCAGACACTGGGTGAATCCGCTGGCACGCAGCCCTTCGATTCCATCCGTGCAGCCGATGTGGTGATGGTGATCGGGGCGAATCCCACCGACGGACATCCGGTGTTCGGATCACAACTGAAGCAGCGCTTGCGCGAGGGCGCGCGGCTCATCGTCGTCGATCCGCGCGGCATCGATCTGGTCCGCTCTCCGCACGTCGAGGCGGCCTACCACCTGAAGCTCAAGCCCGGCACCAACGTGGCGCTCCTGAACGCACTGGCGCACGTGATCGTCACCGAGGGGCTGTGTAACGACGCATTTGCGGCTGAACGTTGCGAGGGCGACAGCTTCGTGCGCTGGAAGGCCTTCGTGAGTGATGCGAGGCACGCGCCGGAATCGACCGAAGCCCTGACCGGAGTGCCCGCCGCCCTGGTGCGCGGCGCTGCGAGGCTGTACGCCACCGGCGGCAACGCGGCCATCTACTACGGGCTCGGTGTCACCGAGCACAGCCAGGGCTCGACGACGGTAATCGGCATCGCCAACCTCGCGATGGCCACGGGCAACCTGGGTCGGCCTGGGGTAGGCGTGAATCCATTGCGCGGCCAGAACAACGTCCAGGGCTCCTGCGACATGGGCTCATTTCCACACGAATTCCCCGGCTATCGGCACGTCTCCGATGACGAGGCCCGGGCGTCGCTCGAGCAGGCCTGGGGAGTCTCGCTCGAGCCGGAGCCGGGCCTGCGTATCCCCAACATGTTCGATGCGGCGCTGGCGGGGTCCTTCAAGGGCCTGTACGTACAGGGCGAGGATATTGCCCAGTCGGATCCCGACACCCAGCATGTGATGGCGGCACTGGAGTCGCTGGAGTGCCTGGTGGTGCAGGACCTCTTCCTGAACGAGACCGCCAAGTTCGCCCATGTGTTCCTGCCCGGTTCTTCCTTCCTGGAGAAGAACGGTACTTTCACCAATGCCGAGCGGCGGATCTCACGCGTGCGCAAGGTGATGCCGGCTCTGGGAGGCAAGGAGGATTGGGAGATCACCGTAATGTTGAGCCGGGCGCTGGGCTATCCGATGGACTACGCCCATCCGGCGGAGATCATGGACGAGATCTCGCGTCTCACACCAACCTTCTCCGGTGTGAGTTACGAGAAGCTCGATGCGCTCGGCAGCATCCAATGGCCCTGCAACGATGAGGCCCCGGAGGGGACACCCACGATGCACGTGGACGCCTTCGTGCGCGGCAAGGGGCGCTTCCTGAATACGGAGTACGTACCCAGCCGAGAACGTACCAGTGCACGCTTCCCGCTGATTCTGACCACCGGCCGGATCCTTTCGCAGTACAACGTCGGCGCACAGACGCGTCGCACGGAGAACTCCCGCTGGCACGACGAGGATCGTCTGGAGATACATCCGCACGACGCCGAGCTGCGTGGGATCGTCGACGGTGACTGGGTGGGGATCAGCAGTCGTTCGGGCGAAACCGTACTGCGGGCCGATGTCAGTGAACGCATGCAGCCCGGCGTCGTGTACACGACCTTCCACTTCCCGGAGTCTGGTGCCAATGTGATCACCACGGACCACTCGGACTGGGCGACCAACTGTCCGGAGTTCAAGGTCACGGCGGCCCAGGTCACCAAGGTGCTCGACAAGTCGGCCTGGCAGCAGCGCTACGATGCATTCAACCGGCATCAGTTGGAGCTGCTCGCCAATCGCGAGTCGGCCTCTTCCACCTGAGGGTGTGGACTGGGCGAACATGGGCACTCTGGCTGATTGCAGGAGATGAGCTTGCCTCCCGATGGCGCCCCGCACGCCCCCGACGACAAAGCCTGCCTCAGCGTGCCGGTATGGCGATGGCGGCAGCGCGGGTCGCTCGGGTATACCGTTGACCAGGACCGTCTGGCGGAGGAGATCCCGCTCGCAATCCTTTACGACGACACCCCCTATGCGGTCATGCTCGGTACCCCCAGGGATCTTGAAGACTTCGCCATCGGTTTCAGCGTTACCGAAGGGATCGTGCGCAAGCCGGAGGACATCCTCTCCTGCACGACGATTGCGCAGCCGGAAGGAGTGGAACTGCGTGTAGAACTCGCATCCGGCGTGGCTGAGGCGGCTGGCTGGCGCGAGCGCTCACTCGCCGGACGTACGGGGTGTGGTCTCTGTGGGGTGCGAGCGCTGGAGTCCGCAGTGCGCTGGCCTGCGCCAGTGGCCGACACGCTGAGACTCACACCTGCGGAGGTCGATGCCGCTTTGGCACGTTTGCCGGACGGCCAGGATTTGCATGCCGTCACCGGGGCCGTACACGCTGCGGCATGGGTGCTGCGATCCGGGGATCTCTTCGCCGTGCGTGAGGACGTGGGGCGGCACAATGCCCTCGACAAGCTGCTGGGTGCGCTGCTCCGCGCCCGCGTGGATGTCGCTGGCGGCTTTGCCCTGGTGTCCAGTCGCGCCAGTTACGAAATGGTCCAGAAGGCCGCACAATGCGGCGTGCAGTTGCTGGTCGCCGTTTCGGCACCGACGGCGATGGCGCGGCGCGTGGCCCAGTCTTCAGGGCTTACGCTGGTCGCCTTTTCGCGTGCCGGTCGCCACACGGTCTACACCCATCCGCACCGGCTGGGTTGGTCGGCCGGGACCAACGATGCCTGACACGCTGCCCGGTCGGGGATGACCCTGCCTGATGTTCGACTCGCGCATCCTCAGGGTGTGAGCCACCTGAACTGGAGAGCACCATGAAAGCCGAGCGCCTGAGCGAGATGGCCAATGACATCGCGGCATTCTTCGCAGCCGACCCGGATCAGGAAATGGCAGAGGAGGGAGTGGCCGAGCATCTGCGGCGCTTCTGGGATCCGCGTATGCGTCAGGGGCTGGCGGAACTCGTGCGAAAGACCGGTGGGGCAGACCTGCATCCACTGGTGCGCGGGGCGGTGCAGCGCCTCGCTGACAGTCCTGCACGGGTGAGCTAATCGAGCCTCGGCTCGCAGCCCACCACGATCAGTAGCGGATCGGACCGGTTCAGCAAAGGCGATGCCCCCGGAATCGGCGCGTGGTCCGCGTGCACGCTACGAGGCGGATCTCGCCCGTCTGGGCTTTATCGCCGACGCTGCGCAGGCGCGCGCCGTTGAGCGACTGCAGGCCCTGCATGACTCCCTCGCGCCGCTGAGCGTTGAGGGTCTTCGGCCGCTCGCCTCGTCGGCGACTCCACGCGGCAAGCGCTGGTTGGGGCGCTTGCTGCGCTCGGGTGGCCGCCCTGCAGAGTCCGCCACTGCGGTACGTGGCCTCTATCTGTGGGGTGGCGTCGGTCGTGGCAAGACCTATCTCATGGATTGTTTTCATGATGCGCTGCCCGGCCCATACCGGCTGCGAGTGCACTTCCATCGCTTCATGCGTGAGGTGCATCGGGAGCGTCGAAAGTTGGGGGATGGTGCAAGGCCGCTCGATCAGATCGCGGGGAATCTCGCAGCGCGCGCGGCCGTGCTGTGCCTTGACGAGTTCCACGTGGCGGACATAACCGACGCCATGATCCTCGCTGGCCTGCTCGAGGCCCTCTTCGCGCGCGGCGTGACCCTCGTGACGACGGCCAATGAGCGGCCCGCCGATCTCTACCGTGGCGGGCTGCAACGCGAGCGCTTTCTGCCGGCCATTGCGCTGCTCGAAACGCACTGCGACGTGCTGAACGTGGACGGCGGCTGCGACTACCGCCTGCGGGCGCTGGAGCGTGAGCCGCTCTATCTGCATCCTTCCGGGCCAGAGGCTCATGCCGTGCTCGTCCGGCTCTTCAAGGAACTGGCGGGTGGTCCCGGTGAGGCAGGCGGATCGTTCAGCGTGGATGACCGTGTACTGCCGCTGGTGCAGAGCGGTGGTGGCGTTGCGTGGTTCACCTTCACACAACTCTGCGAGGCCGCCTGCGGGGCGGTGGATTACATCGAGGTCGCCCGTTGCTTTCACACCGTGGTGATCAGCGAGGTGCCGTGCCTGGGTCCTGGAATGGATGATCCGGCAAGGCGTTTCATCACTGCGGTCGATGAATTCTACGACCGGGGTGTCAAGCTCATCCTTTCAGCGGCGTGCCCACTGGAGTCTCTCTACCCGGGTGGACGTCTGGCCTTCGCCTTCCAGCGCACCCGGTCGCGCCTGCAGGAAATGCAGAGCCACGCCTACCTGGAGCGCCCGCACGCCCCTGATTGAAGTCCGACCTGAACGGCTGGCCGGAAACGGGGGCAGGGAGGGCTACTCTGCGGCGCTGGCCGCGTGCCGGCGGCGGGAACCAATGATGAACACCAGGGTCCGTGCGCCGGTGTGCGAAGATGTGACCGGAGTTGGGTACTCGAGAGGCGCGAAAGCAGCGTCTTCCTCAGGCTGACACGCCGGCCGAGCTCTGTGGCTCGTTCGCGACAGAACTCCCAATGGCTACCGCGGCAAGACCCGACATCGGTCAAAACGCTGAGTGCCGGGAGATTGGGCCACATCCTTCGCTGAATTTCTCGATTTTCCTGCTTGACAGACCCGTCACCAATTGGCGACACTCCTTTTCAGTGAAGGGAATCTAGCAACAGCCGTGTCGAATGAGTCGTCAGAACAAGTGCCCCGCCAGCGAATGCCGGTGTTCAGCTTCGGCGTCAATGGGCAGCGGGCCTTGATTCGGTGCTTGGGTCGACAGGCGGCTGTGCGTGAAGGTTTTCTCACCGCTCGTGGGTTTCTTACCCGGCGTGGACGGGTCTGGCTTGCGAAGCTTGCCTGGCACCGTCGGTGTGGGCAGAGCGGTGGGATATCAGTGGGTGGTTGACGTTACGAGAGCGCTCGCAATGTCACCAATTAGGGCCGCCGCGTGCGGCCCTTTTTTTTTCCCCTATCTTTCGCCGCGAACTCAACGGCTGCTAACCTAGTGGGTCTGGTGGTCGGGTCTCTCGCCGAACATGCTGCGCACGGCACCAGGCGCTCCCAGCCGGGCGCTGTGAACTGCATCGACGCTTGGTCTGGCCAATCCCGCCTTTCCCGGGCCTGGGCCGCGCGGCGGGCACCGGGGGTCCGAGAAACCACACAGCCTGCATCACGCGACGTGCTCTCGAGGTGCAGCATCGGTCCATTTGGAAGCACAATCGAATGTACGTCTACGACGAATATGACCAGCGGCTGGTGGATGAGCGGGTTGCCCAGTTTCGGGACCAGACCCGTCGCTACCTCGCCGGGGAACTGAGCGAGGACGAATACCGGCCGCTGCGACTGCGTAACGGCCTCTATATCCAGCGCTACGCCCCGATGCTGCGGGTGTCCATCCCCTACGGCCTGTTGTCATCTGCGCAACTGCGCGTGCTGGCGCACGTGGCGCGTCGCTATGACCGCGGCTACGGCCACTTCTCCACGCGTCAGAACATCCAGTACAACTGGCCAAAGCTGGAAGAGGTACCGGATCTGCTGGCTGACCTCGCCTCGGTTCAGATGCACGCTGTCCAGACTTCCGGCAACTGCATCCGCAACATCACGGCTGACCACCTGGCCGGCGTCGCCGCGGACGAGATCGAGGACCCGCGTCCCTGGTGTGAGCTCGTGCGCCAGTGGTCGACCTTCCACCCCGAGTTCTACTGGCTGCCGCGGAAGTTCAAGATCGCCTTCAGCGGGGCCATGCAGGATCGTGCTGCCGTCATGGTGCACGACATCGGGCTGTACATCGTCCGCAATGACGCGGGCCTGACGGGCTTCCGAGTGGTCGTAGGTGGCGGACTTGGGCGCACGGCCATCCTCGGCGCCGTGATCCGCGAGTTCCTGCCAGCGGAGCACCTGCTGCCCTATCTCGAGGCCATTCTGCGCATCTACAACCTCGAGGGGCGCCGCGACAACATCTACAAGGCGCGTATCAAGATCCTCGTCAAGGCCATGGGTGCCGAGACCTTCGCCGAGCGTGTGGAGGCGGAATTCCAACATACGCGCAATGAGGTGCCCTTCGACTGGGCCGAGTACCGGCGCATCGCGCGCCACTTTGCCCCGCCCAGCTATGATCCCGATGCGGTGGCCGGCAGCGGAGTTGTCGAGTCATTGCGCGCGCAGGCCCCGGCCTTCGACCGCTGGGTCACACGCAACGTCAAGGCGCACAAGGTCCCCGGCTACCGCGTGGTGATGGTGTCACTCAAGGCTCCTGAGCTACCGCCGGGCGATTGCACCGCCGAGCAGATGGATCTGCTCGCGGATCTGGCTGATCGCTTCAGTTTCTCCGAGGTGCGCAGCACCCATGACCAGAATCTGCTGCTGGCCGATGTCCGCGAAAGTGATCTGCCGGAGGTCTGGCGGGCGCTCGATGCGGCACGTCTGGCGACGCCCAACATCGGCACGTTGACCGACATGATCTGCTGCCCGGGGCTGGATTTCTGCAGCCTGGCCAATGCCGGGTCAATCCCGATTGCCCAGCAGCTCAACGATCGCTTCAGCAACCTCGACTACCTCTACGACCTCGGTGAAATCCAGGTGAAGATGTCCGGCTGCATGAATGCCTGTGGTCACCACCACCTCGGGCACATCGGTATCCTTGGCGTCGACAAGCATGGGCTGGAGTTCTACCAGATCACGTTGGGCGGTTCGGCGACCGCCGATGCCTGTCTGGGTGATCGTCTTGGGCCCGCCATCGCCAAGTCGGAGGTGGCTGAGTGTGTGGCGCGGATCCTCGACGTCTACCTCGAGCAGCGGAATGAGGATGAGTCATTCCTCAACTGCTATCGCCGAATCGGGATCGAACCATTCAAATCCCGGGTGTACGCCGAAGTAACGCGCGAGGAGGGTAGCGATGTCGCCACCGCTGATTAAACGGCGTGAAATCGTTGCCAACTCATGGCGGCAGGTGGCGGACGACGAGCCCTTGCCCGATGATGCGCCGGTACTGGTGTCCTGGGCGCGCTGGACTGCCGAGCGTGCTGAGCTGACGCGACGCGGGACTGAGGGTCTCGGAGTGGTTGTGAATGCAGCCGAGATCACTCCGGAGGAGCTTGGCCGTGACGCCGGTAACTTCGGTGTCATTGCTTTCGAGTTTCCCGCCTTCGCGGACGGACGTGCCTTCAGTCAAGCCGCCCTGCTGCGCACGCGGTATGCATTTCGCGGAGAGATCAGGGCGACGGGGCGGATCCTGCCGGACCAGCTCCACTTCCTTGAGCGGTGTGGTTTCGACGCCTTCGAACTCCCTGAACGATTCGACCCGGAGCGGGCGCTGGCAATCTTCAGCGAGTTCAGCCTGGCCTATCAGCAGGCCAGGGACGGCGTCATACCCGTGATGGGGAGGCGTGGGCAGAAGCAGGACGTCCGAGAGCCCACCCAGCATTGAGTCGCGAGGCTGACGGCTCGTCGTCATTCCCGTCTAGGCGGGGATTCGGTGTCATCACGCTGTCTTTGCGAAAGACCTGAATCCCCGCCGCAGCCTGCCCCCTCTCGGCAAATCCAGCCAACCACCCGTGCCGCGTCAGTCCTTGCGTACTGTGCCGAGTCGGCCGGACAGGCTGGCGTAATAAGCGGAAAGTGCAGCTATATCCGCATCGCTCAGGTTGGTTGACTGAGCGCCCATGACGGCATTTTCGCGTCGCCCGGCCCGGTACTCGCGGAGGGAGTGTTCGAGGTAACTTTGATACTGTCCAGCAATTCGCGGGAAGGTCCCGCCGATGGTTTCATTGCCATCAGCACCATGGCAGGCGGCGCAGGTCGTGGCGAGTTCTCCGCCACGCGCAACATCGTCGGCGGAGACGGCGCTGCTCAGGCAGAGGAGGGTGATGAAAGCGATGGTGGGCTTCAGCATGACAGGGTCCTGACTCCTGGGATTCGCTTGGTTGCGATTCACTTGGGGAGGATGGCGGCGTCGCTTGACAGCCATGCGGCGATGTCCGCGATATCCTGATCGCTCAGTGTGGCGGCGTTCGCATGCATGGTGTTGT
>DBNU01000026.1 GCA_002299125.1 Proteobacteria bacterium UBA664
ACTGGGCAAGGAGCGCGTCCACAGCGTCCACCGAGGCAAGCGGCCCGATACGCACCCGACGCATGACTACGCCGTCCGCCCCGACGTGCTCCTGCACCTGTGGAGTCACACCGAGTGTGGATGCAACACGCTGAGCGAGTTCGCGCGCATTCGCCACGTCGCGAAAGGCTCCGAGCTGGACCCAGATCCGGGAGTCGGCAGACGCAACGCGGGACGGGGAAAGATCCGCGGGCTCGACGTCGATCGGTGAAACCATCGGGGCAATCGTTGCCCCGACGCGGTCGTGGGCGGGGTTTGTCGCTCGTGGCGCGGCCTCACCATCTGACAGCGTGGCAACTCGCGGCACCGGGGTCGTGCCGGCCGGCACAGCCTCCGGAGGAGCGCCATCGCGCACCTGAAGCGGGGCGGGGCCCGGGAGCGGCTCGCGCGTGTCCGGTGCCGGCAGCGGTCCCCGGCGTTCGCCGGGGGAGATCGCCCGCACCTCAACCAGTCCAGTGCCGGTACGGAGGATGTCGAGCTTCAGCGCGGCCGCGTAGGAGAGGTCAATGATTCGCCCATCGTGGAACGGCCCGCGATCATTCACGCGCAGGATGGCCGTGCGCCCGTTCTGCAGATTGCGCACCTCAACGTAGGTCGGCAGCGGCAAGGACTTGTGCGCGGCCGTCATCCGGTACATGTCGTAGCGCTCACCACTTGAGGTGCGACGCCCGTGGAATTTGGTCCCGTACCAGGAGGCGATACCTCGCTCGCGGTAGCCGAGGGCGCTCTTCATGGTGTAGTAGCGCTTGCCGAAGACCACGTAGGAGGGTGGATTGCCGTAGCGGCTCGGGGGCTCCGCCCGGACCACGGCATCCTCGAGATTGGGGGGGCCGCCCTCCATGGGTGGACCGTCCATCCCCGCTCCGCGCTTCGGACTGCTGCCGCAACCGGCCAACCCCAGAAGCAGCAAGACAATCAGGATGTGCGGGGCCGGAAGCGACATGAGCTCAGGGCAGACCCAGCGCCTCGGCCAACTGCAATACCGCCATGGCGTAGAGCGGACTGCGGTTGTAGCGCGTGATCACGTAGAAATTGCGGAAGCCGAGCCAGATCTCCTGACCGGCCTCACCATCCAGTGCGATCACGCTCACCATCGTGTCGTCGCCGTGCTGCTTCGGCACGACGAACCCCTGCTTGCGCAGGCTGCCGATGCTGACCGCCGGCTTGTAATCCTTGGGCTTCTGCACCTGCCAGCCAGCCGGTGGTTCCACAGCGACGACCACCGGTGCCTGCCGCTCCCAACCATGGCGGGCGAGGTAATTGGCCACGCTGTGGATGGCGTCAGTGCGATTGGTCCAGATGTCGATAATGCCGTCGCTGTCACCATCCACGGCGTACGCGCGATAGCTGCTCGGCATGAACTGCCCAAGCCCCATGGCTCCGGCGTAAGAGCCCAACGGGCGGCCCGGATCGAGACCCTGCTGGGCACACAGGGCGATGAACTCGGCCAGTTCCGCCTGGAAGAAGCTCGCCCGCGGCGGGTGATGGAAGCCGAGCGTGGCCAAGGCATCGAGCACTCGATGCTTGCCGGTATTCCGACCGTAGAAGGTCTCCACGCCGATGATGGCGGCGATCACCGGGGCAGCGACGCCGTGCCTGGTCTCCGCCTGGGCGAGTGCCCGCGCCTCGGCCTGCATGAAGGCCCTGCCGGCCTCGATACGTTCCGGCTGCATGAAGATCTGCCGGTACTGGTGCCACGGCTTGGCCTCTGCCGGACGTCGGATCGCATCGAGGATGCTTTGGGAGACTCGCGCCTCGCCCAGGGCGCGACGGGCCAGGGCCGCATCGAACCCCTTGCGATGGGCATGCTCGCGCAGGAAGGACTCCAGCTCCGCGCGGCCTACCACCTGCGCCGGCGTCGGTGTGGTCAGTACGCAGGCAAACGCAGCAAGGCCAACGAGCAGGAGTCGACGCAGTCGCATCGGGATAAGTAGTGGCATGGCGGATTTCATCACGGGCCGGAGAGCATGCGTCGATGGGTGTGGATGCTCATGAGGATACCGAAGCCGGCGAGCAAGATCACAAGCGATGTCCCTCCGTAGCTCACGAGCGGCAGGGGTACGCCCACAACCGGCAACCGCCCGACAACCATGCCCATGTTGACGAAAACATAGACGAAGAAAGTACAGGCGATGCTGGCGGCCAGAATACGACCGAAGTTCTCCTGGGCGTGAAGCGCGATGTGTAATCCGCGGGCAATGATGAGGGCATAGACGATGGTCAGGATGAAAACGCCGATCAGCCCGAACTCCTCGCAGAACACCGCAAAGACAAAATCAGTGTGGCGCTCCGGGATGAAGTCCAGTTGCGACTGCGTGCCTCGCATCCAACCCTTGCCAAGGACACCGCCGGAACCCACGGCGATGGTGGACTGGATGATGTGGTAGCCGGCCCCCAGCGGATCGGCAGAAGGGTCGAGGAAGGTAAGCACCCGCTGGCGCTGGTAGTCGTGCATGGAGAACCACAGCAGTGGCGCTGCGATGAGTCCGATCACCGAGGCACAGGCGATGAGCCGCCATGCCAACCCACTCATGAAGATGACCGAGAGCCCGGCAAATCCAATCAAGGCGGCGGTACCCAGATCGGGCTGGCGTTCGACCAGCATCACGGGAATCGCAATCAGGATCAACGCACCCGCGACGCGCAAGGCCCGGGGAGGCAACGAGCGATCACAGAGAAACCAGGCCACATAGAGCGGTACCGCCAGCTTGGCCAGTTCCGAGGGTTGGAAGCGCACGATGCCGAGGTCGAGCCAGCGGGTAGCACCCTTGCCCTCGCCGAAGAACTCCACGGCCAGCAGCAACAGCACTGACAAGGCGTAAAGACCCGGAGACCAGCGGCCCAGCGTGGCCGGATGCAGCCGGGCCAGCAGCAGCATCAGCAGGCTGCCCGCTCCAAGCCGCAGGCTCTGGCGCATGACCGCGTCCACCTCGCCCCCGGTCGCGCTGTAGAGCGTCACGAGACCGATCAGCATGACGACCAGCAGTAGCCCAAGCAGGACGACGTCGAGGTGGCGAACTGGGTTGGCGGCCTTGATCACGAGTGGTCAGTCTCCGCGGGATGCGGCATCAGTAGCCACACCCGATGCCCGTCCAGATGGCAGCGGTGTGGCGCCGCCAACGGTGCCATCTGCCTGTGCGGACAAAGGCGGCGG
>DBNU01000091.1 GCA_002299125.1 Proteobacteria bacterium UBA664
CAGGCGGAGATGGGATCCATGTGGTGTCGCTCCTTACCGGGTGGGGGTCGTGAACGGTACCATCGACCGGGCCACGATGGCCGGATGAGGCGGTAGTGAATGTTCCCCGACCCCGGAGGTCGGGAACTTGCGGGCGACCAGACGCGGGAGACTGCCATGCGGATCTATTTCGCCACCAACCGTGCGCCCGGTCGTCGCGGCGGGCCAGACGCCTTCGGCGGCCGCTTCAGTCCGCATGGGCTCACGGATCTGCGCTTCGGCTGGGCGAACTTCGAAGACGGTGATGCGGCGGGCTTGCTGACCGTGGAAGTCGCGCCGGAGCGACTCAACGTGCCGCAGGCGGACCTGGAGCGCGGCGATCTCTCCCGTCAGCGGCTCGGCAGCCAGGCGGTTTTCGCCGCCATGCGTGCCGAAATGGTGGAGCGGTGCGCCGATGCGCTGCTGTTCATCCATGGTTTCAACACCAGCTTCGAGGAATCGCTGCGGGCGGGCGCGCGGCTGGCGACGGCGTTGTCCGAGCGGCCGCTCGTGCTGTGTGTGTTCTCCTGGCCCTCGGATGGTTCGCTGTTGCCCTATCTCGCCTATGCGAGCGATCGCGATGACGCCCGCGCCTCCGGTGTTGCGCTGGGGCGTGGTCTGCAGAAACTTTCGCACTGGCTGCGGAGGCTGCCGTCGAGCGATTACTGCGGGCACGGGATCCACCTGCTCGCGCACAGCATGGGTAGCTATGCCCTGCGCTGGGCCTGGCAGGCGGTGCGCCTGTCCGCGGGCCAGGGGCTGCGCCGGCATCTCGATCACGTGCTGCTCGTCGCCGCGGACGAAGACCACGATACCTTCGAGCATGCGCACAAGCTGGGCGGGCTGGCCGACATCGCGCGCAGCGTGACGGTCTATCACAACGCCCGTGATCGGGCCCTGATCGCAAGCGACTACACCAAGGCCAACCCGGATCGCCTGGGAGCGGGCGGGCCGCGCAACGCCCTCCTGCTGCCGGACAAGGTGCGGGTGGTGGACTGCTCGCCGGTTGTTGCGCTCAGCGAGGATCCGCTCGGGCATCACTACCACCTGAAGAGCCCCGTGGTGCGGCGGGACCTCCTGGCCGTGCTCGCCGATGTGGAGCCGGAGGCCATGCCGACACGAACGGTGCGTACGGATGGCCGTGGCTGGCGTCTGCGCCCCGGCATCTGAGCACGCAATCAGGGGCACGCGCGCATGCACCCGCTGGCTTTCCGCTTCGAGAATGGTCGTTACTTCGCCACCGTGGCTGGTGATTCATTTTATGTCGGTCAACGCGTGCGCTACGGTGCCCGCAAGGGGCTGATGAACGACGAGGCCGTCGATCGCCTGCGCTATCGCGCGCGCGACTGGCGGGAGCGGCACGGCGTCTGGGCCGACTGGATCGAACCCATCGCACGGGTGGAGGGTGGGCACTTCCACAGCCTCAACACCTACGACCGCGCGCGCTGCACCTTCGGCTTCCTGCAGGCCGGGGCGCATGTGGCCGAGGGCCAGTTCGTGCGCTGGCTGCGGG
The DNA here is from genome assembly GCA_002299125.1 of Proteobacteria bacterium UBA664. GTDB lineage: Bacteria > Pseudomonadota > Gammaproteobacteria > UBA7966 > UBA7966 > UBA7966. Next base: position 1,532 of record DBNU01000091.1, read on the forward strand.
CGGTGCTGGCACTGCCCGACGCCGGTGCCTCCTTTCCCGACCTCGGCCTCGCCGACGGGCAGATCGTGCGCCTCGTGCACGCTGCGCCTCCCCGTGTGCTGGAGGATGCGCGCGGCACGCAGGGGCTGCTCGATTATCTCAACCCCGGTTCCCACGAGGTGGAGGACGTCGAGGTGATCCAGGCGGCACGCCTCATCCATCGCGTGCGCAACGATCCGCAGGCAATCGCGCTGCAGGTCGCGGTCGCCGTGACGGCGCTGCAGGAGGCGCTGGGCCAGTACGCCTTGCGCTATGGCCTCGACGGTGCCGATGACATCACCTGTCTGCTGGTGGCGGACATCCGTCATCAGGGGCGTGCACCGCATGTCGCGATCAAGCGCGCACTCACGGCGGGCGATCCCCATGCCGCGCTGCTCGCCCTTGGTGCAGAGCGCTTCCCGGAGCGCGTCGCGCGCCTGCGTGACGCCGTGGAGGAACTCCGGCGCGAGGGGCGTCTGGGGCGGCTTCGTTATGACGGCACCGAAGGCGGGTTCGCCTGAGGGCGCGCGCGCTCGCTGCTTCAATCAAGCGCCTTCAGGCCCCTCCCGCATCCCCGCCTGTGCGGGGATGAGTGCGAATCTTCTCTCCCTCCGGTGGCCCCTCCGTCTTGCCCGCGGAGGCGGGCATCCAGTTTCATCACGCTGTCGCTGCGAAAGGACTGGATCCCCGCCTGCGCGGGGATGACGGGGATGAGTGCCACCCCTCCAAGACCCTTTCCCTGTGGGAGAGGGGTCGGGGGGTGGGTGCGGAAGTGGACGACCGCCCGCCGTGCCTCAGGCGGCCTTGCGCCGCGCGATCCCGGCCATGGCGGTGAGGGCCGAGCCCAGCAGCCACACGGCCGCCGGCACCGGGATGACATGCACTGTGCCGGTCAACTGCAGGTTGTGATCCGTGCGGCCAATGAAACAGTCGCTGACCCGGAAGGAGCCGTCGACGCCGATGGTCCCGCCATGGGTGGCGGTATCGCTGAGATTGCGGATGCGGAAGCTCACGGCACCCGTGAGGTCCGGCAGGTGGCTGAGGTCGATGCTTCTAAGGACAGGGTTACTGCCCGGTGCCTGGCTGAAGCTGAAGAGGTTGCTGCCGAAATTGTCTCCGCTGCTGACCCCCGCCAGGGCACATACGACCTACAGCACATTCACCCAGCCGGCAGCGAGCCGCAACGGCGGGCACTACGTGTTTCCCGCAATGAAATGCTCGGCGTGACCCCGTCCAGCGCCTCACCGTAACGATGACAGCGTTTTGTGCCCGTACATTGGTCAATTTCCTGCGGCCTTCACGATTTCGGGATGGCAGCGCACTTCCGCCCTGTGCTAGCGTGCCGTTGCCGTTGAAAGTGCAGGTCAACGGCTGATCGATTGCAGCGAGTTGCAGTCCTTCGTGTTTCCTGACAGGGCGGATGTCCGACAAGTAGGGATTCCCTACCGGCGTCCGGCAAACCGGAATGAACGAAGGCTGCGGGCCTGTGGGGTGAGGGGTCGTCTGAACGCGCAGAGCCATCTCTGTCCGTTTCGCAGCTCTTGGCAAGGTCGGGGAGTCGTGCGCGCCCGGTCGGATGCAGAGTGCTCGGGGCGGCGCGAGTTGGCCGTTGCGCGCAGGGAGGCAGCACACTCATGCAGGCATCCAGCAGGGCCGCGGTCCTGAGCCTGCCGCTTACCCTCAACAGTCCAAGTACAGCCGACAGGCAGCCGTTCCGAGTCCGACTCCGACATCCATCGCGCTTGCCCGGCCCCAGGTTCGGGGTCGGTGCGTTGAGATCGGGATTCGGCCGGTACGCGGCTCAGGGAGTCTCAAGCTCGATGAATATCTACGTTGGAAATCTTGCATTCCGCACCACCGACGATCAGCTTCGCTCCATGTTCGAGACCTTTGGTCCCGTGCGTTCCGCCAGCGTGGTCATGGACCGCGAATCGGGTCGCTCGCGTGGTTTCGGATTCGTCGAAATGGGTGATGAAGATGGGCACAAGGCGATCGCCAGCCTGAATGGTCAGGACATCGACGGGCGCCGCCTTACCGTCAACGAGGCACGCCCGCGCCAGGGTGGAGCAGGCGGCGGCGGGGGCGGGCCACGGTCCCGCTACGGCGACGGTCCACGCGGCCCGCGCATGGGCTGAAGGCCAACTCGGCCAGGGCGACGAGCGGGGCTCCAAGGCGCACCCCGTCATCCCCGCGCAGGCGGGCATGCCGGGGTGCATGGGCATGCCGGGGTGGCGAGCGCCGGATGACGGGCTGGGAGATTTCAGCCCGCGGCTGCCCGGCGAAAGTTCTCGTAGATGTACTCGGCTACCTGGCGCAGACGAGGCAGGGTGGATGCGAGGTCGGCACGCAGCTTTGGCACGGCATCCGCCCCCAGTGATCGCTCGAGGGCGGCACGGTATTCCGGGATCGCGGCCCAGTCATCGAGCGTGCGGGCCGTCACCTCCACGTGGTACTGCAACCCCCACGCGCGCGAGCCCACGCGCATCGCCTGGTGGGCGCAACGAGCGGAACTCGCGAGCAGGGTGGCAGTCGGTGGCAGTCGCGTGACGCCGGCTGAATGCCACTGGAAGCAGATCGGGTCGTTCACCAGCGACCCGAGCAGGGGATCGCTCGCCGCTGCGGTGGTGAAGTCCACCGCTGAGATCCCCACTTCGCCCTCGGGCAGCAGGGTCACCTCTCCGCCGCAGGCCGCGGCCAGGAGCTGGTGGCCGAGGCAGAGGCCCAGGTAGGGCAGGTGCCGTTCAAGTACGGCCTCGCGGATCGCGGCCTTCTCGGCCCGGAGCCAGGGGTAGGTGTCTTCCTGCCAGACATCCATCGGGCCGCCCATGACCCACAGGGCGTCGTAGCCGTCGAGGGCGGGGATGGGATCCCCGGCGTCGAGTTGCACCGTGTCGATCCCTACACCATCGCGCGCGAGGAACTCCAGGAACACGCCGGGGTGTTCCACCAGGAGATGCTGGAAAACGAGCAGCCTCGTCATCGGGAGCGAAAGTCAGCGTTCGTTGCCGCCGCAAGGCAGGGCCTCGCCCGCGGCATCGGCGTTGGTCTGGCGGCACGCAACCCCTGCTGCCTCGCGTTGGTGCCGCCGGCGTAGCGAGATGGCCGCAAGGGCGCAGAGCAGGGTCGCCGCCAGACTGGCACCGCCGATGAAAGCGAGGTCGCTGCCCAGCCGATTGGCTGGCCCAAGGATGAGGCACCAGAGCGCGATGCCGATGAAATAACCGAGCGTGCGTTCGAGAAATGGAAGGAGAGGCATGCTGGAAGCTCCTGAAGCCACACGGCTGCTGCACTGCACATTAACGATGTTTCGTTACAATTGCATGAATTTCGCTGTAACCGGCCTGCGATGGCAGTTCGCCTGCTCGGCCCATGCCGACCGGGGCAGGCAAGCGTGCCGCCGGGTGGCGCCTGACCGGGCGGGGATGGTCGCCAACGCTGCACTGCGGGTTCACAACGCGGCATTGCGGGTTCACACTGTGTGACAAAGGCTTCGCACGGGGTTTCCCAGCCATGGCCATCACGAACACCGAATTCTCCACCCTCCTCGATCTCGCGAAGGGGGGCGATGTCGACGCGCAGGCAGCCTTGGGCGACCTGTATTTCAATGGCTGGGGGGTGCGGACCGACCTCGCCCTGGCGCGCAACTGGTACACCCGCGCAGCCGAACTCGGACACGCGCATTCCTGCTACCGACTCGCGCAGATGCACGCGCGCGGCAACGGCGTCGTCCACGACACCCAGCACGCGCGCGAATGGTTCGAGCGAGCGGCCGAATTGGGCTACGCGCCGGCGCAGGCGGCGCTGGCCTGGTTCCATCAGCGGGGCATCGGCGGCCCGGTGGATCTCGAACGTGCCCTGCACTGGTATCGGCAGGGGGCCATCGGTGGCAGCGCCGTGGCGCGTTTCAATCTGGGGCTGATGTGCGCCCTCGGTCAGGGTGTTACGAAGGATCTCACGGAGGCGATCACCTGGTACCGGGCGGCTTCGGCCCAGGGCTATCCGCAGGCGCAGGTGAACCTGGCCGTGGCCTATCTGCGTGGTGAGGGGGTCGAGCGCGACCCTGCCGAGGCCCTGCGCTGGTATTTGGCTGCCGCCAATCAGGGCTATGCCAAGGCCCAGTACCACCTCGGCCTGCTGTACGCGTCGGGCGAGGGTATTCCGCAGGATGATCGGGTCGCCGCCCAGTGGCAGCGCCGCGCGGCCGAGCAGGGTTTCCACCGTGCCCAATATCAGCTTGGCCTGATACATCGTCATGGTCTGGGTGTGCGTGCGGACGAGGCAGAGGCCTTGCGCTGGTTTCTCGAGGCCGCTGATCAGGGCCATCCGAAGGCGCAATATCAGGTGGCCATGGCCTATCTGCGCGGTGAAGGGCTCGCGCGCGACCCGGTTGCGGGGCGTGAATGGCTGCGCAAGGCCGCCGAAGGTGGATATCACAAGGCCCAGTACCGCCACGGGCTCGCCCTGCTCGAACGCTCCGAGGAATCTCAGGCAGGTGCCGTGGCCGCCCGCGCCTGGTTGCAGCGTGCGGCTGCCGAGGGCAATGCGAACGCCCTCTACGCACTCGGGGTACTGCACGCCAGTGGTGAAGGCGGGCCGCGTGACCTGCTCGCGGCCTACCGCTGTCTGGCACAGGCCGAGCGGGGAGGCGATGAGCGGGCCTCTGCGCATCTGGCCCGCGTGGCCGCACGGCTGACGGCGGAGCAGATCGAGGGGCTTCAGGCCGAGCTCGGCAGACGGGACAGCGCCTGAGGGGCGTAGTGGGGATCGCGGTCAATGAGGTTGAACGGAGCAACACCGCCAGGCCATCGTACGGGTGGTCGGTGACCTCGGCGGGCCCGGGGCGCAGGTGCGATTGTTCGGTTCTCGCCTTGACGACGTTCTGCGCGGTGGTGACGTCGATCTGCTGGTCGAACTGGCCGTGGATGCTGACGACATCCCCTGGGGCCGGATCCCGGAGTAGCGTTGTGGTGCCCGCAGCCAGGCCGGAGTAAACTTATGGCCCTCGCGGAGAGGTACCGAAGCGGTCATAACGGCACCGACTCGAAATCGGTTGAGCCTCGAAAGGGGCACGTGGGTTCGAATCCCACCCTCTCCGCCACCATTCATCACGCCAGCGTGCAGCCGAGACGGTCCGCCCCAGAGCGTGCTTCGCCTTGAGCCGATCCGCGCCCCGCCCGTACTCGGGCGCAACAACGGGCCGCGCCTGCCCGACCTCCTGGGCTCAGATGCCTGTGTGCTCAGCGCCTGGCGAGGCCGCGGTGGATTGATCGCCCGGGTTGAAGCGGTCGTAGGTCTCAGGGTCGAACAGCCCGGCAGTCACTATTTGGTTGATCGGGATTACCTTCGTGAACGCCTGAAGGTCTGGCTCAGCCGTGTCGGGGCCAAGAGCGAGGTAGACGGCTTGATAGAATGTGGTCCATTGGATCCGGTGATCGAGCGTTCGATAGCCGCTCATGGTCGGCAGGATCCGCAGGTAGGCGTCAGCGGCCCCGGGGTTCGGTGGCGTCCAGTCCAGCCAGCCGGCATAAACCTTTCCGGTCGCAAGGGTGACTACTAGCTGGATCTCCCTTTCGGTCGCCTCGAAGAGCAACCGATCCAGGCCGTCACCGTGCTCCTGCACCGCGCGCCGACTCGCCTCCTCCAGACCCACGATACGATTGATCACCTGCGGGGCGAACACGCCAAGCAAGAGCGCTCCCGTCGCCGTCCCCGAGTAATCCCAAGGGGCCAGCCAACGCCAAAGCGTCCCGGTGTGGGGACAGTGCTCCAGCAAGAGCAGCGTGACGATTCGCGCGCAGACCAGCAGGACGACGGCGACGGAGGCCGCAGCGAAGATCAAGCGCTCGCCTGACTGCTTTGCCGCCCTGAATGCCAACAGGTGAGTGCCGGAAACGAGCAGGCAGCCGCCGAGCAGCGGCAGCAGCAGGAGGTTGAACGGCACGCCGGACGAGCCCCGCCGAGGTAGCCGTTACTTGCGCGTCACGCCCCCAGCCACGTCGGGCTGCCCGGAGATCCGCCGCTGGATCTGGTTCATTGCCAACAGTTGTCGCTTCGCTCCCTCAGTGGCCAGCAGGCGGCTGAGATCGACCGAGCGCGCGCCGCTGCGCTCGACGGTGACGGTCGTGCCGGTCACCTTGGTGGACTTGTTGCTCATGGCAGCCCCTCCGGGTGACACCGAATAGGTGACTGTGAGTATCGACTCGCCACGAGGTTCGTCCATACCCCGGTCCAGATCCGCAAAGGCCCTCCCGGTGCGGGTCCACAGCGCGCTGCGCTTCCGGGCATCCATGTCCCGTCCAGCGGGTGCGGCCGTGAGGGCGTTAATGGAGGCCTGATCCTGATTGCTCGCCGACCGGCTGCGACCGCCGCCGATTGGCCGGATGTCCGCCTTCGCGCCGAGCGCCGCTGAAGCCCCTGGTTCAGCCGACGCCGAAACCCGCGGCAAGGTCCTTCATGCGCTGGCCGATGAGCCCGGTCGCTGCGTTCTGGCCGGCGGCCTGCGTCTCACGTGCGGCGGTTGCGTTCTCTTCGCTCATCTGTGCGATGTGTTCGACCTGCTGGGCGATCTCTCGTGCCGCGCTCGCCTGCTCCTGCAGGGCGTGGCGGATCTCCACCACGGCACTCGCCACCCGGTTCGCCTTGTCGCGGATCCCGGAGATGGAATCGCCCAGCACCTGCGCGCTTTGCACACCGCTCTCGACCTGCGTGACCACGGCCTGCATGTCGCCGGCCGCGGCGCGGGTGCGCCGCTGGATACCCTCGACCATGGTGGCGATGCGGGTGGTCGATTCCGCCGTCCCTTCGGCGAGCTTGCGCACCTCGTCGGCCACGACGGCGAAGCCACGGCCCTGTTGCCCGGCGCGCGCCGCCTCGATTGCGGCGTTGAGTGCCAGCAGATTGGTCTGATCGGCGATGTCCTTGATGGTCACCACGATCTGCCCGATCTCGCCCGAGATCTTCTCGAGTTCGCGAATGCCGGCGGCGGCCTCGGTCACTGAAGTCGCTGCCTGTCCGATGTCGCGCACGATGTGCTGGGTAGTGGCCGCACCGGCGGTTGCCGCCTCATCCGCGGCGGTGGCGGCAGTCTGCACCGATCCGGCATGACTCTTCAGCTCTTCGATGGAGACGGAGAACTCCTCCACCGCAGCCGCGACCTTGACCGTGGCATCGGACTGCGCCTGACCGGTATCGAGGGTGTGCGCGGCCGAGGCCGCGAGACCCCGCGCGGACTCGTCGAGCCGGCGCCCGCCCTGGGCCAGCGAATGCGTGATCTCGAGCAGCCGGTTGCGCACGATGACGAGCTGATTGCCGATGCGGCTCGCAGGACTGTCGTCGAGGATCGGCAGTGCGCCGGCCAGATCGCCCCGCGCGAGCTCTGTGGCCAGTACGCCCATGCGCTCGAGGCGGTGCGTCTCGCCGCTGGTCAGGGCCACGGCGCAGAGGTAGAACGCGAGCAGCGTGCCCACGGCCAGCGCCACCGTCAGATGCCCGGTGAGGCCGGCACCGGCGAGCACGGCCAGGCACGGCAGCAGGGGCAGGCCGAAGCGCAGGGTGGGTCCCAGCCGCGCGCAGTGGGCAGTGATCTGCGCCCAGGTGCGACTCCCCTGCTGCACGCGGCCGCGGCCGAGCCGGATCGCAGCTCCGCT